>JAZUGM010000392.1:0-68255 GCA_045641205.1 Thermoguttaceae bacterium
GATTTAACGAGGACGTCGGCGTTTTCTTTGCGTCAAGTTCAACAAAAGCGCCGTTTCAAGGTTTCCCTAACGAAACGACGCCTAATCGTTCGTCGATTCAGCGCGACGTCACTTGTCTTTCACGTTAGCCTTGAATTCGTCGGCGTTACCCTTCAACTCGGGCGCGTACATCGCCCAAATCTTCGTCGGCAAAGCGGAGAACTTACCCGGCGTTTCCGCGCGCAGTCGATAATTCACGGTCGTTCGTCCCTTCGGAACTTGGGACGCGAAGAAACAAACGCGGTCGTCGCGGTATTCGACGTAAGCGCGCAACGCGTTCCCGTTATATCCGCTCTGTTGTTCAACCGGCTCGAATCCCGCCGCTTTAGCGTCCTCTAACAAAATCGACTCGTAATCGTTTTTACTGTCGACGATCAATTCGACTTCGATTAAATCGCCGGAAACGACTTCGTCGCCCGTCGCAAGAGGAACGCGATCATAGCGTTCGACCCGCTGTTCGACGACTTGTCCGCGTCCGCCTTCGACCAGCGTCGTCGCGTCTTTGCGTTCGACCAACTTGTAATAACGTCGCTCCGTCTTAAGTTCCAACCCCGCCTTTTGAATCGGGTCTTCCAACGTGAAGAATTCAAGATAGGCGTTGTAATAGAGCGCGCCGTCGCCGCTTACGCGCAAAACGACCTCGTGTTCGCCGGTCGTCAATTCGTCGGCGTTAAGTTCCAACGTACCGTCCGTTTCGAACAGATTCTCAGGCGTATATTCCGCAGTCTTCTTCAATTCGCCGTCGACGAAAACTTCGACTTTCTCGCTAGGCGCAAGTTCGTTCGTTTTGGCGAGATATTCGGAAAACGCCTCGACGCAAAGCGCCGTGTCGCGCGTCGAATTCCAATAGGTCGCGTTCTTGCGATTATTCAGCAAATACTTGACCAAGCCCGGCGCGTCCTTATCGAGTCCAAGTTCTTCCAACGTCGCGGAATCGACGCGTTGCAACAATCTCAAATAGGCGGCTTGCGTTTCGAATTCGGAATCGTACCAACGCCAGAAATACCAACCGTCGAAACGATTCAGATCGAGACAAACGGTCTGGTTCTCTTCGTCGACGCCGCGATATTGCGCCAAAACGCTCAAAATCGTCGCGACGCGCGCTTGGGCATTCGCGTCGTCGTTAGCGTCGTCGCAAAGCGCGAGCGCGTAATTGGCGAGAGGATAGAGCGACAGTTGGTTACGCGCTTCCCAAAGGAGTTCCTTCATAATCGAGTGAACTTGCTCGTCGTCGAGTTCTCTAGAAAACTCGCCCGTTTCGTAATTGACGAATTCGTCTTCAAACGGAACCGAACGCAGTCCCAACTCGTCAAGCGCGTAATAAACAAACGCATCGGTCGCGTCGGCGTTAGCTTTCCACTCGGGTCGTTCCTTCTCGCGTTTCCATTCGTCCGACCAAACTTTTCCGCGCAAAGCGCGACGCGTCTGCTCGCGTTCGTAATTGCGCAACCAACGCGCGCCTCGCTCGATTACGTTCGCGTCGACGACTTGATCGCACTCGCGCGCAAGATTCAAGCCGCGCGCGACGAGCGCGGTCAAATGCGGGTACGAATGTTCTTGCGCGCCGTAGAACCAGCCCCAGCCTCCGTCGCTATTTTGCATCGAGGTCAGGCGTTCGACGCCGAGCGCCGCCATTTTACGCGCTTCGTCGATATCGAAGACGGGATCGTTCAACGGATTGCGACGCCATTGCTTGGCGCGTTCGGAAGCGTCGCCAAGTTCTTGAGCGTTTAGATTCGCTTTCTTGTCTTTCAACGAACTAAGATCGACGCCCGCGTCTTGCAACGCCTTTTGTGCGACGATCGTCGGAAGGAAACGATTAAGCGTCTGTTCCGTACAGCCGTAAGGATACTGGTTCAAGTACGGGAGCGCGTCGAAAATCGCGCCCGCTAACGTCGGCGAAAAACGAACCGTGAGTTTCGTCGTTTCAACGCGTCGTTCTTCGGGTATCGTTAGCGTAAACCTAGACTCGCGAACGTTCTCTTGAGCGTTTTCTGCGTCCCTAGCTTCTTTCTTCTCAGACGCGGCAATAACGCCGGAGACGGCGATTTGCTTGTCGATTCCGTGTTCCTTGACGGTAATAACGTCTTGAATCGCGTCCGACTCTTCGTTTGTAAGCGCTTTCATCAACAGCGTCGCCGTTCCGAACGTTTCGGCGCGCGCGACCCAATCGACGCGCGTTTCTCCGTTCGCGGGAACTACGACTTTTCGCGTTTGCGTCGACTCGTCAAGGAAAGACAATTTAGCGGTCGGATTCTCCGATTCTTCCTGCGGAAATTCAAGCGAAACTTGAACTTCTTTGTCGGTCGCGAGGTAATTATGAACGTTCGCGGAAAGAACGACTTCGTCCTTTTGCGTGAGGAAACGGGGTTTCTGCATACGAACGACGACGTCTTTGCTCGTGATAATTTCCGATTCCCCGGAACCGACGCGCAACCCGTCGCCGACAGACCACGCGGCTATTTTCCAAGTCGTCAGATTTTCCGGCATATCGACTTCAATTTCGATTACGCCGTCGTCGTCCGGCTTCAAATCCGCCGCCCAATACGCAAGATCGGCGAGATTCTTACGAACGGTCGCTTCGACGAGCGCGCCGGATTCGGAGTCGTCGGAAGACGCGCCGTTTTCCGCTTTACTCTCCATAACCGCCGACATATTCATAGCCTCTCTTCGCGTGCCAAACGCAGGGGCGGCGCCTCGCGCCATCGCCGGGGCCTCCATTGCCGCCATAGTCGGCGCCGGCGCGGCTTCCTCCTCCCCAAACTCCATATCGGCGACGGCGGCGACGGCGTGAAACGCCGCCATAGCTTTGGCGCCGCGAGACTTCAGCGCGACTCCGCCGCTCATACCGTCCATACCGCTCGACGTCGCGCCGAGGGGCGCCGCGCTCATCGAAAGCATAACGTCCATTCCGCCAAAGGCGCCGACGTTTTGCAAACGTTCGCGATAGTTGGAAGTCGCATAAACAAGGGAAAACGCGTCGAATATCGTAAGTCGATCGAGATTCGACGCCGTCCATTTATGCGAGTTGCGACGCCATTTCCAGAAGAATTCACGAATATCGGGAACGTTGGAACCGCCCGATACGTATTCGAGCGACTTGTCGTAAATCGTCGCGACGGTCTGACCGACGACCGGCTTTCCGTCGACGTCCGTCAAACGCAGTTTGATCTTCGCCTTTTCGCCCGGTCGCACGCGTTCTTCGACGGGCTCGACGGCGACGTCAAGCACGCGTTTCTCGGGCGGAACGGCTATCTCTTTCAATTCGTCGTACAACTTGCCGTCGTAAACGGTCGTCGCTTCGACGAAAATATTCGGCTGATCCCCTTGTTCGATTTTGAGTTCTACGCTTCCAAGTCCGTTTTGCAACTGAACAAACTGCGGCTTGTCCAGCGCGACGCCGTTTTGAGTGCGCGTAAAGACGATCGCAAGCGCGTTCGGATTGTCGGACGCAAGCTGAATTTTCGCAGTTTCTCCGACGGAATACTCGGGCTTCTCGGGAATAATTTCAAGCGCGTTGAAACGGTAGCGCCCTTCCTCCTTCGCCGTCTTTTTATCGACGGCGTATTTAGCGAGATCGCCGCGAACGACGATCAGCTGACCGCCCTCTTCTTTAATTCCAGAGTCCGTTTCAACGACGCAAGAAAGACGATATTGTCCGGGCGAAGCCGCTTTGAAGTCGACGCTTCCCGCCCCTTTTTCGTCGGTCTTGACGACCTTGGAAAAGACTTCCGTTTCAATCGGCTTGACGGCGCCGTCGGCGCTCGGAGCGTATTCGACTTTGTACAATTTCACCGTCGCGGTTCCGACGACCGGCTTTTCGTCAAGTCGACGCGCTTGGAAACACGCGGTCGCCTTGTCCCCGACTTTATAGAACCCGCGTTCGAACCAAACGTATGTCTGGAACGGTTTGCGCGCGGCGTAAACGGAACCTTTGCCAACGATCGTTCGTCGAGACTGGTCGACGACTTCCGCTTCGATTTCGTACTTTTGATCGTCGTTCGGATAAATAACCTTCGCAAGGGACGAATCGATTTCGATTTCAAATTTTCCATCAGCCCCGATCGCCGCCTCTCCTTCGGCGACGATTTCAGGAACGCCGAACTCGCGCGAATCCCAGAAGCCGGGCAAGCGACAAACGCCCCAAGTCTTCCAGCCCGGATACCAGAGGCAATCATAAGCGAATTGCCAATAGCCGGGACCGTAGAACCAGTCCCAATATCGAGGCGGAAAATACCGCGAACGATAATTCGAGCGGGTAACTTTATAGGAAACCGTCGCGTTCGTCACGGGCGCGCCGAAATAATATTTCGCTTCGACCGTCGCTTTGAATTTGTCTCCCAGCGCGACGGGTTCTTTCGGGGCGTCTACGTTTACTTGAAATTCCGGCTTGCGATATTCTTCAAGTCGGAAGGAACCGTCGCCGAAATAATTGGCTATTTCGCCGTTTGCGTCGATATCCAAGCCGAATTGCACGACGTAAACGCCTAACGTCGCGTCGTCGGGTATTTCGTAAGAACCGGCAAATCCGCCGTATTCGTCCAACGTTACGCGCTCTTGCTTGACTTTCTCTCCTTTGGGCGAAATAATCTGATAGGAAATTTCGCGATTCGCCCATTCGTTCTTTTCGGGCGCGTCGTATTGCGCGTTCCCAACCCAGACTTTAAATTCCGCCTTTTGTTTCGGACGATAGATAGGACGGTCGGAAACAAAGAAAGCGCGCAACTGTTGGAATTTCCAAGAATCGTAACTCGAATACCACACGACGTCGAAATCCATAAAGGACGCCTGCGAAGGCGAGTTCGCATCCCTCGACGGCATAATCGTCAACGTTCTCCGATGTACGTCGGCGGACGTCTTCGCTTCTGCAATGGAACCGTCGGCGTCTGTCTTAGCCTTGCGCGTCTTGGTTTTGACGTCGCGCCCTTTCGTCGTAACGTCAAAGAATTCGACTTCGGTATTCGCAAGGGGACGCCCGGTCGCGGCGTCAAGAAAATAATATCTCGTTTCGTCTTTGAGCGCCTTTTTCATAATCGCCGTATCGCGCAACCAAACGACGATCGCGTCGCGGTTCCCGTCCTTCGCCTTCGCTTCGATTAAGTAAGCGCCCGGCGCAAGCGTCGGCAGTTCGACCGATTTAACGCGCGCAAATCGTCGCGGATCGGGCTCGAGGTCGACGCTAAAACGCGCGACTTCCTCCCCGATCATTTTTTCCCCGTCGTCAAGCGGCTTGATCGTTTCGAGATATTGTCGTTTTTGGAGGTCGCCTTCGCCTTCAAGACTTTCCCTGAGCAACAGTTCCGTCAAACGCTGTTGAATTGAATTCATATAGGCGTTTTGAACGGTCTTCCAGAAATTTTCAGAGCGTAGTTGCTTGAGCATCGCGCCGACGTTAAGACGCTTCGCCGTCAATTCGACTTGAGTCGCGTTGCGAAATTTAATTCCTAATTCCGCTTTCATACCCGCGACGTCGCAAGAACCAATATCGAATCGAACGCGAGGATCGACGATTTGAGAAAGCGCGATTCGCGCTTCTTCAAGTTGCGCCGCGCAGGGTTGACTCCCGGCTTTGGTTTTCAGCGCTACAAGCGAATCGATAGCGGCTTGTCGCGCTTCGATCGCCTTGTCGAGTTGACGTCGATTTTCATACTCGCGCGCAATGTTGCTCCACGCCCTCCAGCGCGAATAACCGTCTGCGGCGTATTCCAACGATTCGCGCCAAAGAGCGATATAATCGTATTCTTCGGGCAGTTTGAATCGCTTTACGCCCGTCGCCAATTTTGCGATCGTTTCGGAATCTTCGAGCGTCTGCAAAGACCATACGCCGTCGGATTCGTTCGACTCCGGCGTCGGATCGTCGTTAAAGAAATAGTTGTAAGAACGCAACGTCTCAACCCCGTAGAGCGAACAGGCGGCGTTGGCGCGTTCCATAAGAATTTCGAATTTTACGCGGGAGTCGCGCGTCGCTTCGAAACGTTCGAAACGCAACGCTTGAATACGCTCGCCGTCGTTTTTCGCCGCCTCAAAAGACTCGGGCTTCAAGAAGAAAACGGGGGCGCCTTCCGCGTCGGTCGGCGCGCCGGAATTACGGTTCCTTCGACCGTAAACGATCGGCTCGTAATCGGGCAAGACGTCGAGATCGGTAAGGACTTGCAAACGCCAAGTTCCGCTCGAATAGAACGGGTAATAACTCGCGTAAAGTTCCTGAACGAAGACCTGATAAAATCGATCGACGCTCATATATTGTTCCAACCGACTATCTTCGGGCGTCGAGTCGGATGCGACTTCCTGCCGAACCAAGGGCAAGGCGTCGCGCAACAACTGAAGTTTGCGAACGTGAAAACGCGCGGCGGTCGACAAAGGCTCCGAATCGCCGCGCGCCCCGTAAACAAAGCGTCCGTCGACGAAAGAACCTTCGTTAGGCAAACGCGAATACGCAAGTGCGACTGCCGTTTTGACGCGCCAAGAATCGGGCAAGGAAGCGAGCGTCTCTTCCAAAACGCGTTCGAAACGGACGAAACGTTCGTTAGGATCGTCGTAATGCACTACGTCGTAAAACCCTGCAAGGAAGTCGACGACGCGCGTTTTGTCAAATTCCGTCGCGTTTTCGGAACTAAGGATACGATCGACAAGAAAACTTGCCTCGCCAAAAAGACGTTCTTCGCGCAATTCGCGGGCAAGTTCGAACAGTTCCTCGTTCGTTTTGCCTTCAAGGAGCTTGTCTGCCTCTTCCGTCGATTTGCGCATAATATTCGTAAGAGGATTTTGAACGGTCGTCGGGTCGATTTTTTTAACGACCCTTTGCGACGCGTGAGGAACGACAATTTTTCCGGGCATAGGCTCGCGCGCCTCCAAGGAACCGTTTGCAAACTCGAGCAGGATTCCAAACAACAAGGGAAGACCGAGGATAAGCGCAAAGGTCGCGCTAAACAAGATCGGTCTTTTCCAAAAACGTTTACGCATAAACCCGCCTCCTAATTATTGTCGGGGTTAAATTGGGAAACCGCGCGACGTCGCGACAAGTCCGACGACGCTTTATAACGATTCTATCGTTTCCATTCGCACAAGGAGTCGACGAAACGATCAACGCCTCGTTATGGTTGTTATTCTATCAAAAAAAACGATTATTCCAACGGTTGTGTTTTTTTTTACGCGCTGAATCGTTTATGTCGATTGACAGAGCGGGCGTCGACGCCAAACGCTCGTATAAATCACACATTCGGAAAAACTAGCGCAACAGATATTATTTCACGCAAATGAAAGAAATCTGTTAAAATACCCAAATTGGGGGCTTTTCAATCGCAAACAAATGGGCAAAATATATGCGACTTGGCGTTTATGGTTAATTGGCAAAAACGTCAAGTTCAACAAACGGTCAAACGTTCGTAAAACGGTTTTATTCGATTAGACGCGGCGTCGAACGGTTTGTTGCGCGAAAAATTCCGAATCCGATCGCAGCGACGGCGCGCGATCAGAGACGATCGAGCGATATCGAGGAGAAAAAAATGAAGGTCAATTTCAGTTGGGCGGCGCTTGTCGCGTTAGCGGTCGTTTTTGCCGAAGTTCCGGCGTTTGCGGGTCTATTTGACGGCTGTTTGTTCAAAAACAACGCGGAGTCCGTTTCTGAAGACGTCTCGTTCTTTGACGATCAAGCGTTGACGTTTGGCGATATGAGCGCTTCTCTTGAGTCGAATTACGCGTTTAGCGAAGTCGACGGCTTTTACGGCGAATGCGCCAGTTGCGCAGGAGCTTCGGAAACGTTCGTCGACGGAGGCGTCCCCGCCGCTATTTCTTACGACGCTTACCCGACTTACGGTTGCGCGGACGCCTGCGGCTATGCGAACGTTTGCGGTTATACGAACTATGTCGCTCCGCGACGCGACGGATGCTTGCGACGCCTTTGCAGACGCGTCAAAAATTTCTTCCGCAGTCGATGCAACTATTGTCAACCCGCTTACGTCTGCGATCCGTGCTGGAGTTTTTGCGAGCCTAGTTGCACGCCCGTTTGTTCGACGATTAGCGATCCTTGCTGGACGCCTTGCGCCCCGACTTGCGATTTCGGTTGCGGTTCGTCCTGCGATCCTTGCGGAGTCGTCGGTTATAACGCCGGAACCGTATTCGCGCCTCATTCTTGTTGCGGCGACGGATATTATCCCGGCGAAGTCAACGAACTTGACCCCGCGACGGGCAAAGCGGTCGTCGACGGCGGAATTGACGCGCAAACTCCGAACAACGCTCCGATCAACGCGTCGACCCCCCTTCCAAGCTCCACGTTAAGCACGGAACCCGCGCAACCCGCCGTTCCGGCGTTGCAACAGAACAATAATCTTCAAGTTCCGTCCTACGAACAAAACGACGACGAACTTGAAACCGTTCCGACTCCCCAAGCGAACCCCAATCTTGGCGCCGGTATTTTAAGAATGTTGGTTCCGGCGGATTCCGTCGTTTACGTCAACGGTTATCGTACCAAACAAACGGGCGAAGTGAGAACTTTTGCCGCGAATAATTTGGAAGTCGGCGAAACCTACACGTTCGAAGTTCGCGTCGTTGCTTTGCGCGACGGTGAAATCTACGAAGACGTCCAATCCGCCACGTTGACCGCCGGATCGAACGCCGCGCTCGCCTTCAACTTGACGCTTAAAGAAAACCAAGCCTACGCGATGGGACGTTAATCTCGTTCGTAGACGCCTCTTGCCGTTAATTAGACGCCTAATTAAAAAGTCGCCGATCAGAAGATCGACGGCTTTTTTTATTCTTACGAACCGACGAGACCGCGCAAAGAGAATTCTATTCAGAATCCTTCACACGTAAAAGCGTCAATTCTTAAACGATCGTCATTCGGCGACTGGCGCTTCAGGCGCGGGAGTTTCGGACGCGGAGGCCGTTTCAGGAGCCGCAGGCGCGTCGGTTGCGGCGGGCGCTTCAGGCGTCGCTTCTTCGGCGGGAGGCGCGGGAGCGTCGCTCGGCGCGGGGGCGCCCGATCCGGGTCTGCCTCCGCCCATTCGCGGACCACGCGGCATACTCTCTAGGAACGCTTTGACTTCTTCTTCGCTAAGGAATCCGTCGGCGTCGGCGTCCGCTTTCTGAATCGCTTCTTTCATCGGGTCGGGCATGCGCGCGTCGGCAAGTTTCGACAAGTCGATCTTGCCCTCCTCGTTCTTGAGTTGATTGAGCGGATTGCGCATTTCGCGCATCTTCACTTCCGCCGCCTCGCGTTCCTCGTCGTTGAGCAGTCCGTCGCCGTCCGCGTCCGCCTGTTGCAACGCTTCTTTCATTTGATCGGGCATACGCGAGTCGGCAAGTTTCGACAAATCGATCTTGCCTTCTTCGTTCTTTAACGCATCCATCGGATTGCCTCGACGACCTCCTCCTGGACCGCCCATACCCGGTCCGCGCGGCGCGTCGGCGCTCGAAGCGGCGCTTGCGGCGGAGTTCTGTTCGGCGCTCTTATTGGCGGCTCGTTCTTTCAGCGCGGGCGCGATAAAGTCGACGGCGATCACAACGACCGCCACGACGACTACGATAACGATAATCTTTTTCATTGTTCTTCCAATTCAGTTAAAAATTTGGAAAAGCGAACTCGGGTTGACTGGACTCCGATTGTACTCAACATAAAGGAACGTTGCAAGAAAATTGTGAAAAAAAAGAAAAAAATTGACGCGTCGTCCCATCGCGCGGCGCAAAAGTCGCGCATATCGTCGCGTCTATTCAAAAAACAAAAAAGCGCTATACTCTCAAGCAATGAAAATTCCAACGTAAGAACGCGCTGGAAATTCGACAAGAGTTCGAGAAACGTCGAGGAAAAAATGGCTCAAAACGATTCAATGCGGTTCGTTTATCTTGACAACAACGCGACGACGGCGATCGCGCCCGAAGTCGTCGACGCGATGCGCCCCTATTTCGAAACGAAGTACTGGAATCCAAGTTCAATGTACGAACCGGCGGCAAATCTAGCGCGAGAACTCGACAAAGCGCGTAAAATCGTCGCCAAGGAATTGGGAGCCGCCGCGCCTGACGAAATTATTTTCACTTCCTGCGCCACGGAAAGCAACAACGCCGCGATCTTTGGAGGATTGCGCGCCGCGATCAAGGCAAATCCCAAGCGTCGACGCGTGATAACGTCGAAAGTCGAACACCCCGCCGTCTTGGAAGTGTGTAAAAGACTCGAAAAAGACGGATACGAAGTCGACTGGATCGGCGTCGATTCCAACGGCAAAATTAATTTGCGCGAATACGTCCAAGCGCTTCGACCGGGCGAAACGGCGCTCGTCTCGATGATGCACGCCAACAACGAAACGGGCGTCGTCTTTCCGATCGAACGACTTGCAAGACTCGCCAAAGAGACCGACCCTAAAATCGTCTTTCACGTCGACGCCACGCAGTCGGTTACGAAACTGCCGATCGATTTGAGCCGCGTCGCGACGTCCAACGAGTCGTCGGGCGCGTTTGCCAACGTCGATATGCTTTCTTTCAGCGGGCACAAAATTCACGCGCCGAAGGGAGTCGGCGCCCTGTACGTCAAGCGCGGAACGCCCTTTGAACCTTTTATGATCGGCGGTCATCAAGAACGCGGTCGACGCGCCGGAACGGAAAACGTCCCTTATATAATGGGGCTTGCAAAAGCGCTCGAGCTTGAAAGCGACTCTATTCTCGAACGAGGCGCAAAAATGGCGGCGATGCGCGACAGACTGCAAAACGCGCTCGAAACGCAAATTCCTTGGCTCGTCGTCAACGGCAAAAACGCGCCGCGAACTCCAAACACGTTAAACGTCGCCGTATACGGAGCCGAAGGCGAGGCGATTTTAATGCTTATGTCCTCGAAGGGCGTCTGCGTTTCGAGCGGTTCCGCTTGCACTTCAGGCTCGTTGGAGCCGTCGCACGTCCTTACCGCGATGCAAGTCCCCTCGGGCGCGTTGCAAGGTAACTTCCGTTTCAGTTTGAGCCGATACACGACCGACGAAGAAATCGACGTCGCGATCAAAGCCTTCGTCGAGTCGGTCGACGAAGCGCGAAAGACCTCTTCCAAGTGGGATAACGCCAAGGACGAGCCGATCGCGTGACGAAAAACGTTCATTTGCCGCTATTATTTCGCGTTGCACGCCGTTTGAAAACGACGCGCCGTCTTACGTTTTGACAACGAAACAAGTTTTTCGGACAAAAGGTTTTCAGACCTCGCGGAGGAGAAGCGTTGAGTCAAACGTCCTTCATTTCGTTTTGCGTCGAGTTTTATGCGGCGCATATCGGGCAAACCGGCGCGGAAGTTTACGACTTGTTCAAAAAAGAAGGCGTCCTTAATTTGCTAGAAACCGATTACGACGACCTTCACGGAATGGGAATCGAATATCTTATGCAAACGTTCGACGAATATCTCGGTTGTAAGGCGTAATGTTAGTTTACCGCGGAACAACCTTAGAAATACGCGAGCCCAAAATCATAACGTCCGAAATTGGCCGCGATTTCGGATTCGCTTTTTATACGACCGACATAAAAGAACAAGCCGAACGCTGGGCGCGACGCCGCGCGAAAATACAGTCGCGTTTGAATCGAAACGGCCCGGCGGTCGTCAACGTTTACGAATGGTCGAGAAGCGATAATTTGCGCGTCAAAGAATTTGACGGAGCTTCGTGGGATTGGCTTGATACGGTCGTGAATTGCCGAAGTAATCCCGCTTTTCGGCACGGATTTGACGTCGTTATCGGAAATATCGCCGACGACGACGTCGGAGAGACGGTCGCGTTTGTCGTTCAAGGAATTATGCGCAAGGAAGACGCGATTAAAAGACTCCAATTCAAGAAAATCAACGATCAGATCGCTTTCTGCACGGAAGAGGCGTTATCGGAAATCAATTTTGTCGAAAGTTACGTTCTAGAGAGTTGAATATGTCGCACGAAGCGGTTAGAGCGGTTCTGGTTCCCGATATTGTTCGTTTGATTTCTGAAAAATATCAAATTTCAGAGAAAGACGCGTTGGATCGTTTTTATTCGTCCGCAACCGCCGTAAATTTCGGAGACGACGAGACGGGCTTATACGGTCAATCCGCTCTTTTCATTTTCAGCTTGTATGTAGAGGAAATTGAAGGAACGCAAAACGAGTAGAAATTGAAAGACGCGTAAAAACCAAGCGTTTGAACGGCGCTAATTACTCCCTTGTAAACTAAAAGACTTCCGCGCGTTTGTCTCTTCTTGCTCTCTTCTTGGCAAATTTTTCAAAAAAAACTTGCGACAAACGCGCCGACGCGTTATTATTAGTCGTATTGGTTTTATTTTTCCCTTACCCGTAAAAGGAACCCAGCGACAATGAACGCATATCTTGGAATCGACGTCGGCACTTCCGGAACCAAAGTCCTCGCCATTCGTGCGGACGGGACGATTTTAGCAAGCGGAGTCGGCGAATACCCCTGCTACGCTCCGAAGCCGCTCTGGAGCGAACAAAATCCCGACGACTGGTGGAACGCCGTCGTTAAAGTCGTGCCCGAAGTCCTCGAAAAAGCGAAACTCGACGGCAAAGACGTCAAAGGAATCGGGCTCTCCGGGCAAATGCACGGCTCCGTCTTTCTTGATAAAAACGACAAAGTCGTCCGTCCGGCGATTCTTTGGAACGACCAGCGAACCGCGAAAGAATGCGCCGAAATTGAAGAAGCCGTCGGCGGACGAGAAAAACTGATCGAATACGTCGCCAACCCCGCCCTGAGCGGATTCACCGCCCCGAAAATCGTCTGGTTGCGCAACAACGAACCCGAAAACTTCGAACGCGTCGCAAAAGTTCTCTTGCCGAAAGACGAAATTAGGCGCCGTCTCACCGGCGAATATGCGACGGAAGTTAGCGACGCGAGCGGAACGTTGCTTCTTGACGTCGCGAATCGTCGCTGGTCTAAGCCGACGCTCGACGCGCTCGGGCTCGATCTCTCACTCTTGCCGTCCGTCTTCGAATCTGAAGACGTTACGGGCAAGTTGACGCCGCAAGCCGCCGAACAACTCGGCTTGACGACCGACTGTTTCGTCGTCGGAGGCGCAGGCGACTGCGCGGCCGGCGCGATCGGCAACGGAATCGTTCGACCGGGCGTTACGTCGACGTCGCTCGGTACCAGCGGAGTCGTCTTCGTTCACTCGGACGAGCCGAAATACGACAAGCTCGGACGCGTTCATACGTTCTGCCACGCCGTGCGCGGCAAATGGCACAATATGGGCGTCACGCTCTCGGCGGCCGGCTCGCTTCAATGGTTCCGCAACGCGCTTTGCGCCGAACTGTGGGAAAAAGCGAAAAACGAACGCGTCGACGTATACGACCTCCTGACAAAAGAGGCGGTTCAAACGCCGACGGGCGCCGACGGACTCTTCTTCCTGCCCTATTTGAGCGGCGAACGAACGCCGCACGCCGATCCGAACGCGCGCGGCTGTTTCGTCGGTCTGACCCTTGCGCATAATCGCGGACGCGTCGCGCGCGCGATTATGGAAGGCGTCGCCTATTCCTTGCGCGATTCCGTCGATATTTTCCGCAGTCTCGGCGTTCCGATCGACGAAGTGCGCGCCTCGGGCGGCGGCGCCAAAAGCCCCTTCTGGCGCCAAATTCAAGCGGACGTCTTCGGAAGCAAAGTCGTCACGCTCAATTCGGAAGAAGGCCCCGCGTTCGGCGTCGCGCTACTTGCCGCAGTCGGCGGACGAGAATACGCAAACGTCCAAGAAGCCTGCGACGCGACGATCTCGACCGTCTCGGAAATCGCCCCGAACGCCGAAGCCCAAGCCTATTATGACAAGGCGTTCCCCGTCTATCAAGGCTTGTATCGCGCGCTTAAAGAAAATTTCAAGGCGATCGCGGAATTAGCGTAAAATTCGCCCTCGGAGACGTTTCAACTTCTGGCGTTGAAACGTCTCTTTTTGAAACTCGACTTTTCCTAATTATATTCCTTACTCTTGAAATTTTCCAAACTATACCGCCGGACAGACGAGAATTTAGAACGACGTCTGTTTTTCGAAGGAAAAAACAAAGGCGATAAGTATATTTCCTCGTTCCTATCTTTTTATTGTTCAAAAGGCGATATTTCAAAATTTTGATTTTTTGCTATATATAATCTTGACTTTTTCCTTTTCTTTTTACAATTTAGAATCGCGGTTGTGTTCGTTGTTCGTATGGATGAACACGTTAGGAACCGTAAAAAGTTTAATGTCGAACAGAGCTACCGTCAGTCTGCTATTTTATATGGATTCGCAGTAGCGTCGACGACCTGAACATAGAAAAACTTGAAAGCAGAAACAAAGAAGGGTGTGTTTGATGGTGTTTCTTGACAAGTTGATCAATGCGCTTGTAGGACCTCCAGTCATAGTTCCTACTAAGGAGTCACGCCTGGCTTCCATTAGAAGAAACGTGCGCCTCGCAGTAGCGTCTTGCGCCAGAGGGAACGTTCTCCTGCAACAAGGACAGTATACGACGCGTGAAGAACTTGAACGTCTGCGAGCGGAGAATTTAAAGTATGACTATGAACGTTCGCGATGAGGACGGCGGTTGCGCAAGTGAAGAAACGCTTTCCAAGATATGTCAGGATGCGTTCGCGAGTGCGGAACAGGCTTTGAAATTGTGCGAATACGTCCCCAAGCCGAGTAGTTCGAACGTTCGGAAATCAGATGGCGGATTATGTTCGGTCGAATTACAAGGGTTGTTTATTCCGGCTGTAAATGAGTTGCGTTACGCAGGAAAACATTTAAGCGATTATATCGTTTCAAAAAGCATTGATGATTTACACAAGGCTTATCCTCATTGTATACGTGCGAAGCACGACGCCTATGACTGTCTGATTCAATATTATTTGAGTGACTTTATTTTGTTTTGTAAACAATATGAATTGATCGTCATAGGCGACGTTGTTCCTGAGTATAGGGATTATAAACAGCAGGTAAAAGAAATCTTAGGAAGAAACGGTAGGAACGCTGAAGCCCAAGGCGGTTACGAGGAAAAAAAATCTGATAGCGATGGGAACAAAGGGGCGGTAGACGAACTTGAAAAGTCGGCGGATATTCGCGAGGCGGATTGCAAAACATTGAAAAAAATATGCGATACGTTGGATTCTTATCGAGACGACCTGAACGCTAAACTTAAAAAGGAAAGAAGCGATAGGTTTTACAAACTTGCAGGGCTTATTGTGTCGATTGTAATTGCAATCACAGCAATTATAAAATTGATTGTATAGGTCTTGATTCATTGATGGTCGCTATGTTAGTCGACAATTGGTCGAGGTATAATTAAGACGTTCAAAAAAATTGAGTTTCCTTAGATTAGAGCGCGCGTCTCGGAAATTTTCCGCCGCGCGCTTTTTCGTTTCTCAACGCATAAGAAAGAAACTTCGATGAAAGACTATGACACAAGACGACGTAAAGCGGCGGAATCCTTCGCCCGCGACTGGAAAGACAAAGGCTCCGAACGCGGTCAAACGCAGTCCTTTTGGCACGCTTTGTTGCGCGACGTCTACGGCGTTCCGAAGCCGGAACGACTCCTTCAATTCGAAAAAGACGTCAAGCTCGATCAGACGGGCTACGTCGACGCGTATATTTTCGAATCGCACGTTTTGATCGAGCAAAAAGGCTTCAAAGTCGACCTAAACAAAAGTTACAAGCAGTCGGACGGCACGATCCTCACGCCCTACAAACAGGCGAAACGTTACGCCGACGAGTTGCCCTATTCGGAAAAGCCGCGCTGGATCGTCGTCTGCAATTTTCAAGAATTCCATATTTACGATATGGACGTTCCGAAGCCGACGCCCGAAATCGTCCGCTTGGAAAATCTCAAAGACGAATACGAAAAGCTCGATTTTCTCGTCGACTTTGAAGCCGCGACGATTCGACGCGAAACGCGCGTCTCGATTCAGGCGGGCGACTTTGTCGCGCAACTCTGCCAAGAACTCGCAAAACAGTATCAAGACCTGGAATCTCTTGAAACGTCGCAAGCGCTAAACGCGTTATGCGTTCGACTCGTTTTCTGTCTTTACGCCGACGGAGCCTCGCTCTTTGGCGAAAAAGATTTGTTCAAAAAATATTTGCGTTCGTTCAGTCCGGAAAACGCAAGGCTCGCGCTTAAAGAACTCTTTCGAACCTTTAACGAGCCGCTCGACAAACGAGACAAATACCTTGATCCGAAAATCGCCGCTTTTCCTTACGTCAACGGCGGTTTGTTCGAACGGGAAACGCCGATTCCGCAACTCAACGAAAAAATCGTCGAGTTGCTTACGAGGAGCGACTGCAAAGATTTCGAATGGAACAGGATCAGCCCGACGATTTTCGGCGCCGTCTTCGAATCCGCGCTCAACCCGGAGACGCGGCGCAAGGGCGGTATGCACTACACGTCGATCGAAAATATTCACAAGGTTATCGACCCGTTGTTTTTGGACGATCTCAAGGCGGAATTTCAACAAATTAAGGATACGCCGCAACTTGGAAAACGCAAGAAGGAACTTGAAGATTTTCAAAAGAAACTCGCGTCCCTAACCTTCCTTGATCCCGCCTGCGGCTCCGGCAATTTCCTCACGGAAACCTATCGATCCTTGCGTCGACTTGAAAACGACGTTTTACGTCTTCTATACCCCGAAGGAACGATTTTCGCAAGTTCCGATCAGGACGCGTTGATTAAAGTCTCGATTTCGCAATTCTACGGAATAGAAATCAACGATTTCGCCGTCGCCGTCGCAAAAACCGCCCTGTGGATCGCGGAGTCGCAAGCCCTGCGAGAAACGGAGGATATTTTACAACAAGACCTCGAGTTTCTGCCCCTGAAATCCTATTCGAATATCGTCGAAGGAAACGCGCTTAGAATCGATTGGGAAAACGTCGTTCCTAAGGAAAAATTGAATTATATCTTGGGAAACCCGCCCTTTATTGGTTATTCTTTTCAAACCAAAGAGCAGAAAGCCGACGTTCTTTCAATTTACGTCGACGAAAAGAACAAGCCTTACAAAACGGCGGGAAAAATAGATTACGTTTCCTGCTGGTATTTCAAGGCATGCCGACTAATGCAAGGAACGACGATTCGCGCCGCGTTTGTATCGACTAATTCGATAACGCAAGGCGAGCAAGTCGCTTCAGTATGGAAGCCGCTCTTTGATCGCTTCGACGTTCACATAGATTTTGCGCATCGAACGTTTCGTTGGGACAGCGAGGCTAACGACAAAGCAAAAGTCCATTGCGTCATAGTCGGGTTTAGCGTCGCGCCAAACGACGCTCCCAGACTTCTGTTTGACAATGAAAGCGTCAAGAAAACCGTCAATATTAACGCGTATTTATCGGACGCGTCCAATATTTTTATAGAAAGTCGACTTCAAGCGCTATGCGACGTCCCTGAAATGGTCAGTGGAAACCGCCCGACGGACGGCGGAAATCTCATTATCGAAAAGGAAGACATAGAAGAATTTTTAACGAAAGAACCGAACGCCAAGCCGTTTGTCAAAAAATTGATCGGAGCCAAAGAATTTATTCAACGTCTCGACCGTTATTGCCTTTGGCTAGTCGACGCCAAGCCGTCGGACTTGTTGAAAATGCCGCGCGTAATGGAACGCGTCAAAAAAGTACGCGAGACGCGTTTGGCAAGTCCAGACCTTGGCGCGCGCAAACTTGCCGAAATGCCGACTCTCTTTCGAGAAACGAACAATCCCGATACTTTTATTGTCGTTCCTTCGGTTTCTTCCGAACGTCGGCAGTATGTTCCCCTAGGTTTCTTGGACAAGAGTACGATCCCGACGAATTTAGTTTTAATCATTCCGAACGCGACGCTCTATCATTTCGGCATATTGACGTCGAGCGTCCACAACGCGTGGATGCGCGCCGTCTGCGGTCGATTAGAAATGAGATACCGCTATTCCAAAGAGATCGTTTACAACAATTTCCCTTGGCCTGACCCTACGCCGACGCAACGAGCCCGGATCGAAGCGACGGCTCAAGGAATACTCGACGCGCGCGATCAATTCCCCGACGAGTCGCTCGCGTCTCTTTACGACGATCTCGTAACGCCCGGCGTACTTCGCGCGGCGCATCGTGAGAACGACCGCGCCGTTCTGGAAACTTACGATTTCCCCGCCTCGGCTTCGGAATCGTACTGCGTCGCGGAGTTGTTCAAGCGTTATCGCGCGTTGACGTCTAGTCGTTAAAAAACGTGACGTCGATTCCCCCGCGCGTAAGCGCGGGCGCGAAAAGCCGCTCGTTATATACGAGCGGAAAACGTTTGAAACAGTCGTCGCGTTGATTTTTAAATTCAAACGGTTAAAATATCGGCGCACTTTTGGCGCGGTTAGCCTTTAAAGGAAACAATATGGACAAGAACGACAAAATTGTTATTCAAGACGGCAAGGTCGAAGACGTTCGACGTTCCGAGGAAGTTTATCGACAAGTTAGGGGTTACGTAATCGACGCGCAATCCAAGATATATCGCGCCGTCAATTCCGCAATGGTCGAGGCGTATTGGGAAATTGGTAAGACTCTCTTTGAAGTATGCGGAGAAAACGACCGCGCGACTTACGGGAAACAAATTCTTCAGTATGTCGCCGAAAGAATGAGTCAAGAATTTGGCAAGGGCTTTTGCGTCTCTAATCTTAGAAGAATGAGGCAGTTTTATCGAGTCTTTCCAATTCGCGCCGCACTGCGGCGCGAATTGAGCTGGTCGCACTATCGCCTGTTAATGAAGGTGGAGGACGCTCAAGCGTGCGGCTTTTATTTGGAAGAATCGATAAAATCGGGCTGGAGTTCGCGTCAACTGGAACGTCAAATCAACACGTTTTATTATCAGCGGCTTCTTGCCAGTAAGGACAAAACGAGCGTCGCGTCTGAAATCGAAACGTTGGAACCCAAGCCCGAATACGAAAAAATAATTAAAGACCCGTATGTTCTCGAATTTCTGGATTTGCCGACAAACGAACGCTTTTACGAAAGCGATTTGGAACAAGCGCTCGTCGATCGTTTGCAAAACTTTTTATTAGAACTAGGGCGCGGTTTTTCCTTTGTCGCACGACAGAAACATTTTCGCATCGACGACGAACACTTTTATATCGACCTAGTCTTTTACAACTATATCCTCAAATGCTTCGTCTTGTTCGATCTAAAAGTCGGCAAGTTGACGCATCAAGACTTGGGTCAAATGCAAATGTACGTCAACTATTATACGCGCGAGTTAATGAACGAAGGGGACGCCCCTCCGATCGGAGTCGTTCTTTGCGCGGATAAAAGCGACGCGTTGGTTCGTTACACGTTGCCGGAAGACAATAATCAGATATTCGCCGCGAAGTATTTGCCCTATATGCCGACCGAAGAAGAACTGAAGCGGGAACTGAACTTGAACGAATTCCGACGTTTAGAGGACGAGAAAGACGACTAACGTTTCAAAGCGCAGACCTTCTTGAGTAACAAGGAAAATTGGGGAAATTACAGACAAGACGGCAAAACGCCGATAAAGAAAACGAAGGAGCGCGTAAAAACGCTCGAGGTCGGAAAGTTTAGCCGACTTCAATTAAAACCATCCGCGCCGTCAACAAAGGAAAGCGTTAATGAAAATCCTCGTCGCCGTCAATCAATCTCGCGTTCTTTACGATTTCAAACGCGAACTAGTCGACGCGCTTCTTGCGCGCGGCGACGACGTTTGGCTTTCTTTTGAAGAGGATTTTCGCGCGAGTTATTTCGAAGCGACGCGCGCCAAACTCGTTGAAACGCCGATCGATCCTCGTGGAATCGACCCTCGAAAAGACTTGAAGCTCTATTTCTTCTATCGTAGATTGTTGAAGCAAATCAAGCCGGACGTCGCGCTTCTGTTCACAATCAAGCCGAACGTTTATTGCGGTCAAGCCTGCCGTTCTTTTCACGTTCCCTACCTTGCGACGCTTTCGGGGCTTGGCGCGGCGGTCAATTCTCGCGGACTGTTGAGTCGCGTTTCGACTTCGCTGTATCGGCTAGGGCTCAAGGGCGCGACGCGTGTTTTCTGCCAGAACGAATCGATCGTCCGACGCGCGGTCGAAGAGAAACTAGCGCGCGAGGAACAAATAAGGCTCGTGCCCGGCTCCGGGGTCGATCTTCAACGTTTCGCTTACGCGGACTACCCCGCGCCGGACATACCGATTAAATTACTCTTTGTCGGTCGTTTAATGCGCGACAAGGGCGTCGCGGAGTTTGTCGAGTGCGCGCGACGCTTCCGCGAACGAGGCGTCAAGTTCCAAATACTAGGCGCGCCCGAACGACGTTGCAACGAATTCAAATTAGTCGTCGAAGCGCAAAAAGAAGGCGTCGTCGAATACCTTGGCTACTCGCTCGACCCGCGCCCCTATTATCGCGAAGCAAGCGCGATCGTTTTGCCGACTTACCACGAAGGGCTTTCCAACGTCTTACTTGAAGGCGCGGCGTCGGGTCGTCCCGTCTTGGCGTCGAACGTCCCAGGTTGTTTGGAAACGTTCGACGAAGGACGCACCGGGCTGGGATTTCAGCCGCGCGACGTCGACGCGCTGGCGCAAGCGCTCGAAAGGTTTCTCAAAACGCCTTGGAACGAACGACGCGAAATGGGACGACAAGGACGCGAAAAAGTCGCCGCGCAATTTAACCGCGAAGACGTCGTAAAAAAATATTTGCAAGAAATCGACGAAAACGTCACGGCGTTGCGTCGCTGACGTCTATTAGTCCATAAAATTCTCTATACGATTCGCGTTTTGACGCAAAATCAATAAATAAAAAAATATTTATTCTGAAATTAGTTGCAACCGTCCCTCGAATATGATATATTCAAGTTTTCGCGCGAGGGGCGGCGTTTTCCTAAACGCGCGCTTTTCGCGTCTACGTCCTTGCGACAGTATCGTCCTCGTTTTTTCGTATGGAGACTAACTTATGTCCAAACGCGCGGCAAAATCACACGCCTTTCCGAAGTTGCACAACGCGACTTGGCCTGGAGTCGTCGGCAAAGGCTCAGGCGACGGCGAACCTTGTATTAGTCTTGTCGAGATGCTCGATCTCACTAAAGGCGCCGACGTCGACGGCGTGAAATTCGACGGGTTCGATCTTTTCCTCGCGCCGCCGCACTTCGATTACGCGGATCGCGACGCCGAAATCGACAAGATCGTCAAGTATTGTTCCGACTACGGCTTTGAAGTCGGTTCGCTCGTCGCGAACGTTTGGGCGGGCTCCGCAATGGGCGACGAATCGCAACGCGCGAAATTCTTAGAAGAAGTCGAAAAAGGTTGCGACGTCGGGGCGCGTCTGCGTAAGGCGGGCGTTCGTCCGAACGGCTGCGTTCGCATCGATTCTTCTTGTTCCGTCGACGCTTGGGCGAAAGACCCTTGCGAAAATACGAAGCAAATCGTCGCGACGTTCAAAAAAGCCTGCGAAATCGCAATGAAGTACGACGAAATGCTCGCGCTTGAAGGCGAAGTCTGCTGGGGCGGCATGCACAGTTGGAAGCGTTGCGCGCAACTTATGGAAGAAGTCGACTTGCCGCAAGTTCTCGGGTTTCAAGCCGATATGTCGCACACGAATCTGTTCCTCCTTGGCGCCAACGCGCCCGAAGACAGGCTTCTGCCCGACGACTTCCAGTGGGGTCAAACGGAAGTTTACGACGAAGCGTACAAGAAAATGACGGATCGTCTGCGTCCTTGGGTCGTCGACTTCCACGTCGCGCAAAACGACGGCACCGTCTTCGGCTCCGGCGCGCACGACAAAACAGGGCGCCATTGCCTACCGAAAGACCCGAACGGCAAGTTAGACGTCGTAAAATACGCCAAATTCTGGCTTATGGAAGACGGAACGCCGACGCGTCGCTTCAACCATATTTGCTGGGACGGCTGTATGTTCCCGAACGCGGCAATGAAGAACCCGCAGACTTGGAACGACGTCCTTGAAACGATGCAAAACGTCCGCGTCGCGTGCGGCTGGTAGCGCGCGTTTGAACGGATCGACGTCTTGTAAATCGTCAAAAAAAACGTATACTACACAAATTAAAACGAATAACGATTCGTTTGTTTTCCCCCTTTTAAAGGAAAGGCTGTCAATGACAAAATCGTTCTTACTGAAAGCCGCGACGATCCTGCTGGGCGTCGCCGCAACGACTACGGCGCTTTACGCCCAAGACTGGAAGCCGGTCGAAGGGACTCTTCTCTCGAAATTCGCGAAGGACGTCGATCCCGCGAAGCCGTGGCCTGAATATCCTCGTCCGCAAATGACGCGCGACGCGTGGGTCAATCTGAACGGTCTTTGGGACTATGCGATTCTGCCGGTCGACGCGAAATTTGAAGAAGCGCAAGGCAAGATTCTTGTCCCGTACTGCGCCGAATCCGCGCTCTCCGGCGTCGGCAAAAGAGTCGGCAAGGACAATAACCTTTGGTATAAAACGACGTTTGAAATTCCCGCCGACTGGGCTGGGCAAGACGTTCTGCTTCACTTTGGAGCGGTCGATTGGCGCGCCGACGTTTATTTGAACGGCGCCAAAATCTTCTCGCACCAAGGCGGATATTGCCCCTTCTCCGTCAATATGACGCGTTGGCTCAAAGCGGACGGCGCGCAAGAACTCGTCGTTAAAGTCTGGGATCCGACGAACGACGGCGTTCAAGGTATCGGCAAGCAAGTCAACAATCCCGGCGGCATTTGGTACACGCCCGTCACCGGTATTTGGCAAACCGTCTGGATGGAACCCGTCGCCCCGTCTTACATTACGAAAGTTCGCCCCGTCTCAGACATTGACGACGGAACCGTGACCGTGTTCGTCGAAACGTGGAACGCCGACGGCGCGCAAGTCGTAATCGGCGATCAAAAGGCGAAAGTCGTCTCTGGAAAAGCGACGCTTACGTTTGACGCGTCCGACAAAGAACTCTGGTGGCCGGATTCCCCGAAACTTTACGATCTGAAAGTCGCGCTCGTCAAGGGCGGCGAAACGGTCGACGAAGTCGGAACCTACTATGCGATGCGCAAGACTTCGCTTGGTAAGGACGAAAAAGGAATCACGCGAATGATGTTGAACAACACGTTCGTGTTCCAACACGGACCGCTCGATCAAGGTTGGTGGCCGGACGGACTCTACACGCCTCCGACCGAAGCCGGTATGGTCTACGACCTTGAAGTCCTCAAATCCTTCGGCTTCAATATGCTTCGCAAACACATCAAAGTCGAGCCCGCGCGTTATTATTACGACTGCGATAAAATGGGTATGATGGTTTGGCAAGATATGCCGAGCGGCGACACGAAACACTACATCGCCCCCAAAGACCCCGACGCCGAGCGTTCGCCGGAATCCGTCTCCTATTACGAAGTCGAACTTCGTCAAATGTTTGACGCGCTTGATTTCTTCCCCTGCATTATGATGTGGATTCCCTTCAACGAAGGTTGGGGGCAATTTGACACGGCTCGCATAGTCGACCTTTGCCGATCGCTCGACTCCACGCGTCTCGTCAACTGCACGAGCGGTTGGTCTGATCGCGCTTGCGGCGACGTCCACGATATGCACAATTATCCCGGTCCCGGTATGTTCCCAGCTGAAGAAAACCGCGCGACGGTTCTCGGCGAATACGGCGGTCTCGGTCTGCCCGTCAAGGGACACTCTTGGAAAGAAAACGGCAACTGGGGTTACGTCTCCTTCGACGATCAAGACGCGCTCTTCAAACGCTACAACGGCTTAAATCGCGCGATGCGCCCGTTGATCAAAGCCGGTCTTTCCGCCGCCGTCTACACGCAGACGACCGACGTTGAAATTGAAGTCAACGGCTTTATGTCTTACGACCGCGAAGTCATTAAGTACCCCGTCGACAAAATGTTCAAGTCGAATACGTCGCTCCGCGAGCCCGCCCCGGAACAAAAGATCATTATCGGTTGTTCGAAAAACGAGGCCAAAGTCTGGAAGTATTCCTTCGAAGCGCCCGCCGATAATTGGAACGCCGCCGACTTCGACGACTCCGCTTGGAAAGAAGGCGAAGGCGGATTCGGCACGGAAGGCACGCCCGGCGCCGTCGTGCGCACTAAGTGGGATTCGAGCGATATTTGGATTCGTCGCGCCGTTGAATTGTCTGCGGAAGATATCGCCAATCCTGAAAATATGCTCGGTTATATTTATCACGACGAAGACGCCGAAGTTTACGTCAACGGCGTTCAAGTTGGAAAATTTACCGGCTATCAGCGTTACTACTTCGCCGATCTTGACGTCGATGCGTTGAAATCCGCGCTCGTCGCCGGTAAGAACGTCGTCGCGATTCACTGCCGTCAAACGCAAGGCGGTCAGTATATCGACTTCGGTCTTATCAAGGAAGTCCCCGCGAAATAACGACGCGCGTTCGACTTCGTACTTAAAAGCGTAGTCGCTCGAACGCTCGTCTCGCGCGCGTTCGGGCGATTTTTGTTGAAAAACGTCGACTCAAGGAACGTCGTTATGCTTCAAACGTCCTTTGAAAAACGTTCGTTGTTCGAAATTTGCGATTTCAATTTGGAAGAAGACGCGTGGGAACGTCTCGACGAAACTTTCGGCGAGACGATGACGCACGACAAATTCTTCACGATTATGCTAATCGACAAATTGACGGCGCAACTTCTTTTCAAATATACGCTCGATCCCGATCTCCTCGTTCAACTTGACTTGTCGACGCTCGAAATCAAAAGAACGCGAATGCTCGACGCCGAAGGAAAAGAATGCGTCGGGGATTTGTTCTTTACCGTAAAATTCGTCGATAAGAAAGCGCGAAAAGGACGACGCGCCGTCTTCGCGCTAATTGTCGAACACAAATCGGACGAAGGATTCTATATTTCGATCCAGCTCTTGGGGTACGTTTGGGCTTGGCTCGATTATATGAAGGATCACAAAGAAGAGTACGCCGACGAAGAAGGACGCTTGCCCGTTCCTTACGCCTTGGTCTTTTCGCAAGACTGGCGCGAATCGTCCCCAAAATATCTGAACGACGTTACCTTTTGCGCGCCCGGTTGTGAAAACACGGTTCCCAATTTTTGGTATCGTTGCGTTCGCGTTCGCGATTTGCCGTTCGAGGAAATTCGTCGTTGCGAACCGTTGTTGCAAGGTTTCCTGTATCTGGAACGGCTCGCAAAAAACAAGTCGGTCTCGCAGGAACAGGAACTTGACGAACTCGCGCAAATTTTCGGCGATTTGTGCGCTATGCAATTAGACGCGCGAATTCGGCGCGGAATCGTCGCTTGCTTTAATTATCTCGCGGCTTTGAAAAAATTTCGACCGCAAACGACGACGTTGGGGCAATTAATCAACAAAATCGAAAAAAGAGAGGGCAAACCTATGGACGTTTCGTTCCTTGAAGAAGCGTTTCCAACGCAACTCAAAGTATACGTGGCAGATTACCAAAAAAAAGCGGAAGAAAAATATGATTTGGTCGTAGAAGAACGCAACCAAGCGCGAGAAAGAGCGGAAAAAGCGGAAGAAGAACGTAACAAGGTCGTTGAAAAATGTAACAAGGTCGTTGAAGAACGAGACAAGGTCGTTGAAGAACGAGACAAAGTCGTTGAAAAATGTAACAAGGTCGTTGAAGAACGAGACAGAACCATCCAAAAATTTAAAGAGTACTTATTGGAACAAGTGTCAAAAAAATACGAAGCCCAGTGTCGTCAAACGTTGACTGCCAAAATCCAGTCTGCCCAATCGCTAGACGCGCTCTTTGATATTCAGAGATTGTTACAACGCTTCAATTCTATCGAAGAAATAGAACAAAACCTCGACAATTAATTTGTCGTTTAGGTCTTGTCAAAATATCGCTCCCAAACTTCGACGTCGAGTTAACTGATCGATCGAATCGAAAAAAGAGAGGGTAAACCTATGGACGTTTCGTTCCTTGAAGAAGCGTTTCCAACGCAACTCAAAATATATATGGCTGATTACCAAAAAAGAGCGGATGAAAAATATGATTTGGTCGTAGCAGAACGAGACCAAGCGCGAGAAAGAGCAAAAAAAGCGGAAGAAGAACGAGACAAGATCGTTGAAGAACGCGATAGAATCATCCAAAAATTTAAAGAGCGCTTATTGGAACAAGTTTCAAAAAAGCGCGAATCCCAATCTCGTCAAACGTTGATTGCTAAAATCCAGTCTGTCAAATCGTTGGACGCGCTCCTTGATATTCAAAGTTTATTACAACGCTTCAAAAACCTCGAAGAAATTGAACGAAACTTGGTTCAATAGTCGTCGCGTTTGTTCGTTCTTTTTCGCTTGAATAAAAAATCGTAATTGTCGCCGCCGTTTGCAAATCGGCGTTTTATTCATAGTCGCGTCGTTCGCGCGCGACTTAACAAGGAACCTTCGTTATGAAAAAATATCTTCCGTTTGTCTTGATTTTTGCCCTTTCGTTCTTCGTGAGCCAAACCTTTGCGGACGACGGTCAAACTTCTTCCCCGTCGACCTATCCGGGTCAAGTCGGCGAATGGTTCGGGTTCGAACTTCACGACTTCCAATTTGAAGGTCGCGCGGCAAAGCTGGTCTTTCCAAAAGAACAAGCGCCGGGCAAGCCTTGGATTTGGCGCGCGCGTTTCTTCGGGCACGAACCTCAATTTGACGTCGCGATGTTGAACAAAGGCTATACGCTCGCTTACGTCGACTCCGCGCCGCTTATGGGCTCGCCAAAATCGGTCGCGCTCTGGCAACGTTTCTATACGTATCTTCGCACGGAGTTCCAACTCTCCAAAACGACCAATTTGGAAGGAATGAGCCGCGGCGGTCTCTACACGACCAAATGGGCGTTCGAATATCCAGACGAAGTCGCGTCCATTTATATCGACAACCCCGTCCTTGATTTTAAAAGCTGGCCCGGCGCTTTCGGAAAAGGCGCGCGTAGCGACGGAGATTGGAAAGACGTCCTTGCAAGTTACGAAATGACGGAAGAAGAAGCGCTCGCCTACAAAGGCAATCCGATCGACAACAAAGAAGGCTGTCAGAAACTCGCCGACGCCGGGGTCGGAATTTTGCTCGTTTGTGGCGATTCCGATACGGTCGTACCCGGCGACGAAAACTGGGCGCCCTTTAAAAAGCTCTACGAATCAGTCGGAGGTCAAATCGAATTGATTCTCAAACCGGGCAACGATCACCATCCGCATTCGCTCAAAGACCCGACGCCTATCGTCGAGTTCGTCGCCAAATTTGACAAAACGATCAAGAATGCGAAATAATTAATGACAAAGAGGCGCGCCGCCAATATGTAGAACCGAGGAGAGCGTCTTATATTTCGCCTCCTCGGTTGTTTTCTAATCTATTTATTTTCGATAATCTACCTTTTTGCTACATTCTTAGACTCAAAAGTTCAGTATCTGTCTTTTCGTTTTTAAAAAATTGCAAAAAGACCTTGAATATTCTAAAAAGTTAGATATTATATAAAGATGAATATTTCGCCTTGTTACAAGACCAATATTTCGCCTTGTTACAAGACCAATTATTTCACCTTGTAACAAGACCAATTATTTCACCTTGTAACAAGACGTTACGAGGAAATAATCAAACCAAAAGAGGGAAGGCATAAAATGGAAATCGGCGAGCGTATCAGAACTTTGCGCAACGATTTAAAACTGACGCAAGCGGCGTTTGGAGAAAAGATAGACGTAAAAGGCGGAGTCGTTTCCGCTTGGGAAAAGGGAACGGCAAAGGTGCCGTATGGTCGCGTTCTAATGATTTGCGAAAAATACGACGTCAACGAAGAATGGCTCTCCACTGGCGTCGGAACGCGACAAAAGCAAAAACAGTCCCACAAGTCGTTGCAAGAAAACGTCGAAGCGTATATTTTCGCGTTCCTTGACCAAGCGCCGCAAGGAACGCAACGAGAAGCCGTCGCAATTTGCCGCGCCGTCCTCGCTCGCTACGGAGAAAGGGCGCGCGACGCTCAAGTCTATTAAAGAAACATCAACAAGACGCCAAAATCAACGAGCCGCCAAAACACGCTCCAACGCGCGGAAATCTTCACGTTGCAGACGAGCGCAGGCGTTATGAGCCGATTCGTTAGGATCATATTGATCGAAATCTGGCTCGGCTTGTCGGTTCGTCCCGCATAAACTCGTTTGAACGGAGGTCGACGCGCGTTTGGTCGTATTATCAAAGGTGGAAATAGTCGAGGTCATTATTCTCTTTCTCCTATGCAAAGCGCGCGACGAAAAGGACGACGCGCGGCAATTTGACTCCGAAAATCGGTAGTCGTAAGTATACGATATTTTCGGCGCGCCGCTCGCCCTTTTTTGAAAAAAACGCCGACTCCTCGGCGTTTTTCAGAAACTTCAAACGCGTTAATCGCGTTATCTAAACGATCTGTTTTTTCCGATAAGTTCCCGTCGTTCATTACGATCGACAGACCGTTCGTTTCTATCTGCGTATGTCTTAGCGTTTTATTCTGTTTTGCCTATATCCTATACTTTACCCGTTTTATCCCAAAAGGAAATATCCAATTGACGCATACAAAAGGAAATTCCTTTACCATTACCGTTTATATCCCCCTCTTGCGCGAATGAGTTCCGACGCGTGAAACAGTTGTGCCGTACGATTTCATTATAACGATTCAAAACGCCTTAACAAGCCTCGAAGCTCAGTAAACTTTTGGGTATTGTTTGACGTCGAGATTGCATCGTCTTTCAATTCTTGTCAAAAAGTCGCAAAATTTTTTCACGGCAAGACGGTCTGTTCCAAGAGCGCCAATGTTCTTTCCATCCTTCGATAATTTCTTCGTCGGGCGGAACCAATTTCGATGCGAAAAGTCGTTTCGTTTCTCGAAGCGATTCGAAATCGCGATCCTTGAGAAAAAGTTCCGAAACATTCCGAATTTTTGCCAATTCGTCGGACGTTTCTTCCACGTCGTCGATCACGTCGACGATTCCAAGAGCGGTCCTAGCAAATTCGGCGTCGACGCGTTTGCACGTCAAGACGACCTCGCGCAATTTGGAAATTGGACACCTACGGCTAAGAAACGGGAAAAGCAACGTCGGATAAAAACCAAAGGAAACTTCGGAAAACCAGAGTCGAAACGTTCTTGATGCGGAAACGTAATCGCAAGCGGTCAAAAGACCGGCGCCGCCCCCGCAAGCGATTCCTCGCGCGCGTCCGACGACGATTTGGGGCAAAAGCTGAATACGCTTCATTATTTCCTGAACGATACGCGGCATTATTCGTCCCCGTTCGATTCGCTCGCCGGGTAAAAGAGAAACGCCCAACGCGTCTAAATCGAGAAAAGCCAATTCCTCGTAAGAAATCGGGGCGCCGTCGGACGCTTCGCGTAAATCAAGACCCGCGCAAAAATTTGCGCCTTCGCCGGTCAAGACGACGATGCGAATCGTATCGCTTTGTTCAACGCGTCGCAATTCGAGCGACAACGCTTTCAACGTTTCAAAAGAAAGGGCGTTCAATTTCTCGGGCCGAGCTAGCGTTATCGTCTCGACGCCCCGTTCGTCAGTCGTACAATAGAGGTTGGCGCTGTGAAAATCGTCAAAATCGCGCATTGACGCTACGCTCCTGTGTTCGTTATAATCGCACAAGTCAATTCAGACGTTCGACGACGGCAAGTCGCGCGCGAGGATGCGCTTTTTCATAAACGGCGTGCAAAGTCGACGTCGAAACGTGCGCGTATATTTGGGTCGTGACGACGTTTTTATGACCGAGAAGCTCCTGAATCGAACGAACGTCGGCGCCGGAGTCGAGCAAATGCGTCGCAAAAGAATGGCGCAACGTATGGGGAGAAACGCGCGAGTCGAGGTTCGTTTGACGCAAATAACCGTCAAGTTTGCGCCCGACGCTCCGAACGTTGAGCGCGCCGCCGTTTTTGTTGAGAAAGACGGGCTCTTCCAAAAATTCTTCCCATCGACGTCGCGCGTTCGGATCGTTCAACTCTTCGGGCGCGGCAGGCGCAAAACTGGTTTCCCCTCGAAAAATTCCGATTTTTTCGAGCGCCGAATCGTCGCTCGATTCGCCAGAATTCTCGAGAACGTCGCGAACGTTGGGAAAGAACGTCGCGACAAAACGACGCGTTTCTCGACACGGAGCCGCTATTTCCGCAAAACGCGCTCTGTCGCGTCTTTTGACGACCAAAGAAGATTCGCGCAGGTATTCGCGCGCAAAAAGCAAATATTTTAACAGGGCGGCGCGCGCGTAAGCGCCAATAAACGCAAAACGTTCCCGCTTGCCCTTCCCTCTAATTTTAAGCAGTTCTTCGTCAAGTAACAAATCGGAAAAGAGAAGTCCGACGCACTCGCTTACGCGCAACCCGCCCGAATAGAGAATCTCGAGAATCGCGCGATCACGGAGCCCAAGAGGGTCGCAAGGATTCGGCGCGTTCAATAATTTGTCGACGTCTTCGGTCGAGAGTACGAGAGGCAACGGTCGACGTCCTCGCGGATTCCGCAAAGCGCGCGCCGGGTTGTCTTGCGCCCACCCCTCTCGCTCGCCAAATTTAAAAAAACCGCGCAACGAAGCAAGACGACGCGAGATAGTCGCCTTCGAATACGACGCTTCGTTCATTGCAAGAACGTAACCGCGCAACTCCGGCGGCGTCGTCGCCCAAGGAAGCGCGCTTTGTCCGTTATGAACCAGCGACTCGTATTCCAACCACGCTTCAAGATCTTCGCCGTAACTCTTGATCGTATGTTCGGAATAATTTCGTTCGACTCTAAGATAACGTAAAAACCGCTCGAATAATTCGCGCCATATTTTGTCGTTGTTCATCGGTCGAAATATAAAATTTGGAAGCCGACGTCAAAAAACACGTCGAAAGCAACATAAAAAAACCCGGCAAAAAGCTCGCTTTCTACCGGGAAATAAACAGACGAAAAAAGTCCGTCAATCCTCGACTTCTCCGCCGTAATATTGAGATATATTGTCGCGCAAAGACGCCATTCCCAAGGCGCGCGCCAACTTGCGAACGCCGCGTCTCTGCCGAGGACGCTCGACGCCCTCAACTTCCGCTTGTTCGGCGCGTTTCTGTTCGCGACGCACCTTCTGCGTCAAAACGGCGGCGTCGTGCCAACTAAAACTCAACTCGGGATCGGACGCGTAACGACCAAAAGAATCAAGAATCTCCCGACGATTTTGCCCGTTGTAGAGAAATACGTATCGTTCCTTACCTTTAACAAGCGCCAAAACATTGACTTCTTGATCCATAAACGCGCCTCTATAATATCGTCGCCGTTCGACGTAAATTCAAACGGCGGCGTCTTAGATTCAACAGGGGGGTATAACAACTGCGACGCAAAAATACGCCTGACTTCTAAGTTCGCCAATTTATCCAAAATAAAAAAATGACAAAAGAGAAGCAAAGCCTCAACAGCCGACCGCATACGCGACCCATTAAGTCGCAACATCCCGTCGGCTTTGCGTCTAACTACTGTATCGGATTGTCGGAGGAAAACTTGACCAAAAAATCAAGGAAAAAAACATTTCTTAAAACTTCTATTTTGTCTATCTTAATATTTCAGTGATTTTCAATCGTTTCTCAAAGTCAAAGAAAAAGACTAAGCAACGTTTCGTCGCCCCTACGTTCAAAAACAAAAGACGGTATAATATGCGCGCATTAAAAACTATAAGGACTTTAAAATGGAAAAAAAAGCTCCCGTAGAAAAAATAAGCGACGCAAAAAAACAACGCGTTTCCTTCCGTATGTTGATGATTGGCGACGTAATGGGCAAGGCTGGGCGAGATATCCTCGTCCAACGAATCGCCGCTATTAAAGACAAATTCGACGTCGATTTCGTCGTCGTCAACGCGGAAAACGCCGCCGGAGGCGCAGGATTGACCCCGGAAATTTTCAACGCGATTATTCGCGCCGGAGTCGACTGCGTCACGCTTGGCGACCACGCATACGATCAAAAGTCGCTGTACCCTGTGTTAAATTCGAACGAAACGCGTCTAGTGCGACCGATTAATTTGCCGCCGGACGCGCCCGGAAAAGGCTGGACCGTCATAGAAGCGCCGGCAAAAGAAGGACGCCCCGCGCTACGCGTCGCCGTCGTCGCGGCGCTCGGACGCGTCTTTATGCGCGAAATGGGCGACAATCCGCTCGTCGCGCTCGACAAAGTCCTAGAAAAAATAGCCGACGTTCAAATTCGTCTCTTAGATTTCCACGCCGAAGCGACAAGCGAAACGCAAACGATAGGTCGGTATCTCGACGGTAAGTTTTCCGCCGTCTTGGGTACGCATACGCACGTTCCCACTGCCGACGAAGAAATCTTTCCGAACGGCACGGCGTTTCAATGCGACGTCGGAATGACGGGCTCGTTTGAAAGCATCATTGGACGAAGATTAGACGTCGTTTTTGAAAATATGAAGACGTGCAAGCGAACAACCTTCGAAGTCGCCTCAAAAGACGCTCGACTTTGCGGCACGCTAGTCGACGTCGACGCCGTTTCGGGAAAAGCGACCGCGATTCGTCGTCTCGTCGTCAAAGAAAACGACGAACTATAGACGTTCGTCTCGTCTTTTTTTCGTCCTTTTAGCGCGAAAGAACGCGCGCAACAATTCCGCGCAATCCTCGCGTAAAACGCCTTCGACGACTTCACAACGCCAGTTGAGTCGCGGATCGCTAAGAGCCGCGTAGAGCGAAACGACCGCGCCTCCTTTAGGATCGCGAGCGCCGAAAACCGTTCTGTTTACGCGAGATTGAACAAGAGCGCCGGCGCACATCATACAAGGTTCAAGAGTAACAAAAAGTTCCGAATCCTCGATACGCCAAGAAGGATAAAAGAGGGAGGCTTGGCGTAAAACAAGCGTTTCCGCATGCGCGGTCGGATCGCAAAGACGCTCGCGACGATTGTGATCGCGCGCGATTATGTAATTCTGGCAAACAAGAACCGCCCCGATCGGAACTTCGCCCTCTTCGGCGGCAAGTTCCGCCTCGACGAGCGCGCGTCGCATAAAAAAATTGTCGCGGTCGCCGTCCCTGACCGTCCAACGTTCGAGCGCGACGTCGCGCGAAAAGGGCGCGCGTTGCGAGTCGACCCAACAAGAAGCGTTAACGCCGTCCCTTGCGACGGACGGCAAATGGTTTGCAAACGTCAAAGAATCGTTCATATCGGCGCGCGACGTCAATTAATACGCCTCGCTAGAATCGTCGTTTAACGCAAACCCTGAAACGTTCGAAGATTCGGCGGTCGCATTGAAAGACGCCTGACGTGCGACGTAACGAGAATCGGAATCGATCGCGGTGGGAATTTGCGTCGCCGTTTGCGACGAAGCAAGTTGAGTCGATTCCATTACGCTGGAAGAGACGGCGGAGCCGCCAAACTCGCTTGCCGAGTAGTATTCGACGCTTCCGCCGCCGCAGGACTCGCAATAGCCGTTCGCGTTGGAAGAACGATCCATACCGCCAAGAATCGACCCGCAACGATACAATTCGCCCATACACTGATCGCCGCGCTCGGGCAAAAAGGTCGGCTGACAACAATCGTAAGGCGCCAAACAAGCGCGACAACCGACGAAACCAACGGCAAACGCCATTACTACTGCCATTACGATTCTACGCGTCATTGCAAACGCTCCGTTTCTCTTTTGATTCTTACGCTTCAAATGATTCTCTGACGCTCTTCGCGCGTCGCTCTATATCCTATTGTCGGCAAATTTTTCAGAATATTTAGAAAAATCAGAAAATTTTAACATTTTCATTAAAAACGTTCTCACGTTTGAACGCGAGCAGATTCTAAAAAGAGAAAAACAATGGCGCGATCGACAAGAGCTTAATGCCTTTCGACGCCGTTTAACTTGCGCGTTTCGGTAATAATTAGAATAAACCTTTCCAACGCTCTATCTTTTTTGACAGATTAAAAAAAATATTCTTAAGAAATATAAAAAAAACTTGACCGAAAGCCCTTTATGATGTTACAATAGAGGGGGAGCGCTATAGGCGTTTGACGTCAAAGCGCGCTAGGGAGTCGCAAAAGGCGCGCTTTAGCGTCGGTCGCGTTGAAAACGTTTTGGAAACGGAGACGTCGGAGCGGTCGGCGCGTTTGCCTAGGAAACTCGCCGGAATGCGATATGGTTCGCGGACCTTTGTCGGCGCAACGAAAGTTAAGCACGGGACAAATCGATTATGGCTAAAAATGAAACCGTATGGGGCGTCGACGTAGGCAATACGTCGTTGAAGGCGATACGTTGTCGAAAAGGCGCTGATCCGGGAAGTTTAGAAGTTCTAAACTTTGACTATATTGAGCATAGTAAAATTTTGTCGCAGCCGGGCGCCGACGCCGACGAAATTTTTGCGGAAACGCTCAAGTTGTTTCTGTCGCGTAACAATATCAAAGGCGAAAAGGTCGCGATTTCCGTTTCCGGGCAAAACGCCTTATGGCGTTACCAGCCGTTGCCGCCGATCGATCCGAAAAAAGTGCCCGAATTAATCAAATATGAAGTCAAACAATGGCTTCCCTTCGACTTACAAGACGTGATCTGGGACTATCGTCAAGTCGGAGGAACGATCGAGGGCGGAATCGCGCTCGACCTCTTCATCTTTATGTACGCGATGAAACGCGAGACGGCCAAGCGAACCTTGGAACGTTACGCCGCGTCGAACGTCGACGTCGATTGCGTTCAAGGGGCGCAAGTCGCGTTGTACAATTCGTTCGTTCACGATATGTACGACTACGAAGCCTTGCTCGAACGCGACATTAATGAGCTAAACGATTTCGACGTTATTTTAAACGTAGGAACGGACGCGACGGAAATTGTCGTTACGAACGGCGTCGCCGTATGGTTGCGCAACATACCCGTCGGCGGTAATCTCTTCACGAAGGCGTTGACAAAATCGCTCAAATTAACCTTCTCTAACGCGGAACACATCAAACGCAACGCCGGCGCGGCTCAAGATCCTAAAGCCGTTATTTTGGCGATGAAACCCGTCTTCAACGATATGTTGACGGAAATCGACCGTTCCATCAAATATTATTGCAGTCTCAATAAAAAGGCGAAGATTCGTCGTATTTACGCGCTTGGCAACGCGATGAAATTGCCCGGTCTGCGCCAATTCTTGTCGAAGAGTTTAGGATTAGACGTCGTCGTTCCAACTTCCTTTGCCAAATTACGCGGCGAAGAGACGCTTTCTAACAATCTTTTCAAAGACAACGCGTCCGCGTTTGGCGTCGCCTACGGGCTTGCGCTCCAGCTCTTAGGCGAAGCGCCGTTGAGTATCAACTTAGTTCCGCGCGACATAGTTCAGCAACGTCTCATAGAACAAAACAAGCCGTGGGCGCTTGCCGCCGCTTCGATTTTGGGGCTTGGACTGACCGTTCAATACCTTTCGACAACGTCCACTTATAACGTCGTGCAAAATCCCGCCTTGGATTCCGCGCAAAAACAAGCGGAATCCGTCGCGTCTAAATCGAAAGACCTTATTGCAAAAGCGACTGCCGCAGTTACCGAATTTAAGAAATTCGACGATATCGGTTCGAATTTGACAAGCGGAGTCGAAGGACGTCTCACGTGGATGGAATTGCTTAAGGCGATTAATTCAGTCATTCCTGCTGAAGCGCCAAATAAAGCGATTCTTGAGGACGGCGTGTCCCCAATGAAGGTTCGCGAGATCAAAAAACAGAACCGAATTTATATTAACAATATTGAAGTCCAAGAAGTCGAAGACCTGAGCGAATGGTTTGAATTGGTTCGACGTTGGTACTATATCGACGACCTTGAAGCTCAAGCGTTCGCGACGGACGCCGAAGGAAATCCGCTCGAAGCGCCTGCTGACGCGACCGCAAACGCGACCGATGAAACAAAGTCGACTCCGGCGACGGCTGAGAGCGACGCCGCTTCCGACGCCGCGTCTGATTCTGATTCCGCTACAAACGACGCTTCTGACGCCGCTTCCGATGCGTCCTCGACGGATCAAAAGTCTTCTTCCACGTCGGGAAATTCTTCTAGTTCTTCCAGCGCGTCCGAGTCGGGCGAATATGTCCCCAAATACACGTTGGAGCAAATGTTCCCCTTCGTTCCCGCCGCTGAAACTAAGGGCGGATCCGGCTCGAGTAGTTCTAGTTCGTCAAAATCAAGTTCCTCGAGTTCTTCTTCGAAGTCCTCAAGTTCCTCCTCTTCGAAATCCTCAAGTTCGAGTTCCAAGTCCTCGTCTAGTTCTTCATCGTCTAGTTCTTCTTCGAAGGGCGGTTCCGATTTGGCGGCGTTCGACGAATTTACCGAAGGCGACGACAAGCGACTTGCCGAGATTCCCGGTCCTTCCGGCGCCGGTCGAATAGTTCAGTTGACCGGCTACCATTACCACAACCCGGACGACGTCAACGATCCTTCCAGAGGCGCCGAATATATTCGTCGTACTATTCTCTATAATCTCAAGCACGGCGAAATCGATTTGCCCATCAGTTTAGAGCGACAACGCGCGGGCGAAACCGGCGTCGACCATCTCACGCTCAAAGAAATGGGAATTTACTTCCCCGTTATGGTCGATCCGAAAGTTATCGACGAACGTTTTAGACTCCTCGACCCGGAAGCGGCTGCTGAAGCTCGTAAAGAACTCTTAAAGTCGATGATCAAAACGCAACCGGGAAAGGCAGGCGGGGTCAATCGTCAAAACGGAGGAATGATGGGCGCGGGCGGCGTCGGCGGAACCGGCGGAGGCATGGGCGCGGGAATGACTTCCGGTATGGGGTCGGGTATGTCGGGCGGAATGTCGGGCGGAATGTCGGGCGGCGCCTCAAGAGGCGGTATGGGCGGCGGTATGAGTTCTATGAACAACCAAATCGCCAACCAACTTAGCGACGACCAAGTTTTGAATTTAGCTCGTTACGATTTTACCATTCAATTCGTGTGGATGGAAACGCCTCCAAGCGATCGCGACGCGCGACGTAAAGCCGCCGAAGAGGAAGCCGCGAAAGCGTCCGAATCTTCAGAGGCAGGCGCCGACGGTTCCGCGAATACGACCGAACCCGCGACAACGGACGACGACGCAAACGAGACTGCGTTGGGCGAAGACGCCAATGTAGCGGAAACGACCGCACCGGCTGATGACGCCAACGCGACGGAAGCGACCGACTCGACCGAAGACGCCAACGCGAATGCGACGACCAACGACGCCAATGCGACGGAGTCTGCGGAGCCCGCCGCGCCGTAAGCGTTTCGCGTGCGGCAGATTTAGTCGCGTCTTGAGCCGCGTCGTCGTACGCTTGAATTTAACGTATGGCTAAAATGGATGATAAAGCGCGCGTCGAAACGTCGCGCGCAACCGTATAAAACGTTCGTAAGAGCGTTTCCCTTTGTTCGACTTCCGATAGAACAATCCTCGTCGTTTCGGAATTGAAGCGTCGAGACCGTTTGAAACAGTTCGATTTAGTTCGGATTTTTTCCTACCGTTTTCCGCAAAGTTCCGAGCGGTTCCCTAGTCGACTCGTAGCAAGCGCCGCGCGCGCGTCGTCGTTGGGATATAAAGGTGAAAAGAATGGCAAAAGCTAAAGGCAGTTTTAAGCCGGAAGATCTGAAAAGATATTATTTTTGGATCGTCCTACCGTTGATTCTTATACTTACGTTCGTCTTTTTCTTTCTCGCGAAAGGAAAGATCAAGAAGGCTTACGTTGAAAAGACGAGCGCCATTACGGCGGCCAAAGGCGAAGTCGACACGATCGCCGGCAATAAGAAACATCCAAACGACAATACTATCAAAGCGATCAAAGCGGAAACTGCCGTGTTGGCAAACAGCGTGTACGGCGCTTGGGAACTGATGTACGGCGATCAAAAGTTGCGAAACCGTTGGCCTCGTCAGTTGTCGAACGAATTTCTTGACTTAGTCGAAAACAAATTGAAGTTTCGCGATCCGATCGGCGTCGGCAACCCGCATATGCTCGAAGACTACGGACTCTTCATTGCAAATCACCTTCCCGATCTGCTGAAGGAGATGAATCGTCGTCGCGTTCAAGTTCGCGAATACAAGTTGCTCAAGAAGAAGGAAATGAGTCAACTTGGAATCACTGGTATGGAAGAACAATTCTGGCCGGTGTACGTCTATCAGGACGACAAAGGCGTTCAGCATCTGTATCTTGCGATCTACGCGAATCCTAAGGATGAAAAATCTGCCGTTAAAAGCGTATATCAATACGAAATCGATCTGACCAATCCCAATAATTCGTTGGTTACGAATTTTGACGACAGCGCTTTACGCGACAAATTGATAGCGAAAGAGCCGGAGCCGTATTACAGAGAAGTCGATCCTTGGATTATGGATCCGAAATCGATGATTATGTTCGGTATGGAATCGAACGATATGCAGGGAATTATGCAAGCGATCAACGGAACCGAAGGCGGCGCGGGCGCGATGGGCGGTTCAATGGGCGGTTCAATGGGCGGCGCGATGGGCGGTTCCGGCGGCGCGCGCGGTTCGATGGGCGGCTCAAGCGCCGAAGGTATGAGCGGCGGAATGGGCGGAGGTATGGGAATGGGAATTTCTTCCATTCCCGGCGACGGTTACGATCCTGCGGAAGACCAAATTTCCGGCTCCGATCTTGAAGCTCTTGCAGGAGGCGGAATGACCGGCGGCGTCGGCGGAGGTCGTATGGGCGGCGGAGCAACCGGTAGCGGAATGACCGGAGGTATGGGCGGCGGCTCGCGCGGCGGCGCTATGTCCGGCGGTATGGGCGGTTCGCGTGGCGGAGCTATGTCCGGAGGTATGGGCGGCTCGCGCGGCGGAATGTCCGGCGGTATGGGCGGGGATTCGATGGGTATGGGCGGTTCCACCAACATTGAAGACCCGAGTTGGTCGGTCAAGAAGTACCCTGGACTTCCTCCCTATAAGGAGCGTCGACGCGTCGTTGGAAACGTCGATTGGATCGATCCCGAAATTTACGCGTTGCCGACTTGGGATTCCCAAGCCAATCCGACTTCTATTGAAGTTTGGTACGCGCAAGAAACTTTGTGGGTTTTCGAAGCCTTGATTCGCGTTGTTGCCGAGACTAATAGGGACTACGTAGACAATCTCGCAAAAGCGCCCGTGAAATGCGTCGAACAGATGCTTATCGGGCAAGACGCGGCCGTTGAATTTACTACTTTGACGCAAACTATCGGCGATTTAACGGGTAAGTCGGCGACTGCAAACGCTATGGGATCAGATTCCTCAATGTCGTCTTCAATGGGCTCGGGTTCGGGTTCAGGTTCGGGGTCTGGCTCCGGCGGTATGATGGGCGGCGAAATGGGACTTGCGTTGACGGGTTCGGCGGAAATGCAAGCGGGTACGAAAATTCTCTTCGGTCGATATATCGGAGAAGACAATAAGCCTTTAAAATCTGACGACAAGCCGCCTTTTGCTGAATTTAACAAGATGCCGGTCTGTTTGAAGGTCGTTATCGACCAACGACGTATTCCAGATTTACTTGTCAGTTGCGCCAACTGTTCAATGCCGATCGACGTCAAACACATTCGTATTTGCCCGGACAACAACGTGCCTTTCGTGATGCCGATTCCTTTGGAAAATATGGCTTCCGACGCTAGCGGCGGTATGGGCGGCGCAATGATGGGCGGCGGTATGATGGGCGGCTCAATGATGGGCGGCGGAATGGGCGGAGGCATGGGCGGTTCCGGTTCCGGGGAAAACGGAAACGCACGCGGAGCTATGGGCGCCGATTCGATGGGAATGGGCGGCGGCGTCGAAATTGGACGTTCCGAATTAGGTCAATCCGAGTACGGAGTCGACGCCATTCGCGTCGAAATATACGGCGTAATCAACATCTTTAACGAACCGAACAAAGAGAACTTTGCGACGGGTTCTTCCGCAGAAGAAGCGGACGCCGAGTCGCAAGCCATTCTTTCCGGGGTCGGCGCGACGGACGCCGCCGCCGATTCAGAAAACGCGCCTGCGGCAGACGATCAAAGCGCCGCGCCTGCGACGAACGATCAAAACGCCGCGCCTGCGGCAGACGATCAAAGCGCCGCGCCTGCGACAAACGATCAAAACGCCGCGCCTGCGGCAAACGATCAAAACGCCGCGCCTGCGGTAGACGATCAAAACGCCGCGCCTGCGGCACACGACGCGGCTTGACGCGCCGAGACGTTCCGCGAACGTTTCGCAATATTCGAAACGTTCGCTATCGACTGTTCGAAATAGTTTAAGAAGCAAATAAGAGCAATAGAGGACGCCATGTGCGCGAAAGCTAAAGAAGATAAAGAAGCCAAAGCCGCGAAGAAAGCAGCGGCAAAGGAAGAAAAAGCCGCGAAAGCTAAAGCAAAAGCGAAGCCGAAGAAAAAAGCCTCGACGGGAACGGAAGACTATAATTTCTTTCTTTTACACGGGGAAAAGATCGGTATTGCCGTCGCGCTGTTAGTTTTTGCGGGACTCGTCGCTTCCGGTAGCGGATTGGATAAATTTACGTTGACCCCGGAACAGATTAATAGTTCGTCGAGTTCAGCCGAGACGACGATTAAAGACAGCAAGGTTACGCCAAAAGAATACGACGAAGGTGTCGTCGTCTATCCTTTTGATTCTTATGCCGAGCTTATTAAGAGCAACGTTAAAGTCAATTCTTATGAAACTGCGACTCGTTGGGAACAATCGTTGTTTCCAGATAAGATCAAACGTCCGAACGTCGTTCCGCTCCCGCTTGAAAATTTACGCGCCGTCGCTTGCGTTGGCGCTATTATGTACAACGCGATTTCCGCGAACGGCGCCGCTAACGCCGGAGGAGGAATGGGCGGCGGTATGGGCGCCGGAGGAGCCGGAGCAGGCGGCATGGGCGGTGGTATGACGGGCGGTATGGGAGGCGCGTCCGGCGAATTAAAGGGACGCCACTGGATTACCCTTACGGGTTCGATTCCGATTCGCAAACAGCAACTTGCATACAACGAACTGTTTGGCAACGCTCAATATACGGATGATCAACGCGACCAGCCTCGTTATATTTACTTTACGTTGGAACGCGGTATAGTTGATCCGACGGGCAAAACCGATTGGAAAAAGGTCGACGTTATCGGCGCGATTCAAAAAGAGAATCAATACTGGTCGGGGGTTGGTTCCGACCAAGTTGGTTATAACTATATGGCGCCCACGTGGTCTTCTTTCCCGCCGATGGCGATGAGCTGTCCGCCGATGGCAAACAAGCCTTTCGGCGAGGAAGTCGCCAACTTGCCCAATATTCCTTTGAGTTCAACCGAACAGATCGACGTGCAAGCGTCCGACGTCAAGGAATGGAACGAACTGCAAGAAGCGATGAAAAAGTTCGACGAGTCCGATCTTCTCAGTCGCAATCCGTTTGCGGACGTCTCTATGGGCGGCGGAGCGGGTATGGCGGGAGGTATGTCCGGCGGAATGGGCATGGCTGGCGGAATGGGTATGGTTGGCGGCGGTATGATGGGCTCTGGAATGGAAACCGGCGGCGGAATGGGTATGTCGGGCGGCGCGACCGGCGGCGCGGTCGGAGGAAATTCCTGGCTTGTCAATCAAGACGCTATCAACGAGTCTCGTATGAAGATTCAACAAGCGGCTTCCGTCGATTACTATCTTTTCCGATATTTTGACTTTGAAGTCGAACCAGACAAAACGTACGTTTATCGCGTTAAATTGATATTGGGCAATCCGAACTACGGAGTTGACGAACATTTTGTCGAAGATCCGTCGACTTTGGACAAAACGTTCGTCGAGTCTGAATTCAGCGCGCCGTCCAATCCGGTTGCGTTGGGAGCGATTTCTCGCGTTCTGGCGGAAAACGTCGAAGCTTCTTCCAGACCGGGAGCGGAACCTCGTATTACGCTTTCTTCCGTCTATTTTGACGAAGAAGACGCGTCCGAATCGATTATTCAAGGTCAAAACCTCAAACGCGGACAAGTCGCCAACTTCTACAGCCAAAAGCACGACGCCGTGTCCGTTGCCGGAGGACGATCTTCCGCTTCGATGTACGACGCTATGGGTATGGGATCGGCAGGTTCCAAGAAAGGCGGCAAACCTAAGAACAAGTCGGTCAATCATATTTCGAACGTATGCGTCGTCGACGCCTTAGGCGGAGCTAAGATATCCGGCGTTACGTTGCGCTCGCCCGGCAAGGTGTTGTTCCTCGAACCGAACGGACTACTCCAAATTCGTGAAGTTAAAGAAGACGCAAGAGAGTTGGGACGTTACGACAATTCCGCCGGAGCTATGGGAATGGGAATGGGAACGGGCGCCGCAGGAATGATGATGTAGCGCGTTTCTCCCTCGTAGTAATTTAGTAGTAATTTACTCGAAAGCCCTGCCGCAAAGCGCGTCGGGGTTTTTGTTTATCGATTGATAAAGCAAAATGAATCGTATTGATGATTTGGGCGCGTCAATTTTTCAAGGGCGTGCAAACCGTATAGAAACGGAACGTCTGATAATAGCGCCTCTAACGCGCGAAGAATCCGAACTCTATTTAACCGACGTCGACGCCTTTGCGCGCGCGTTACGTTTGGCAAAAGCGCCAGACGAGCCGGACGAAGGAACAAAACGCGCTTTGAACTGGTTAATCGATCAAAGTTTACAGTATGATAAGAACTCAAGCGTTTGGACGGCGATTTGGGCGTTTATTGACAAACGAGAAAACGTCGTCGTTGGAAACGCCTGTTTTAAAGGGGCGCCAATCAACGGCGATGCGGAAATCGGATACGGAACAGAACGCCAATTTCAAAATCGCGGGTATATGACCGAAGGCGTGAGAGGTCTCGTCTCTTGGGGGCGTCAACGAAACGATTTACGTGGAATCGTCGCCGAGACGCTCAAAGACAACATCCCTTCCCAACGCGTCTTAGAAAGCGCCGGATTCGTCCAATTAGGAGACGGCAAAAACGAAAAAGACGCCTTCTTTTGGCGCGTCGACGTCAAATAAACCGTATTTTGAAAACGTCGACGCGTTTTGGCGCCCTTCTTGAAATTTTAACGCGTCGAGGTTATAATGAGGGAAGTAAACTTGGCGTTTTCGGCGCGCGTCTTCGAAGCGTGAACGATCGGCGACGAAAACAATACGGAACAAGAGGAGCATAAAGTGGCGTCTCAATTAACGCAATCCAAGGCTTGGAAAGATCTTGAAGCGCATCAAAAAGAAACGGCAAATTTGTCGATGCGCGAAATGTTCGCCAACGATCCAGAACGGTTCAAGAAATTCTCGCTTGAATTCGGCGGTTTGTTGTATGATTTCTCCAAAAATCGCATCACTGAAAAAACGCTCGATCTCTTAATCGCGCTGGCGGAACAAGCGCAAATCAAAGAAAAAGCGGAAATGATGTTCAGTGGTGAAAAGATCAACGTTACCGAACGTCGCGCCGTCTTGCATACCGCGTTGCGCAATCGTTGCAACGCGCCGGTTTACGTAGATGGAAAAGACGTTATGCCCGACGTAAACCGCGTCTTGGCAAAAATGAAAGATTTCAGCGAACGCGTTCGAAGCGGCGAATGGAAAGGCTATACGGGCAAAGCGATCACGGACGTCGTAAACGTCGGCATCGGCGGTTCCGATCTTGGACCCTGTATGGTTTGCGAAGTTCTGACGCCTTATCAAACGAACGTAACGCCCCATTTTATTTCTAACGTCGACGGAACCCACGCCGTAGAAATTCTCAAAAAGCTGAATCCCGAAACGACGCTCTTCATTATCGCCTCTAAGACTTTCACGACGCAAGAGACGATGACGAACGCGGAAACGGCGAAAAAATGGCTTTTGGAAAAGGCAAAAGACGAAACGGCGGTCGCCAAACATTTTGTCGCGCTTTCCACCAATCGCGAAGCGGTTGAAAAGTTCGGAATCGACCCGGAAAATATGTTTGAATTCTGGAGCTGGGTCGGCGGTCGTTATTCGCTCTGGTCCGCGATCGGCTTAAGTATCGCGCTCGCCGTCGGATTCGACAATTTTGAAGAACTTCTCACGGGCGCGCATGAAGTCGACGAATATTTCCGCGCGACGCCCTATCGTCAAAACATTCCCGTAATTATGGCGTTGCTCGGCGTCTGGTACAATAATTTCTGGAACGCCGAAACGCAAGCGATTTTGCCTTACGACCAATATATGCGTCGTTTTCCCGCTTTCTTGCAACAAGGCGATATGGAAAGCAACGGCAAGGGCGTCGACCGCGAAAATCGACGAGTCGATTATTCCACCGGTCAAATCGTCTGGGGCGAGCCGGGTACGAACGGACAACACGCCTTCTATCAGTTGATTCACCAAGGCACGAAGTTGATCCCCTGCGATTTCCTTGCGCCCGCGCAAACGCAGAACCCCATCGGCGACCATCACTACAAATTGATCGCCAACTTTATCGCGCAAACTGAAGCGTTGATGAAGGGTAAGACGGAAGAAGAAGCCTTCGCCGAACTAGTTAAATCTGGTTTGGACGAAGCCGAAGCGCGACGTCTCGCCCCGTCCAAAGTCTTTACGGGCAATCGTCCGACAAGCACGTTCTTCTTCGACAAACTCACTCCGAAAATGTTGGGAAGTCTGATCGCGTTATACGAAATGAAAATCTTCGTCCAAGGTATGATCTGGAACGTCAATTCCTTTGATCAAATGGGCGTCGAACTGGGCAAGCAACTCGCGAAAGCCGTTTTGCCTGAACTGACGTCAAGCGAACCGTCGACGAAACACGACGCTTCTACCAACGCGCTCATCGAGTTCTTCAAAGCAAAGAACGCAAAGTAACGTAAAACTGTCAAATAGACCGACGTAAAAAACAAAAACGCGAGAACCTCGAATCGAGTCTCGCGTTTTTATTTTCTTTGTTTGCTTAAAAGAAAGCTCGTAAAAGCGTCGTTTCCAGCCGCTATTCAGACGCGCCGTTCATTCTATCGTCTAACGGAAAAGCGCCGTAATCGGGAAAAGCGGTAACGCACTTCAATTCGTCGTCGACGCGTTCAACGACGACGCGAATCGGCACTCCGTATCGTTCTTCAACGCATACGTATCGTTCGGGCGTCTCCTGTGTTTTTTCGTCTTCAGTCGAGACTTGCAAACGCCATTTTGAATTGACGTCGGAAAGAATATCCGAAACTTCGTACATAAAACGATCGCCGGTCCAAAATTCTGGAATCTGCGTTTTTCCATATTTTGCCGCGTCGGGATTGGCATGTCCGCCGGACCAACCTCGTACCGTCGAATACGGGGAAGAATCTTCGTCAAATCCCTTGTTGCGAACGCTCCGAACGATCGGTTCTCCTTCGAGAATATGTCTTGTTCGTTCTTCGTCCACAAGATTGGCGCCGCAACGAACTCCGTTTAAATCAAGCTGTTCGCGCAAATACAAATATCGCGCGTATTCTTCGCACGCCTCAAGAAACGGATTGCTCGTTGAGATTACGGGATGATAGGGCGTTTCTTGAAGATTCCAGCCCTGTTGGCAAATTACTTTTCCCCCGTCGATAATCCTCGTTTCAAGCAAAACGCCCTGTTTGCTCCAATTTCGAATCGTCGTCGCCAAGTCGTTTTCTCCCTTAAAGAGCGGTTCAAGTTTCTCTATGTCGCTCAAGAGCGACGCGTCCTTATGTCCTTATTACGCATTTTACGCGCCAAACGTTCCCATAAAAAGAAAAAGCGTCAAGGAAATATTTCCCTGACGCGTCGGTTTGTCCACAAAGCGAAATCGACTCAAACGCGCCCCAATCCAACGAGACGTCGCGCTTTATCGTAGGTTTGCGCGGCGACTTGCATCGCATAGTCGCGTCCGCGATCAAGGGTCTCGTCGACCTTGCCCAACTTCTCGACTTCAAGCCTTCGTTCTTGCAAGTCGTTTAGAAACGCGACGACGACGTCTGCGACTTCCTTTTTTAAATCGCCGTATCGAGCGCCTTCAAAATGTTTTTCCGCTTCTTGTATCGTCGTATGAGCAAAACTAGCGTAAATAGTGAGAAGATTTGACACGCCCGGCTTGTTCTCTTCGTCGAAAACCACGCCTTCCCCGGAATCGGTAACGGCGCTCATAATCTTCTTGCGCGCGACTTTTTCGGTATCGGTCAGGAAAATAGACCCCTTGGGATTCTCCGCGCTCTTGCTCATTTTCTTATCGGGATATTGCAAGTCGCGAATCTTAGCTCCAAGTTTCGGAATAATCGGCTCGGGCACGACGAACGTTTCGCCGTATTTCTTATTGAAACGTTGCGCGAGATTACGCGCCAATTCGACGTGTTGCTTTTGGTCGGCTCCGCACGGAACGACGTCGGCGTTATACAAAAGAATATCGGCCGCCATCAGAATCGGATAGGTAAATAGCCCGCAACCGATCTCTTTTTTACCTTCCGTCTTCGCTTTGAACTGCGTCATACGCGACATCTCGCCCATATACGCGTTGCAAGATAGTATCCAAGAGAGATTCGCGTGTTGAGGCACTTCCGATTGAACGTAAATATGACAATCTTCGCCGGATATTCCGCAGGCAAGATACAGGGAAACAAGATCGCGAATACGTCGTTGCAAATCTTCGGGAACCTGCGGAACGGTAATCGAGTGCATATCGGGCACAAACAGAAAGACTTCGTATTCCTTCTGAAATTCCAACACTTGCTTGATACTGCCGCAATAATTTCCGATCGTCAACTCGCCGCTCGGCTGAAGACCGGTTAAAAGTCTCTTTTTCATCTGTGCCTCGACCTACTCGCTCGACGCGTTCGCGCGCCGTTTTTATGGATAACGCCCGCGTCTCCCGACGCAAAAAAGCCACTGTATTATACGTTTTTTTTGAGGCTCGACAAGAGCGTCGCGCGACAAGTCTAAGGACGCGCGACAAACTCAAAAAAGAAAGATTTCAACGGCGCTACCTAGACGAAGGGACGGAAATAGGTTAGAATTATAGAAATCGGCGCGTTTGGATCAAAACCGCGCGCCCTTGTTCGACGAATAACAGCGCGATGAAAACGCGTCGTAAAGGCGAGTCGAAGCGCGCTAAAATTGAAGCGATTTGAACGAAAGACAATATAAAGATGGAATTGCACGAACTGATCCAATCGTTGAAGGTCGACGAAGGCGGTAAAATCGTAATGGTCGTTTCCGACGGAATCGGCGGTCTGCCGTTGCAACCGGGCGGACCTACGGAGCTTGAAGCGGCTAATACGCCGAATCTTGACAAACTCGCCGCCAAGGGCGTGTGCGGTATGTCTCTCCCGATTCTTCCCGGTATCACGCCCGGTAGCGGACCGGGGCACCTTGGGCTCTTCGGTTACGATCCGTTGGTCTTCCAAATTGGTCGCGGCGTCTTAGAAGCGGCGGGCATAGCGTTCCCGGTCGGTCCGAACGACGTCTGTATGCGTTGCAATTTCTGCACGATCGACGAAAACGGTCTGATCACGGATCGTCGCGCGGGTCGTATTCCGACGGAAGAAAGCGTCGAAGTCGTCAAATTACTCAAGAACGTTAAGGTTCCCGGCGTCGAAGTTTTTGTCGAGCCCGTTAAAGAGCATCGTTTCGTCGTGGTCTTCCGCGGCGAAGGTCTTGGCGGGAACGTCGCCGACACCGACCCGCAAAAGACGGGCGTCAAGCCGCTTGATCCCGTTGCGACTAATCCCGACAGTGAAAAAACGGCGAAAGTCGCCAAAGAATTCTACGAACAAGCCGTTCAAATCCTCAAAGGACAGCCGAAAGCCAACTGCTTGACGATGCGCGGCTTCGCCAAAAAGCCTTCTTTGCCGAGTTATAAAGAGCTTTACGGTCTCAACGCCGCCGCGATCGCCGTTTATCCGATGTACAAGGGACTCGCCAGCCTCGTCGGTATGGAACTTGTCGGCAAGCCCTCTTCTTTGCAAGAGGAAGTCGAAGTTTTGAAGGAAAATTGGAACAAGTACGACTTCTTCTTCCTTCACTTCAAGTATACGGACAGTCGCGGCGAAGACGGCGATTTTGACGCGAAAGTCAAAATGATCGAAGAACTCGACAAAGTTATGCCTTCGATCGAAGCGTTGCTCGGAGCGAAAGACTGCCTCGTTGTCACCGGCGACCACAGCACGCCCGCCAAGATGGCTTCGCACTCGTTCCATCCGATTCCGACGCTGATCGTCGCCAACAACGCTCGCGTCGACTCTTGCCAAAAATTTGGCGAAACAGAAGCGAACAACTTCGGCGGTCTTGGTCATTTCCAAGCGCAACATTTGATGCCCTTGGCGATGGCGCACGCTGATCGTCTTGGCAAGTTTGGCGCGTAATCGCCGCATTCTCCGCGCCAACGCGGCGTCCTTAAACGCAGGGCGCCTTTCCGCGCGACGCAAATTCGCCGCGCGGTCTCGTTTTTTGTTCGCTCTTTTTTCGAATTCGCCGCGTCGTTGTTTTCTAACGCCGTCGTTCCTAGGAGTCGTTCCCATGAAGCGCGTTTTTCCCTTAACGCCGTTCCTTCTTCTCCTTGTTCTTCCGTCCTACAGTTTTCTCGGTTGTTCCAAGTCGTCCGACGAATCGGATCAAACGCCGGAAACGACGCCGACGTTCGTCGACTATTCGTTGGCGCAACCTCTCGAAATTCCTACGTTAAAAACGGAAAAAGAATTTGAAGATTTTATCGCAGGCAGTGAAATTGCCGTCGTAAAATTTGGCGCGGAATGGTGCGGTCCTTGTTGCGAACTTTCCCCCGAATTACGTAAACAAGCCGGTTATTTCGAAACGGAAGACGTTAAATTTGCAGAAGTCGACGTCGACGTTCTAGGTTCTCTAGCGTCCCATATGCGGGTCGGTTCGATTCCCGACATTCGCGTCTATTACGAAGGGCGTCCTTATTCGCAGATAGTCGGAAACTATCCTTACGAATTGGCCAATCTTGTTGAAAGTTTGTGCGTCAATAAGAAAGTCGTTCAAACGACGCAAGAAGACCGTTCCTCTCAAGAAAACGCCGAAGGAGATCAAGACGTTTCGCTTCCGACGTTAAAAACGGAAGAGAGTTTTCGTAGTTTTGTGAAAGACGCTCGGTTTGCGGTCGTGAAATTCGGCGCAGATTGGAGTCCTTCCAGCAGAAAGATGGATTCGGAACTACGTAAACTAGCGAAATACTATCAAGACGCCGACGTCAAATTTGCAGAAATCAACGTCGACGAACTTCCCCAATTATCGAAAGAATTTAAAATTGACGACCTTCCGTTCGTTCAAGTTTATAAAGACGGAGAACTTCAAAACTCGATCATAGGTTACGATCCTGACGGCGCGGCGCAAGAGATTTCTAAGGCTTGTCAAAAAGAAGCCCCGTTAAGCGGCGAAATTGACGACGACAAACCTCTTGAAGACGAGTTGTGGCCGGAAGACGTCGAATCTGACGATTCCGAAAAAAATTCCGAAAAAAACGCCGAATAATATGTCTTACCTTCACAACGACGAAGAAACGCGAGACGAGACGTCCGCCGATTACGCGCCTTCTTATGAAGAAAGACAAGGAAGGCAAGAGAAAGGCGCTTTTCGTTTTGACGTCTCTAAACGAATCAAGCTCGAACGCGATTTTGCGCGCGTTTACAAGTTTCGAGCCCGAGCGTACAACGAGCGTTTGACGGTTTGTTGTCGTCCGACGACGCCCGACGCGCCCGCTAGACTGGGGCTTTCCGTCTCGAAAAGAGTCGGCAAGGCGCATATTCGCAATCGTTGGAAGCGACTTATTCGAGAAGCGTTTCGACTTAATTACGCGGATCTGCCTCAAGGATTCGATTACGTGGTCGTTCCCAAAAAACAAGAGCAAGTTCCATCATACGCGCAAATAGCCGCCGATCTCGGTTCGTTGACGCGACGCGCGGTCAAAAAAGCGACGCGTTTCCTTGAAAAAGAAAAGCTCGAAAAAACGACGCAACCTGACAAATGATCGACGCGTTCCTCGTTGTGATTCGGCGCTTAAACATATTGCTCGACGTTTTGCGTCGTCTCCCTGCTCGTTTGATTTTTGCGTCGATTAAATTTTATCAACTTGCGATCAGTCCGCTTTTCGGACCCTGTTGTCGATTCACGCCGACTTGCAGTCAATATTGCGTCCTCGCCGTCCAAAAATACGGCGTTACGGTCGGATTGCTGAAAACGATCTGGCGCGTATTGCGTTGCAATCCCTTCTGCAAGGGCGGTTATGATCCTCCTTGACTCGATACGTTCCGTCTTCATACGACGTCGCCTTATCCTCGTTTCCTAAACGTTAACGTCAACTCCAATGAATATTTCCTTCCAGTGCGTCGTCTGTTCCAAAACGCTGACCGCCAACATAGCGGTCGGCGGTCGGGTTATTATTTGCCCGTACTGTCATAATAGAACGACGATTCCTAATTTTACGGAGAATACGGATCGAGAAAACGAGACTCGATCGACGTCCATAGAACAAAATATCAAAGTCGACTCTTCGGCGTCGTCGGATAACTCGCAATGGCGCGATCCTACGTTTGATCCCGACTGGGAAAAAATGTTGGGGAAGTTTCCCAATTTTAAGCCGAATCCTTTTGGAGTTTCCTTTCCGCTCGCTCAAGCGATTCAAGCGGCGCGTTCGAATCTGGAACGCGACGAAGAAACTCAAGATTCCGACAGAAATAAAGGTTCGACCTCAAGTCAATATAGCGTCGACGATTTAATCAAAGGCGTCGAGTAACTTGCGTCGTTCGTTCGCTCGTTCTTTCAAAATACGGTGAAAAAATGAAACCTAAAGCGGTCGTATTACTTTCAGGAGGTCTCGATTCTTCGACGGTTTGCGCCGTCGCGAAATCTCAGGGACGAGAAATTCACGCCTTAACGATCGATTATAATCAACGTAATCGTTGGGAAATAAACGCGGCGCGCGAAGTCGCGCGGCGCAACGACGCCGTCGAACATCTGATTTTTCCGATCGACTTGACTTTATTCGGGGGAAGTTCTCTAACGGACGACGCGATCAAAGTAGAAAAAGAGACGCCTCTTGAGCAAATCGGACGTTCGATACCGACGTCCTACGTACCCGCGCGCAACACGGTCTTTCTATCTTTGGCGCTAGCTTTTGCGGAAACGCGCGACGCCTCGGAAATTTGGATAGGAGTTAACAACGTCGATTACAGCGGCTATCCCGACTGTCGACCGGAATTTCTCGACGCGTTTGGCAAACTTTCGAATTTAGCGACCAAAGCGGGCGTCGAAGGACGTCCCTTTGAAGTCAAGGCGCCTTTGTTGACTCTTAGCAAGGGCGAAATCGTCAAACTAGGACTTTCGCTCGGCGTCGACTATTCGATCACGCGAACTTGTTACGATCTTGACGAACAAGGACGTTCCTGCGGAAAATGCGAGGCGTGTCTCTTACGAAAGAACGGTTTCAAAGAAGCGGGCGTCGCGGACCCGACGCCCTATCGATAACGCCCTATCGATAAGAACGTTCATCGACGGCGACCGACGCAAACGATCGTAACGTCGTCGCTCTGAGGCGTGCCGTTTGCGTGTTTGGCGACGGATTCGCGGACAAGATTAACCGTGTCTTCTGCGGATCCGTTTTCTTCGTCGTTAAGAACGTTTTTCAGTCTTTCTTCTCCAAAAAGCTCGTCTTTGGAATTCATCCCTTCCGTAACGCCGTCCGTATAGAGCAAGATTTTTGCGCCCGGTTCAAAAGGCACGGAAACGCCGACGTATTCCGCCTCGTCCCAAGCGCCAAGCATCAGAGAGTGTTCAATTTCGAGATATTCCCAAGATCCGTTAGGACTCTTAATCAAGGGCGGATTATGTCCGGCGTTCACGCAAGTCAACGTATGCTTGCCGACGTCGGCGACGAGAAGGAAAGAGGTTAAAAACATACCGGCGGCGTTGTTGACGCACAACTTCTGGTTCGCCTTCGTATACGCTTCTTCAGGCGCAAGTCCGCTTTGAAGCAAATCTTTGATCAGCGTTTTCGAAGAGGCCATAAAGAGGGCGGGCGCAATTCCATGCCCGGAGACGTCGGAAATCAACGCCGCAAAACGCGATTCGTCGATAGAAAAGAAATCGTAAAAATCCCCCCCTACGGCCGTCGCCGGTTGCATCGAAGCGGCCAGCTGGAAATAATCTCCAAAAGCAAAGTCTCCGTCGGTCGGCAACATCGACGTCTGAATCAAACGACTCATTTCTAGTTCTGAACTAATGCGTTTACTTTCTTTCTCGATCGCTAGACGCAACGCGTCGACCGTCTTATTAACGCCTTCCGAAAGCGCGGCAAACTCGGGCGTCGACGTTACCGACGCGCGTTCGTCCAATTCGCCGGCGGTGATCTTCGCCAACGAATTATTGAGCGCGTAGACCTCTTTAACGACGACGACTTGCAACAGCCGCGAGACAAGAATGAACATTGCGGTAAAGAGAACCAAATTAGCGACGATCAACGCGCGATTAGCGGTGTTGCACGTATGATAAACCTCCGTAAAGGGCAAACTTGCCGTCAAAATATGCCCTTCGCAAGGAGTCGACACGCATAAACTAGGAATATCGTAAACGTCCGCGCGAAAAGCTCGACTTCCCTCTTTCCAACCGCAAAGATTGGGCGTGATCCGAATCTCGCCGTTATGACCGACGCAAAAAGTCTCTTCAATTTCTGAGACGTCGGCAAATTTCCACGCTTTGGCAAGGTCTTCAGCGCCGTAACCGACCAAAACGACGCCAGGCGCGTCGATACGCGCGACGCAAGCGTAAAGATACGCGTCGATCGACAATTCTTCTTTAGGAACCTTAACAATCTCCGCGTCGGGATCGGTAATCGGAGATAAAAATTCGCGCGTTTCCGGCGTTGAAGAGAGATCAAATCCAATAAGCCGATCGACGGACGAAAGGACGACGACGCCTTTCTCGTCCGTTATCATATAATCCAGAACCGCGAGCGTCCGCGTAAAGGACGTCAACTGTTCGGCGTCTTTTAACGACGTAGGATTATCGTTGACGTACATAGCGACTTGGCGCGCGCCGGAAAGAACGTTCGCCTTGCTGATCGAGGTAATTTCTTCCAAGTTGTAGTCGTAATCTTCCGCCAAAGCGCAAGCGAAAGACAAATTATCGCGTAAAAGTCGCAAAGCGTCGTTGCGCGCATAGACGCGAGCGATCAGATAATATCCGACGTTCGCCAGCAAAAACGCCAAAACGATCACAAGGAGGAGTCGCTTTTGGAACAACGCCTTCATTTCAAGCGCCCTTTTCCTAAAAAATAAAACCGACGCGCGTCAATCCGACGCTTCGTCTACAAAACAAAAAAACAAAGACGCGTTACAGTCCCTAAGGAAAACGCGTCTTAAGTTTAGGTTAAATCTTTGCGACGTCAAGTCGCGCGCCCAACGGTCGTCAAGTCCGCGTTATTCGACTTGCCACGAATAGACGCGCACGCCAAAGCGTTCAAAACGATCGATCAACGCGCCTTTTTGTAGTTCGGGCTTTGGAAGTTCTTTCTCGTCGAATAATCTTTCAAACGCGTTGAAACAATACTCGCGCGGAAAATCCAAACGAACGACGCAAGGCTTAGGCGACGAATTGACGGCGATCGCGTAAATTTTGTCGTCCCTTCGCTTGAGCGCAACGACAACCGAATCGTCCCCCAAAGGATTGCGTTTTTCCCCTTCCAAAACGGCAACGCGCGGCTGTTCCTTCTCGTCGGTCGGTTCCAATAGGACGGGCGAGAAATCTCGAATCTGCCGAACGACATTAGAAAGATCGCGCCAACCTTCGGGCGAACAAATCGCGCCGTATTCCTTCTGATTCTCTTCTTCCTCTTGCGTTCCGCAATAATAAAACCACGTTACGCCGTTTCCGCCCGACGCAAGAGCGGCAAAAGCCGAGGCGCGCAACTCTTGATAAGTCATATAACGAGAAGTTCCCCATCCCTTATACATCTGCAGAATCGGCCAAATAGCTTTCGGTCCGTCCTTGGCGTCTATCGCGTCGACGCGACAACGTTTGACGTCCTTTACGACGCGCGCGACAATAGCGTCGTCGAAATTCGGATCGCGTCCGCTAAGAGGATAGATTTCCGGCAAAAACGCGGTTGTCCCGGTCGCGTATCGACGATAATTCGAAACGACGCGATCAGAATCGACGCAATCGGCTTGAACCGTCAGACGGGTAGGATCGACCGCTTCCATTGAATAACGATAGTCGTCCAACTGAGATTTCGTCGTATTGCAAGCAGTGTCGTCGCCAAGATACCACGCAATAATAATCGGCAAATAACGTTCGACGTCGACGATTTGCTCGTCGGGAAAACGAATCGGCGACCAGATTTTAAACCCGTATTTTTCCGCCGCGTCGAAAAATTCTTCCGAACGCGAACCGAAATAAGAATGAGCAAAATTAAAGCCCGCTTCTTGGAGCTGTTGGAACGCGACGTCAAAGCTATTTTGGTTATACTTGCGTTTTGTTACGCCGTAAATTCCGATCGGAAAGAAGGGCTCGCCGTCGATCAACGTCGTTCCGTCCTCGCGAAGGGTTATTTGGGGCGTCTTAGTTTCGTCGCCAATGAGAAAATATCGCGTGGACAAAACGGAATTGCCAAGACCGTCGACGGCTTGAATCGTAACTTTGTGCAAGCCTTCTTCAAATTCTCGTTCCGAGGTCGTCGCCAACCAACGCGCGCCCGACTCCTGTTCTTGAAGTTCAAAATTGGCGGTCTCGTCTACGTCGTCGATCGTAAATCGCAGGTCGTTCGGATCAATAAAGGAACGATCGCGAATCTCGACGCATAAAGGAGCCGCGCCGCGAGACGGCTTCGCCCGCGTCCCGACGATGCGAATAAAAGGCGGCTCGTACTCGTCCCCGACCTTCCAACCGCTCGTTTCTCGTCCGTCGATAGTCAGCGAACGAAACGAAGGCGTCCCGCAACCGTCGGAATTCATCAGAACGCGAAAACGAACGTAGCGCGCGTCAATTTCAAAAGGCTCTTCGTAAAACGTTTGCGTCGTTCCGTCGACTCCGACAAAATCGGAAAAAGAATCGAATCCGCGTTCAAGACTATCCGCCGTCGCAACTTGAATTTTCACCGAACAGCCTTGCGGAACTTCCGCATCCCATACGACTTTACCGCCGCATAACACGCCCGTTGTGAAAGACCCCGACTTGCAATACGGCTTGTCGGCGTCGATTCCTTCCAACGTTACGGAATGAACGACGATCCGATCGCCCTGCGCAAAGTCGGGTATGTCGAATCCGACGTTCAGCGTATAAAAAGCGGCGTCCTCCGGCGTTAGACCATAAAGAACAATTTCGCCGATTTGAGGTTCGGCATAAAACCAAAAGGGCGTCGATTCGATCATTTTTTCCGATCGATCAAACCATTCGACGGCGCCGCGCCAAGGGCGCTTGTCGGTCGCGGATTCGTCCGCGCGTTTTGAACCCGACGTTACCGCGCGCAACGCGTACTCGCGTCCGACAAGCTCGGGCTCGACGGGTCGTTTTTCCGTCCCGACGTTCCAAGCCGTAATATAGTCTTCAGGATCGTCAGGATTCAACGGGGTCGTTCTCGAAACGACAAGCGCGGAACGTCCTTCGACTTCTTTATTGAACTCAATATTAAGGACGCCTCGATAATTGACGACGGTCGGCCAAACGCTTGGATCGTCGAAACGGTCGGCAAAAACGATTTCGCCCGACTTGCCTAATTGAGCGACGCCGTCGGGAAAATCGACTTTGTCGACGTTGTAGATATCCGCGCCAAAAGCGACCGACGAAAAAGCAAGACCCCAAAAGAATAAAAACAAGCGTCGACAAAAACGCATAGTCGCAACCTTTCTTGTCTTATAATTGTTCGTTACGCGACGATTAAAAAAACGCCAACGATCAATAAGAACCGTTGGCGTCAATTCGCCGAAGAAAACCCGACTCTAGCTCAAACGACTCAAACGTAGCGCGCTATTGAAGCGTCGGAGGAGGAACCGATTCGCCGTTTCGTTGTCTCTCTTGCACTTCGGCGTCGTAAGAACCGTAGAACGGAATATTGGCGTCGAGCCAGAGATAAATCTTTCTCTTGTCTTCTTCCGTCAGTCCCGTCTTGTCTTTGTGATTTTCGTCTTCAAGAATCGAAGTCAAAGGACTCATATCGGCGCCGCATTCGCCCGGAAGAGAAACGACTTGATTAATGGAAGGCGGATAGAGCCATTCGTACCAGCGGAGGTACGGCGCCAAATTCTGATAAGAAACGTTGAAACGTCCTTGGGGCTCGCCGGTTAGCGCGGGACTCGCCGATTTTTCCTCGCCGTCGTGGCAGGAAACGCACGCGCGATCCAAAATCGGCTGGATTAAAATCGGATAGCTAAAGGGCTTGGTTCCTTCGGGACCGGGCGTCAGTTCGGAAGGCGCGCGATTCAACGCGATACGTCGTTGTTCCGCGTTGTCCGCCGTCGACTGAAGTTGCTCGTGGCAACCGACGCATCCTCGGTTCTCGCTCGGCTGGAGATAGACTTCGCTCAACATCGTTTGAACCGCCTTGCCCGATTCGTCGACCGCTTGGAAATAGAGCGGCTTGCAAGCGGGCGCCTTGAAGTAGGCGGAACCGTCCTCTTCAACAGGAACCGTTCCCAAATACATACGCGCGTTTCCGGCGAAATCGTGCCCGATTTTCGGATCCTCGGCGGCGTGCGTCGGAAACTTGGGTAAAATTTGGAAGACGCGCAATTCTTTAATTCGTCGATCTTCGGGCATTGGGAAGACGGAATCGTACACGTTGACAAGATTGAACGTACCGTATTCGGACTCGGAATCGGTCAATTTCGAAGGAATCAGCGCGGGCGTTTCACGTTCCTGAATCGGAAGCGGATAACGACATTCGAATCTGTCGTCTTCGTACATCAACTCCAAGTTGCCAAAGCGGTCGCGATAATACAAGCCGGTCTTGCCGTGCCCGATCGTTTCATACGACAACGCGCCGTTAGTCGGCAAGTAACCGCCCATCGGATCGTGACTGTACGCGACGAAATAGAAATCTTCCGAGAACGGATAGGGTCCGGAATAATAATGATCGGGAATATGGAAGAATCCTTTGCCATCGGGCGTTTCCGGGAACGGAATTTCCGGCGTGATGCGTTCGATCGCGTCTAACTTGTCGTGTCCGTCTTCGCCGTAAGCGATTTTGGTCGGATCAAGAATGACGAGCGAACCGCCGATACCAAGGTGATGCCCCGCCGCGACGAACATAATTTTTTCAGAATTCGGAATAGGTTCCGGCTGAAGACAAACGCAAACCTCTTCCGTATAGCTTCCGAAGATAGACGATGCGCTCGTTCCGTCGGGATTTGTCCACCACAAACCTTGAAAACGCGCCGCGTTACGGTCGACGTAATCCCACCGCGTATAGATCACGCGTCCGTCGTGCAACATAGCGGGCGTCCATTCGTTCGTTTCGTGCCAAGAAAGAGGGATAACTTTCCCGTCGGGCAGTAATTTGTGCAACGTTTCCACTTCGATCGGTTCGTACTGTCCGTTACAACGCGCAAAACCGCCGCGACGCATCGAGAGGAAAATCAAACTTCCGTCGGGCGACTGAATAGCGTCGATGTCGTCGTTCGGTCCGTCGGTGAGTTGGGTCGTCTTGCCCGTCTCTAAATTCATCTTGAATAGATGATATTTGCCGCGCGGTTCCGCCAAGTATTCGGGCATATGCTTATTGAAATCTTTTTCGTCTCTGATTTCAATCATCGTAACGCGTTCCATATCAAGCGGGTTCGGCGTATGGAACGCGCTCATATCGGCGTAAGAGAAGTAAATCTCTTTAGCGTCGTAAGACATATTGAGCGTGTTGTAATGCCCGAGGGGAAATTCGCTTGTCAATTCGGTCGTTTCAAAGGAAAAGCCCGGATTGTTCAAACGAAAGACTCCGCCGCCGCTCAAATTTCCAAAGCGCGCATAATAGGAAAGATATTCCTGCAAAACTTGGAACCCCAGATAGTTCCCCTTAATAAAGACAAGCGGGACGTCTTTAAAAAGTTCGTTGGCAAAGATCGTGCGACGCGCCTGCCAACGAAGGGAACAATAAGCCGCCTCGCGTTCCTCTTCGGAGGCGTTCGACAAATCAAGAGCTTTAGTAGCCGCGATTTTATCGCGCAACGCGTCTAATTTTTCGACGTCGCAAAGTTCCTCTTCAGCGAGACGTTCGACGACCGCCTCAAGTCGACCGATCAAGTCGTTCAACGCATCGGGCGAGTCGATCGAGCGATCAAGATGCGCTTCTTGTCGCTTCCAATCGTTGACGATACGCGACTCAAAAAGAGGCGAAGAAACGCCCGAGTCGGCCGCTAAAGAGACGGCGACTGAAAACGACGCCAAGCTGAACGCCGCTAAAAACAATCTTAGACAAAATTTCATAAGTTTTCCTCAGCGACCTCGCAAACGCGTCGGTCGACGTCAATTTCGTTAAATGTTCGTCCGCGCGCCCACCGCGCGCCCAAAGTATTGTAACTTGTGAAAATATATATTGCAAGAGCCTAACGAAAGGAAAACGTCGATTTCAAATAAAGGAGCGTTAAAAAAGAGACAATCTCGCGCGGTTTCGTTATATTCAAAAAATCAACAATATCCATCCCTATTGTCGCATACGTCAATCCTCAAACGACCGGCGACATTAATTTTTCAAGGGAGGCGTTCAAAAAATAGCGCAAGCGCCGTATAATAACAATCAGGAAACGAACGACGCCTCGTTCAAACACGCCTTGAAGCAAAACAGGACAAAAACGTGGAAAACAACGTTAAAACGTCGCTCGACGTCGTAACGGTCGACGGACCGGCCGGCGCGGGCAAAAGCGTCGCGACCAAAGCGCTTGCGTCGCGACTAGGAATCGAATATCTTAATACGGGCGCGATGTACCGCGCGATCGCGTTGCGCGCGCTTCGCGACGGAATCGATCTAAACGACGAATCGGCGCTAACGGACGTCGCGCGTAATTCGAAAATTGAAACGCGGGACGGGCGAACCTTTCTTGACGGCGAAGACGTGACGGACGCAGTTCGCGCTTCGGAAGTCTCGCGCGCGGTTCGTTTTCCGGCCAACGCGCCTTCCGTTCGCGCAATAATGGTCAAATTACAACGTCAAATCGGTTGCGCTCGTCCCGTCGCGACGGAAGGACGCGATCAGGGAACGGTCGTCTTTCCCGACGCGCGTTGTAAATTCTACCTGACGGCGACGCCCGAAGAACGCGCGCGAAGACGTCTTGGCGAGTTAGTCGCGCGCGGTCAGGCGGCGCCCTTAGAAGAAATTTTAGCGCAAATAGTCGAACGCGACCGTCTCGATTCCGAGCGAGAAGTCGGTCCGCTTCGCGAACCTCAAGACTCGATTCGTCTGGAAACGGACGGTCTATCGATCGATCAAGTCGTCGACGAAATGGAAAGTTTCGCGCGCGCGCGACTTTCCATTTTCAACGCGCGTTAAACGCGTCGTCAAATTTTATATCCCGTTTCAACAAGGATTTATCAATGAAAACAGTTCGTTTTTTATCGTTTCTGAGCGCATCGTCGTTCTTTTCCGTCGCCTCGCTGTTCCTGTTTCTCGGCGCCGTCTCGCAAGCCGACGAACCCAACGTCCCGCAAACTGTGAAAACCAACGACGGACGCGAGTTGAAACTCGTTTGGAACGACGAATTCAACGGCGAAGGCTTGCCCGATCCGTCCAAATGGAGTTACGAAGTCGGCTACGTCCGTAACAACGAAGCGCAATATTATACCGACGCGCGATTGGAAAACGTCTGTCAAAAGGACGGAAATCTCGTTATCACGACGCTGAAAGAAAAGTATTCGCTCGAAGGCAAGAAGAATACGAAAGGACGCGCGGAAGCCGAGTATACGTCGGGCGCGATCGAAACGCTTGGAAAAGCGTCTTGGCTGTACGGACGCGTCGAAGTTCGCGCCAAATTGCCTAAAGGCAAGGGAATTTGGCCCGCTATCTGGATGATGGGCGACAATATCGGCAAGGTCGGCTATCCCAAATGCGGCGAAATCGACGTTATGGAATACGTGGGGCATACGCCCAAGCGTTCCCACGCTACGATTCATATGCAAAACAAAGACAATCTTCGAGGCGTCGTCAGCAAGGGCAAGAACCTCTTCTTTGAAAATCTCGAAGAAGAATTTCATGTCTTCGCGCTCGAATGGACGGAAGAACAACTAACGATTCTCGTCGACGAACAAGTCGCTTTGGAATTCAAACGCGCTGAAGAAGCGCCGAAAACGCCCGAATGGCCCTTTGACAAGCCTTGTTATATCATTTTAAACACGGCGCTCGGAGGTTCTTGGGGCGGCGCGATCGCCGAGGATACTTGTCCGGCGGAATTTCTTATCGACTATGTTCGCGTCTACCAATGATCCAACTGCAAGCGCCGCGTTCAACAACGGGGCGCGTCAGTACTGAATCTTAGGAAATCCCGCTTCGTCAAATTCGACGTAACGCCAAAAGACTTCTCGATTCCAACCCGGTTCGCGGTTTGTTTTGGCGTGATAGTAGTAACGCGTCTTTCCTTCTTTGTCGCGTATGAAGGAGCCGTGTCCAATCCCGAATTGGAATTCGTCGCTTTGGAAAAACGGCTCCGAAAATTTCTTCCACGAATTAGGATCAAGCGGATTCTCGCCGACCAATTCCAGCATTCCAACCTTATAAGTCGGCAACCAACTGGCGCCGCACGAATAAGTCAAAAAAACGCGTCCGTTTGGCGCCTTTAAAATCTCGGGACCTTCGCATAAACCGCGCGTTCCTTCCCGTTCTTCGACGCGTTCCCAAAGATAATCGTCATTCGCGCAAATACGAACGCGCGCGCCGTCGGTCTGCGTCAAATCTTCCGCCATAGGAGCAATATAAAGATATTGGACGTCTTTCTCGTCCTCCCAGCCCGACCATATGAGATAACGTTTTCCTCGATGTTCAAAGAACGTCGAATCGATCGCCCAACGGTTCTTCGTTTTCCCTTCAAAATCGTCGCCGGTATAGAGAGGTCCGAAGAGCGCGTACTTTGAATAGGGATCGTCCGTTTCGGAAACAAGAACGTAAGTCTTGTGATTTGCGTTTTGTCCGTTGTCGGCGGCAAAAAAAACATAATATCGACCGTCGACAAACCAAATTTCCGGCGCCCAAAGTTCGCGCGAAAAAGCGCCGCGTCTTGGAGCTTGCCATATGCTTCTTTTGACGCCGGGCGAATCGAGCGATTCGGATTCCCAAAGCCATATCTCGCGCGTTGAATTATTCGACTGACTCCAGTAATATTTTCCTTGGTTCTCAATTACCCAAGGATCGGCGCCTTTACGCAAATAATTCGGTTTCGAACGTTCAGTCAAACCGTCGTTCTCCTGCGCAAACGTAAAGACGTCGGAAACGAACAAAAACGTCAGCGCGACGCCCAACGTCAACGCGTAAAAGCGTCCAAACTCTAAACGATTAGCTCGATCGATCATTTTATTCTCTCCTTCCGAAACGACGCCGGTCTTGTCGTTCCAAGTCTGTTGATTTCAAATCCAAACGTCGCCTCTTCCATAATGGAACGTTAGTTCAAATAAAACGTTTGTATTGATAACTAATGTTAAAACGTTTAAAAAGATTGACAAGACGGGAGAAAACGTCGTTTTACAGAAAAAACAAGTTGTTAAAACAAAAAAACTACATAGAATACGCAAGACAATGAAAACTTGTCAAAACTACTATTTTGACGTTTTCCTAGTTCGCGTCGTACTTGTCCTTTTTAAAGAGTTCGTTTCGCCTTGAGAAACAATTTACTTTTCCTTATATATTTTGCGACGCGTCTGACAAAATTAGCAGTAAAACAATGTTTGACGATTATTTATTTTCCGCAGTTTTCATCGCATAATTTATCTGTAACCAACAAAGCGAGAAAGAGCCGTCGGTATTGTTTCGATCGAGGTTATTGACGTTGAGAGACGTTTCAAAACTGCCGATAAACGACAAAGAGACGCAAGGCGGCGTCTGGAAAATAAGTATAAACGACGAACAGGAGCGACGTTTCAATGGAACGCGATTTCGACGATTACGACAAGGAGGATTTCTTCGGTTCCTCTTACGTCGATTCGGAGCGATACGACGGCGACTCGGCGTTTTTAAACGATTATTCTTTTGACGAAGACGGCGGCGCTTTCTTCGATCGTCCCCGCGAAGAATTATGCGAACGCGAATACGAGCCGTTCAGAAACAATTTCGGAACAAACGTCGACGATTCGGACGTTTTCGACGATCCCATTCGAATTTATCTAGTTCAAATGGGGGACATTCCGATGTTGACGCGAAAGGAAGAGCGCGAAGCGGCGACTAAAATAGAAAAAACGCGCAGACGATTCCGAAACGTCGCTTTGCGTTTAGACTGCGTTCTACGCGATTCCGTCCTCTTACTTGAAAAGGTCAAAAAAGGACGCGCGCGTCTTGACAGAACCTTCGACGTGTCCGTCGCCGATTTAGACGCTAAAAAACGCCTTCTTGCGACGCTCGAGCCGACGATACAAACGTTAAAGCATATCCTCGCAAGAAATCGCGCCGATTTTCTCGCGTCTAAAGCGTCCAAAACAACGCGCGAGGAAAGGCGCCTTTTGCGTCGCGCAATCTACGAACGACGTATGCGCGCCGCAAGATTGCTTAACGAACTAGAATTGAGAACGCAAGCGATCGTTCCTTTTCTGGACAAACTTGTTAGTCAGAACGAAAAAACACAAAAATGCCTCGAACGCGCGCGCGAATTGCGTCGCGCGTTGAAACGTTGCGACGCCGTGTCGACGAACGACGATCTTTCGTCCAAGGACGTTTGGAACCTAGAGGGCGGTTGGAAACGGGAGTCCGTCGCCGTTCGACCTACGCGTTTTGTGGATTCGACTTATTCGTCGACTTATTCGTCCTCTTTGCAATACGGGGAGACTTCGCTTTCTCCCAACGGAGTCGCCTATCGAAATTTCGACCGACAAAACGCCGGGCAAGTCGAGCAAACTTTCAACGACGTCCTTTTATTAAGCGATCCGTTGGAACTAGAAGACGCGCGCGACGAATATAGGCGTCTTATGCGGTATTTGCGCAAACGACGCGTCGTCGCAAACGATTCGTTGCGCGCGTCCGCGCGTCGTTTGGAACTTGCAACTCGTCGACGACGCGAATTCGAAGGCGCTAAACGCGCGTTTTCCGCCGGCAATCTGCGATTGGTCGTGAGTATTGCAAAGCGTTATCGCAACCGCGGCTTAGGTTTCCTCGATCTGATTCAAGAAGGCAATACGGGTCTTATGCGCGCGGTCGACAAATTCGAGTATCGCCGCGGCTACAAATTCTCGACCTATGCGACGTGGTGGATTCGTCAGGCGATTTCCAAGGCGCTCGCGGAACAATGCCGCGCCATTCGCATACCGAATCACTTAATTGAAACAATCAAAACCGTTCGTAAAACGACCCGCGAATTGTCGCGACGTTCGCAACTGACGCCGACGCAACAGGAAATAGCGCGCGTTTCGGGCTTGTCCTTAAGCGAGATTCGCGCCGCCGTTCAGGTTTCCCGACCGCCTCTTTCTCTCGACCGACCCGTCGAAGGTTGCGAAGAAAGTTTCTTTGGCGATTTCCTAGAAGATCCTAAACGAAACGATCCGTTGATCGAAATCAATCGCGTCGCGTTGCGCGAAAGACTCGACGAAGCGCTGACGGCGTTGTCGTTCCGTGAACGCGAGATTATTCGACTTCGATTCGGACTTGCGGACGGATACGCCTACACGCTGGAAGAAGTCGGGCAAATATTCAAAGTAACGCGCGAACGCGTGCGTCAAATCGAGGCGAAAGCAGTTCGAAAGTTGCAACATCCCGCGCGATCGCGCTCTTTGAGCGGTTTTATCGAAGACGCCTCGGGTCAAGTCTCGAAAGAAATTCGTTCCGACGTTCGCGCGGAAACCGTCGACGACGCGGCGCCGAATCAGTCTAGCGAATTGACCAACGCCAACGTTCCTCCGTCGGCTTTTTCCGCGACTTCTTTTGTCGGGTCTACGACGATTTGCGCCGGCGTTTGAGTTTTAGCGCGCATAAGCCGTTGAGCGTCGCGCGTTCAACGGCTTAAATCTTATTTTTTTTTCTTTGACGATATTGAAAAAAAAAGAGTTTTCCCTCATAATAGGAACGGCGGTCGGTCGACGATTCGTTTTCTTAGGTTTTGGAAAACTCCAAGGGTTGAAACGCGTCGACAAATCGTTTGTTTTATTAGAAGGAAACGCGCACCAATGCCTCGTCGAAGAATCTTTGTCGCCAAGAATGAAGTTAAATTGCAAATGACGTCGATGATCGACGTCGTTTTCTTGTTGCTCGCGTTTTTTGTCGTTACGTACAAAACGCCGGAAGTAGAAGGAGACTTTAACATACGAATGCCGGTAGAAGCGCAGTCCAATCAAGCGCCCAATCTTGACGACCTTGCGCCGGTTACGGTGCGTCTAACGGCCGACGGCGACGGCAAACTTTCCGGCATTCGCTTTGGCGACGCCGCAGTTTCCGATATGAACGGCTTGCGCGGCGCAGTTTATCGTTACGTCAATCAGAACGAAGTTTCGTACCGCGACGCGCTCGCAAACGGCGGGTCGCCCGAATTTCGAGACGATCTTGAAATCGAACTCGATTGCGATTCGCAGTTGCGCTATCGCTACGCGGTCGAAGCGATAACCGCAGTTACCGGTTATTTAAATTCCGACGATCAAATCGTTAAAATGGTCGATCGCGTGAAGTTTGCGCCTCCTAAAAACATTTGAAGTCGTTTTCTTTTTCTCTCGTCCGCGTCGATTTTTTCGGAGTGAAAAGCGATGAGCGTCAAGCGGTTTGGTCCTTTTGTTTTAGAGCGTCTTATCGGGCGCGGCGGAATGGGCGCCGTCTATCGAGCGCGCCACGAAAAGACGGGACAAATCGTCGCGCTCAAAGCGCTTCTAATTCCGATCGCGCAAGAACGCGAACGTTTTGAAGCGGAAATTTCGACTTTAAAATTACTGCGGCACGACAACATAGTCAAATTATACGGTTACGGACAAGAAGACGGCGTTCTATATTACGCAATGGAATACGTCGACGGTCCGAGTCTTTCGACGTTGCTCAAACGCGGACGACGATTTACTTGGGAAGAAGTCGCGTATATTGGAACTTCCGTCTGTCGTGCGTTGAAACACGCGCACGACAGGGGCGTCGTGCATCGCGACATTAAGCCGGCGAATATTCTATTGTTGGACGACGGAGTCGTCAAAGTTTCCGATTACGGCATCGCGCAATATTTCGGCGCGTCGAGGCTTACAAGCGCCAATCAGGTCGTCGGAACGATCGAGTATATGGCGCCCGAACAGGCTCAAGCGGGCGCGTTGACGCCTCGCGCCGACATTTATTCCCTTGGCGCGTTGATGTACGCGCTCCTTACGGGCAAGCCGCCTTACGTCGCGCGTTCCTTGCCCGAATTGCTCCAAAAATATAAGCAAGGTCTGCCCGACCCGATAAGGGCGGCTCGCCCGGAAACGCCGCAGGTCGTCGACGCGGTTCTCTTCGACTTGTTGCAGATTCAGCCGGAAAATCGACCGGGCGACGCGCGTCTCATAGGGCGTCGTCTCGAAGGTCTGCTCCGAACGTCGCGCGTCTGTCCGCACGGAAATCCGTTTCTCCATCAGCGTTTTTCGTTGGAAGAACGCGTTTCGGAACCGATCTCCTCTTCGCGTGTCGACCTTGAAAATCCAAGCGTCTCCAACGTCGAAATTGAAGATTCGGAAGAACGATCGCCCGATTTTCCTTATCGAGCGATCTCCGACGAACAAGGCGAAGCGTTTGATTTTCGCTCGCCTTTCGACAAAACGACCGAACAAGCCCAAGTGAACGACGACGCCTTTTCGTTCAAAGATTCAAACGCGTCGCTTGCATACGGCTCGTCCGACGCGACGTCGGTCGTCGAATCCAAGCGGGACGTTTCTAGTCTCGCTTTGTTGCGCGACGTAATCAGGGAAGACGGCGAAAAGTCGCGATTGCTCGATCCTTCTTTTGAAATCGACGCCAAGTCCTCGTCTCCTGCGAGCGTCGACGAAACGATCGCCTCAAGTTCAACTCCTCTTTCATACGCGCAAAAGAACGCAAACGCTAAAATCGCGGCGCGCCGTAAAGCGACGACGGAGGCGGAAACGTTCGTCGACTCCAGGTTCGTCGAATCCACGCCCCTTCATAAAGAATCCAAAAGCGTCGAAAATCGTAGCGCGTCCTTCGTTTCAACTTCAAACGCGCGCGCAACGGAAGAGACGGATTCAAGCGAAGTTCAAGCGATTCCCATTGAAAATTTTAAAAAATCGCGATTTACGGTCGTCGACGAAGAGGAACTTGGCGAATTGCCGACTTCGGAAACGCGTCGCGCGTCTCTCTACGCGCAATTTCGCGTTATTGGACTCGGCGTCGTTCTCGCGTTGACGATTATGTTGTTAGTCAACGCGCTCCGCGCTCCCTCCGCCGACGCGTTGTATCTCAAAATCGACGACGTGATGAATCATAGTTCGAACAAAGATTTTCAATCGTCCTTGCGTCGCGTGTCTAAGGACGCGAAAACCTTTCTCGACCTCTATCCAAACGATCGGCGTTCGACAAAGTTGCGTTTTTTTATGTGCGAACTGGAAATCGACGAACTAGAACAACGCCTAGAACGATTAGCGCAAACGCACGGACGAGACGAATCGGCGCAACCGCTGGAACGCGTCTACTTGGACGCAAGGCGCGTTTCGTTGGAAGACTGGGATCGCGGCGAAAAAAAATTGCGCGCCTTCGTTGATTTCTTTGGAACCGACTCGACCGATCTTGAAATTGAAGACGAATCGTTCGAATCGATTCTCGAATTAGACGTCGTTAGAAACGCGACGTCAACCGCGCCCAAAGAGACGCGTCCCAACGCGTGGCAAACGTGGAACGCCGAAATTCCGCCCGCTTCGACCTTGACAAAACAACTGGTCGCCGTCGCTAAACGTCGTTTGGCGACGTTGCGCAAAGAGCAAACGAAGGCGCGTCGCGCCGATCTCGCTTTGCTTAATGATCGGCTCCTCACGGCGGAAAATCTGCAAGGAGACGATCCGAAACGCGCGGAACAAATTCAAAACGCCGCGCGCGTCTTGTATGGAGAAAAAGTCTGGGCGCAAGACGCGCTCGACAAAATTAAAAATTCAAGCGTAAACGACGACGTCGGAACGAGCGAACAATAATTAAAACGTTCGTTCCATCGTTTCTTCGTCTACCTCGATAAAACGGTTAATAACGTCGCGCGGAGTCTGTAACGAGGCGAAAGTCGACGTTTGCCTATCAATATTCGTTTTAAGGAAAAGCAAATGAAAAAAACGACGCTTGCGTTCTTGTGCGTCTTCCTGCTGGGAGCGACCTTTCTGAACGCCGACGAAATCACGCCCGAAGGGTTGAAACAACTGGAAACCGAATGGCTCTTCCAGTGCGACGACGAACCGACCTTTGAAAAAGCCAAGTTGGAAATTGGATACGCGCGCGACTTAGCTGATCGTCTGAGCGATCTTGACGACGCGCCCGAGTTTGACGCCGATCTTGCCGCGCTTGACGAACTCGAAAAGAAAATCGACGCCGCGCAAGAATCGCCCGAAAACGCCAAAGATCTCTATTTGGCGGTGCGAAAAATCAAGCGAGAAATTACGTTCAAGAACCCCTTGATTAATTTCGATAAAATCGTCCTTATCGACAATCCCTATCCGAAAGGAAAGCCGGGCGACGCCACCGACGAATGGGGGCATGAAGCGCGACACCGAAACGGCTTTATGGCGGAGCCGGGCGGACGTCTCCTTATCGTCGGACTCAACCCCGGCGGCGAAGTCGTCGACGTTCTCAAGGATCGCGAGGGTTCTTTCTGGCGTCCCGACGTCTCCTACGACTGCAAAAAGTTGCTCCTTAGCTTCCAGCCGAAGGGCGACAAATCGTTCCATCTTTACGAGTGCAATCTTGACGGAAGCGAATTCAAACAGCTTACGTTCGGCGATTACGACGACCTCGACCCGATCTACACGCCCGACGGAAAAATTACGTTCTGCTCGAGTCGACAGCACAGTTACGTGCGTTGTATGCCGATGACGCATTCCTTCGCCGTTTCCCGTTGCGATTCCGACGGGAAAAATATTTACGTTATTTCCGCGAACGGCGAGCCCGAATATTTGCCCTCGATGATGAACGACGGACGCGTTATTTTCACGCGCTGGGAATACACCGACAAGGCGCTATGGCGCGTTCAATCCCTCTGGACGATGAATCCCGACGGCACGAACGAACAAACGTTCTACGGCAATCAATCGACTTGGCCCGACGTCTTGAGCGAAGCGCGCGCGATTCCGAACAGCTCGAAAGTGATGTTCTGCGCCGTCGGACACCACGCTTGGTTTAACGGTGGCATCGGAATCGTCGACCCGACCGGCGCTCTGAATTATCCGGACGGACTCGATCGCGTTACTCGCGAAGTCGCTTGGCCTGAAGTCGGCAACGGACCGACCGATCCGGAAGCTAAAGTCGACTATCACCAGTCG
>JAZUGM010000393.1:0-3949 GCA_045641205.1 Thermoguttaceae bacterium
AGAAACAAACACGCGCAAGAAACAAAAAAAGCCGCTAAAAAGCGGCTTAAACGACGTCGACGGGAATCGAACCCGCAACCACCGGATCGACAGTCCGGGACTCTAACCAATTGAGCTACGACGCCATATATTTGGCAAAAAACGACGTTGACGGGAATCGAACCCGCAACCACCGGATCGACAGTCCGGGACTCTAACCAATTGAGCTACAACGCCAAATACTACTCCCACAAAAGGAAACGACGTCGACGGGAATCGAACCCGCAACCACCGGATCGACAGTCCGGGACTCTAACCAATTGAGCTACGACGCCAAGCAACCGTGCAAACTTCGCGTTCACAAGTTACGGACAAGATTCTATCGTAACTTTTCAACCTTTCAAGGGGTTGTTTTGTTTTTTCTCAAAAATTTCGTCTTTTGACAAACAAGACAAATAAACTAAAATTTAACGGAAGCAAAAAACGCCTCGACAGGACGCGTCAAAAAAGATAAAATAACGACCTCAGGAAGATTAGTTCGTTAAAATCGTCGACAACGAAGGGCTTTATGTCGGAATCGGAACTAGAAAAGACCGAACAGGCGACGCCAAAGAAGCGTCAAGAAGCGCGAAAAAAAGGGCAAGTCGCCAAGAGTCAAGATTTGATCGCAGTCGCCGGGTTATTCGCCGCCGTCGCGGTTCTAGTCGCGACGTCTCGAAGTCAAGCCGAATACGCGTTTGATTATTTTCAAAACGCCCTTTCCTCGCCCTACGAGTTGCAAACGACGGCGCAAGAAGTCGCGACCAGCCTTTCAAAAATCGTTTTTTTGATTCTAGGCAAATTGTCGGCGTTGTTTGCGGTCGTCGTTCTTTCCTCCGCCGCCGTCAACGTTCTTCAATCGGGCTTCCTTTTCCTTCCGCAGAAAATCGCGCCCAATTTTAAACGCGTCGATCCGTTCCAAAACGCGTCGAAAAATTTTTCTCTTTCCAGCCTTTGGCAAACGTTCTTTGGACTCGTCAAAATATCCGCCTTTGTCGTTTTAATCGTCCTAGCGATACGTCGCGACGCCGAAACATTGGTCGGACTCGCCAACGGAACGACGTTGCAAATCGTCCTGTTCCTCTATCGTTTTCTCGCGAGACTAGCGTTTCAATTTTGCGCCGTTTTCCTAATCTTCGCAGTCGTCGACTATGCTCTCAAACGATTTAAACACGAACGCGAGTTAAAAATGACGGTTCAAGAGTTACGCGAAGAAATGAAAGAAGAATCCGGCGATCCGCAAGTAAAAGGACGAAGAAGAGACGCAAGACGCGCTTTGTTAGAACCGATAGGCGGGATTACAGTCGCTCCGCCGCTCTCTAACGTTTCTTCTTTTCAAAGACCTCCCCAAAAAACGAAACGTCAAAAAGACGAAACGACCGCCGAAAGACTTTCGTCGACAATGTGCAAACCGTCCTGAAAGACCGTTCAAGAAAGACCTGAATACGAGTTGGCAACGAAAGAACCAAAATCAAAAAAGCAAGAGTCCATATGAATACGACGTTATGAAATCTTGAAAAGACCTCGGTTAAAAATCGTTGCGTAGGCGGCGCGCGATAGACAGCGCGTCTTTAAACGAACGAACCAAGTTGCGCCAAAACAACGATTTTAACGTTTGTTCTGGCAAAAAATCGAAGTTTGTCTTTCCGTTAGCGTTTGCCTCAAAACCTGTCTTGTATCCATTACAATCAATACTATCGTTTCATATTCTAACTAAAAGTCGTTTTTTGGTATCTTCGTTATCCTCAAACTCTTGAAATATCAAGGCGGCGAGTATAATGCAATTCTACGTTTATTCACTGCTTTGGCAAGTAAGTAGGAAGAATTTTGCGGAGTCGTATGCCTTCACGAGATTTTCAACGTTAGAGCGTGTTGGATTGCGTAGAAAATCAACGAGGCGCCAATACGCGCGGAGTTCAATACTCGAGGAGTGTTGGGACTTCTGCGGTTCGTTGTTAAATTTGCAACGGGGCGTGTAAGTTTGGTTTTGTGTTTGCACGCGAACTTCGGTTGCCACAAATTCAGAGAAACGCTATCCGTTCCTATGTTTATTGGTTCAAGCGGGGACTTTTCGTTTTTGAGAGGGGAATTGTGTCTTTACGCGAGTTTGGATCCCTATGTGCAAAAGTACTGTTCGTCGTCGCGCATCCAGACGACGAGACGTTGGGAGCCGGCGCGACGATTAGAAAGTTCGTCGACAATGGCGCTACGGTGGATTTGTGCGTTATGTCGAGCAAAGTAGCTGCAAGGACGCGACGACCTTCCGACGACGAGTTAGGCGAGGATTTTAAAAAAGCCGCGAAAATATTGGGATTTAGATCTTTTTTTCTCGGCGATTTTCCCAATATCAAGATGAACGTCGTTCCGTGCCTTGATCTCGTCCAGTTCGTTGAAAAAGCGATTCTGGAATCGCAACCCGAGATCGTCGTAACGCATAGTCCGTCGGATTTGAACGACGACCACGTGCGAACTTCCGTCGCCTGTCAAACTGCGGCGCGTATTTTTCAGCGTCGCGACGACGTCGCGCCGTTGCGCGAGTTGTGGTTTATGGAAACGCCTTCTTCCACCGAATGGGCGCTGAACTCGGCGGAGAATCGATTCAGACCGAACTTGTTCGTGGAAATCGGAAAAGCCCGGCTCGAAACAAAGCTCGAAGCGCTAAAAGTTTATCGGGGAGTAATGCGTCCGTACCCGCATCCAAGAAGCGAGGAAGCGGTCGCCGGGTTGGCGGCGTATCGCGGCGCGCAAGCAGGTTGCGACTATGCGGAAGCCTTCGAGTGCGTTTTTAGAAGAAGTTGAAATCGATTAGCGCGCGAAAGACAAGCAACGAGCAAAACGCAAGCGCGTAATGAAAAGTCAAAAAATGAATAAAAGCCCGGTTTATTTTCTCCTGAAGCGTTGTTTCGACGTACTTTCGGCGACGGTCGGGCTGATTGGAACCTCTCCTTTGTGGATTCTAGCGGTTCTCGGAATAGAGCTTTCCGATCCAGGCGCGGTCTTCTATATGGCAAGACGCGTCGGAAAGAACGGCAAAGAATTTCGAATGTTCAAGTTTCGGAGTATGCGCGTCGCCAAGGACGCGAACGAGTCGAATTTCAAAGCCGACGTCGACCGCGTGTTCAAATTCGGCGCTTTTATGCGTGCGACAAAAATCGACGAACTGCCCCAGTTGCTAAACGTAATCGGAGGTTCGATGTCGGTTGTAGGACCAAGACCCGCTTCCGTCGATCAAGTCGAAGTCGTCCGCGCGGGCGAATACGCCGTCGTAAACGACGTCAAGCCCGGTTTGTCAGGTCCGTCCGCACTGTACGATTACGTATACGGCGATACCGTCGAAGACGAAGCCGAATATGAAAAGCTGGTCTTGCCGACGAGGCTCAAACTAGACGTCTATTACGTTAAAAAAATGGGCGTTAGGTACGACTTGAAGATTATTTGGCAAACGGTAATTTGCATATTGTCAAGTTTCGGTTGTAGGTCGATTCGAAAGAGGATTTTGAACGAACTAATCGCAAACGTCAAAGAAAATTAAAATGAATTCCAACGTCGACGAATCGAAGCCGAAAGAAACGATCCTAATCACGGGCGCCGTCGGTATGATCGGGAGTCGAACGGAGCGCGGTCTGCTTGAAGCCGGAAAGAGGGTCGTCGGATTCGTTTCCAGTTGTAATTACAACGCTTGCGAGACTTTTGAGGTCTGCGTTAAAACGCGTCTTTTATTTCTGCGTATAGGCGCGTAAGAAGAATTAATTCCACCCACCAAAAGAGTATGTCGTTATAGGCGACCAATGAACGCCAATAGTAAGGTCAAAGTTTTACTGATCGACGGTTCAAACAGGCAGATAATGCCCATTATGGAGGCGTTGCATAAAGACGGCTGTTTCATCGCGACCTTAAACGCAAGTAAATTAGACCTTGGGTATGTCTCAAG
>JAZUGM010000394.1:0-5910 GCA_045641205.1 Thermoguttaceae bacterium
TTTAGATTCTAATATTTGACGCGTCGAGGCGCAAGCGATTTAGCCGCCGTCCGACGCGAAGTTCCCGTCAAACGGCGGGAACTTTACGGGACGTTCTAAGGCGTCGGCGGCGCGTATTCAAAGGCGACGCCGTCGTCTTCAAATTGACCGACGTTTGCCGTCGAACTTGTTAGTTCTTGAATTTTAGCCGGTTTTTCTTGGACGTCTCCGCCAAATCCCAACGCTTGCGGCGCGTCCGACGCGTAAGCGCCAAGGGCTTCGCCTCCGCCGGAACTTGCGTTTTGACCGTCGCAACTTGGCGCGCCGCAAGAGTCCGCTTGACAAGTCTCCGCTTCGCAACTTGGCGCTTCGCAGGAAGGCGTCTCGCAAGAAGGCGCTTCGCAAGTCGTCGTTTGGCAAGTTGGCAGTTCTCCGCAAGACGCGGCGACGTGTTGCGCGTTGCAAACTTGGTCGTATCCCGCGTACACGGCGTTGAATCCGTCGTCGGCGTAGCTCGAGTAAACGGGCTGTCCGACGTTGGCGACGACGTTGGGATACGCGTCGTAAGCGGCGAATCTTGTTTCGTTTTGCGTCTTGGCGCGACGCTTCGAAGTCAGTTTATCCCAGAAACAGCCGAGCGTGCGATTGGCGCGACTTGTTCTCTTTTCCCAAGCCCAACAGCCCGCGTTGGGATTTTTGACGCGAAGTTCCATTTCGGGCGTGATCGCGTCGTATTGACGCCGCGCCAACGCGCGTTCATAAGCGGCGCGCGTCGTCGGATCCATGTAAGCGACGTCGGCGCTTGGCGCGTAGTAATTGCGCGAGCGAATTTGCGCCCCGGAAGGCGTTAGACGGAAAAGCGGCGAGCTTAGTCCGCCGGTCGGCGTCTTGTTTTGACTTCCGTATTTGCCGCTGAAAAGCGCGCCTTTCGTCGTCGTTCGATCCCAAAGGAGCGAACTGGGACGATGCGCGATCTTATTCGAAAAAACGCGCGCGTCGTCAAGAATCGGATATAGTTTCTCGCTCAATTCTTCCGCGTTTAGTACGATGTTTCGCAACGAACGTCCGACTTCTTCGTCCGCCAACATTCCGACGGGCGAATTCGGATCGTCGATTTTTTCATTCAATTTTTGCGCGAGCGCGGAAATATTTTCAACCGCTCCGCGTATGCCCCCGATCGCGACTTTCAGATCGCCGGAACTGGCGTTTAACGCTTGCATCATTTTAGGACCGTCTTCCGCGAGCGAATTTGTGAAGACGGTTACGTTGTCGAGGTTTTTATCGACTAAGTCGAACGTCTGACCAGCGCGCGCCAAGGTCGTTCGCATATCGTCCGAAACGCCCGTCGCGTTGACCATAAATTTGTCGGCGCGAGTCGTCAAATCTTCGATTCTACCCATAATTTGGGGCGCTTTTAACACCGTTTCGCGCAAGCTAGCCGCGACGTCTTTATCGCCGGCAAGATTGTCGAGATTTTGAATAAGCCCTTGAACGTCGCTAAAAGTCTTGTTTATTTCGTCAAATATTCCTTTGATCCGCTCTTTCTTCAACGCGAGTTCTTGCTCGTCTCCAAGAATCGTATTAAGATTCTGCATAAACAGAGAGACGCCTTGCGCGGCAGTATTTAGATTTTTCAGCGTTTCCGTCAAGTCGCCTTCAATATTACTGACCGTGTTGACCAAATCGTTGGAATTTTTACCCGTAATTACGTCGTCTGGAGTAAGTTCTCGAATATCGCCGTCGACTTTGACGTCGTAGGACGGATTGTCCATAAATTCGATCGACGCTTCGCCTAAAAGCGTTCGATTGACTTTTGCGTATTCGTTTGAATAGATTTTATATCCGGGTTCCAATTCGAACAAAATACGAACTTGCGAATTTTCAATTCCGTCTTCAAGTTCGACCGAATAAACGCGTCCGACTTGAATGCCCTTTTTATACACGAGGGAATTTTGATTGATTCCGCTGCTTTTGTCGAGAATGATCGTCATACGACGACCGGCGTTTCCTCCGATGAACACGCCGCCGTTGGAACCGAAGAGAAGCGACATCACGAACACGCCGGCGACGATTCCGATCACCATCATTCCGATGAAAAATTCCATTTTTCGGCTAGCCATTCGTTTCGCTCTCCCTAAAACTCAAATTCGCTTCCGCGCGCGTTCTCGGTTAATTTCTATTTGGCTTCGTAATAATTTCTACTTGGCGTCGTAAAAAGAAAGGCGTCGTTTTTTTTACGCAAGCGTTTCTCGTATTCTGTCCCCGGCCTCGCCGTTGATGAACTGGATCACGCGCCTGTCGGTCGAACGTTGGATTTCTTCGGGCGTTCCGTCAAAAATCACTTGCGGCTCGTCGTCGCGCAATCTCGGTTGGGGATACAACATAATCAAGCGATTCGCAACTTTCATCGCCGATTTCATATCGTGCGTAACCAACACTCCGGCGACTTGTCTTCTGTCGCGCGTGTTGATCATCAACTGATTAACGACGTCGCTCATAATCGGATCCAATCCGGTCGTCGGCTCGTCGTACAACATCAGTTCGGGCTCCATAGCCAGTGCGCGCGCGAATCCTACGCGTTTCCTCATACCGCCTGAAATTTCCGAGGGCGTTTTGTTGGCGACGACGCGCGGATTAAGCCCTACTTCTTCGAGTAAGAAATTGACGCGCTCGACAATTTCCGACTGTCTCATAAAACGACGATGTTGTCGCAAGGGAAACGCGACGTTCTCGGCGATCGTCATACTGTCGAACAACGCGGCCATTTGGAAAACGAACCCGTAATGAGAACGAATTTCCGTAAGTTCCTTGTCGGACGCGCGTTTTAAGTCTTTGCCTTTGAAGCGAACGGTTCCTGAAGTCGGCGCGATCAATCCGATCATATTTTTGAGCAGAACCGTCTTGCCGCAACCGCTTTCCCCAATGACGGCGACCGTTTCGCTCCGTCGAATCTTGACGTTAATATCGCGTAAAACGACGTTTTCCCCAAAGACGACGCTAACGTGGTCGACGTCGAGCAACGGAGGACGTCGTCGCAATATTTTTTTTGACCCGTCTTCCGCGACAAACACGGAACCTTCTATTTCCGCGCGTTTTGCTTCTTGCGCCGAATCGTCGGCTCGTTTCTTTTTGTCGTCGTTCATCTAATTAGCCGAGCCCTATTGAATTCATCAACGCGTACAAAAAGGGCGTCGTACGCAACGCGTCAAGAAAGACGTCCAATATCAGGTCGATGAACAAAATGCAAACGAAGGACATAACAAAGGAGCTTGTCGCCGCCTTTCCGACGCCTTCCGCGCCCGCTCCGCATTTAAAGCCCTGATGACAACAAATCAACGCGATCGCCGCGCCGAAAAAAACCGTCTTGAACATACCGGCGAAAATATCGAACATCTTGACGGTATGACGCGAAAATTCCCAGTAGTAACTCCAGTCGACGCCAAGCAACTGAATGCTGAAAAACGCGCCTCCGACGACGCCCATCACGTCGGCAAAAAGCGTCAAACCCGGTATCAAAACGAGACAGGCGAGGAAACGCGGAACGACCAAATAATGAATCGGATTCACGCCCATGCTTGACAACGCGTCGATTTGTTCCGTAACGCGCATTGTGCCAAGTTCCGCCGCGATCGAACTTCCAACGCGCCCGGCGAGCATCGTCGCGGCAAGCACGGGTCCGAGTTCCTTCACAAGCGACAGGTTGATCGCGGCTCCTAACCTCGATTCCAAGCCGACTAATTTGAATTGCGGAAACGTTTGAACCGCGAGAACCATTCCGATAAACGTGCCCGTCAGCATAATTACCGGCATACTCAACACGCCGATCGTATAAAAGTTATACGTCAACGTTTCTCGTTTAGGACCTTTGGCGATCAACCAAAAAATCGTCGAGAACGCAAAAACCGCCAAATTACCCGCTAAGGCGACGGAATGCGCAAGCGTTCGTCCTATCCCGGAAACGCTTTGCGAAAACCGTTCGTAAAACGACGGCTTATCCCATTTTTTTGACGTTACGATCGACATTCAACGACTCCGCAGTCTCGATTATCCCCTATGTTTCAACAAGTGAAGTTACTGGCGTCGAGTTAATCGGAGGGTAGTTTACTAAAATATAGAAAACTTGTCAAATTCATTAAATTTTAACAAAGTCTGTTTTCGAAAGACGACTAGTCGAACGAAGACGTTTCGTTTTAGAAAGATTGAACGTCGGAAATTATTTCTCAAGATTTTTATGAAAAAATCGGCGAAAAAAAACGCCGAACACTCCAAACGCGGAACGCTCGGCGCGACTAGACCTCGAATTTTTACTTGTTGCGATAATACGCTTCGTTCCAGCGCAATTCCTTTTTAAATTCGGGAATCGTCGTCTTGGCGTCGATAAAGACCGCTTCGATTTGCGCGATTTCGGCAAAATCTTCCATAAATTCGCGATTCAACGCGGCGGAGAAGGAAGTGTGATGCGTTCCGCCCGCGAGAATCCACGCGCACGCGGCTGTTTTTAAGTCGGGACGAGGCGTCCAGAAAGCACGCGCGACGGGCAACTTCGGCAAATCGGCTTCCGGCGCGACGCAGTCGACTTCGTTCACGATCATTCGGAACCGATCGCCCAAATCGACGATCGTTGCGGCGACGCCCGCGCCCTCGTTTGCGGTAAAGACAAGTCGCGCGGGGTCGGCTTTTCCTCCGATTCCCAACGGGTGAACTTCGATTCGCGGCTTCGACTTGGCGATCGTCGGGCAGACTTCGAGCATATGCGCTTGAAGAATCGCGCCCTTGCCCTTGAAATGATAAACGTAGTCTTCCAAGAAGGAAGTCCCGCCGGACAAGCCTTCCGCGCCTACTTTCATCGCGCGCAAGAGCGCCGCCGTCTTCCAGTCGCCTTCGGCGCCGAATCCGTAACCTTCCGCCATCAGACGTTGCGACGCCAAGCCGGGCAGTTGGTTCAAGCCGAACAAATCGTCAAAATTGGTCGTAAACGCCTGCGCGTTCCATTTCTTCAAAACTTCGCGCAAGCCGATTTCAATTCGCGCCGCTTCGCGCACTTGACCGCGCTGGAAGCCTTGCGCGCGGCAGTTTTCCGCGAATTCGTAAAGCGTTTCGTATTCTTTCATCAGGTCGTCGACTTCGTTTTCCGCGACTTTTGCGACGGCGGCGGCAAGTTCGCCTACCGGGCAATATTCGACGCAGAACCCGAACTTTGTTTCCGCGTCCACGCGATCGCCGTCGGTGACCGCGACGTCGTTCATCGAATCGCCGAAGCGGATAATTCGCGTTTTATTGAGCGCGTCCCAAGCGGCGCAGGCGCGCGCCCATGTCGCGACGCGCTCTTGAACGTCGTCGTCTTCCCAGTATCCGACGACGACTTTACGCGGAATATTCAAACGCGTCGCAATATGCCCGAATTCGCGGTCGCCGTGCGCGCTCTGGTTCAAATTCATAAAGTCCATGTCGATTTCGCCCCAAGGAATCTCGCGACAAAACTGAGTATGGAGGTGCAGAATCGGCTTTTGAAGGAGTCGCAGACCGCGAATCCACATTTTGGCGGGCGAGAACGTGTGCATCCACAGAATTACGCCGACGCATTTTTCCGAATTATTCGCCTCTTGAAATTTCGACGCGATTTCGTCGAGCGATTTGACCGTTCCGCGATAAACGACCTTGCAGGGCGTTTTGCCGCTTTGATTGAAGCCGTCGACCACGACTTGAGAATGAGCGTCGACTTGACGAAGCGCCTCGTCGCCGTAGAGCGTTTGCGCGCCCGTCAAAAACCAAAGTTCGTATTCTTTTCGTTCCATTATGTTACGCCTTTATGCTAGGGATTTTTTTAAAAATTACCTCTTGGGGCTTATTGTCTGTAACCGTTCGCGGAAACGCGCGCGCCCGTGCAAAACAAAAGTAGGCCGGTAAGCCGCCGCATATAATGCGGCGGTT
>JAZUGM010000395.1:0-9913 GCA_045641205.1 Thermoguttaceae bacterium
AAAAACGCTCTAGTTCAGAAAAAACGATCCGCAGTCGCGTATGATCGACGCGGTTTCATTGTTCAACCCCAACCGCCGCATTAAATGCGGCGGCTTACCGTGAACGCTTGCGATATTAGAATCTAAAATCGCGTTCGCCGTTCTCGATTTTCACGAGTCTTTCTGCGGCGATCGCTCTTATTTTGTCGCTAGCGACGTTTTCAAGTTGTTCGGCGATCAATTTCTCGCCCTTTGCTTTCGTCTCCGGGGACGCGTAATCTTGGAGATATTCTTTAAGCGTCATTAGAGCGTTCGGCTGGCAACAATTCGCTATTTTGCCCGTCTTAACCAGAGACATAAACCTATCGCCCGTGCGCCCCTCGCGGTAGCACGCCGTGCAGAAACTCGGAACGTAGCCTAGGTCGATAAGCCACTCGACGACCTGATCGAGCGTTCGAGTATCGCTGACGTCGAATTGCGCCGAATTGTCCTCTTCCTTCTCTTCTTCGACGTATCCTCCGACGCTCGTGCGCGAACCGCCGCTAATTTGGGAAACGCCGACCTTCAAGACGCGCGCGCGCGCTTTCGGAGATTCGCGCGTCGAAATAATCAGCCCGGTATAAGGAACGGCGACGCGCAAGACGGCGACGATCTTTTCGAAAATATCGTCGGAAATCGCGTTGGAAAAGGCGTCCGCTTCAATGTCGTCGGCGTTTCTAATTCGCGGAACGCTAATCGTATGGGGACCGACGCCCTTCGCCGCTTCAAGGTGTTCCACGTGCATTAAGACGCCGACGAAATCGTAACGATAGAGGTTCAAGCCGAACAAAACGCCGCAACCGACGTCGTCGATTCCGCCGTCCATCGCGCGATCCATCGCCTCGGTATGGTAGGCGTAATCGTGTTTCGGACCCGTCGGGTGAAGTTTTTCGTAGGCTTCTTTGTTGTACGTCTCTTGGAACAGAATATAGGTTCCGATTCCCGCTTCCTTCAATTTGCGATAATTTTCGACGGTAGTCGCGGCAATGTTGACGTTGACGCGACGAATCGCGCCGTTCTTATGCTTGACGCTGTAGATCGTTTTAATGCTCTCCAAGACGTACTCGATCGGATTTTCGACGGGGTGTTCGCCCGTCTCGATCGCAAGGCGCTTGTGTCCCATGTCTTGCAACGCGATCACTTCGGCGCGAATTTCGTCCTGCGTCAGCTTCTTGCGTCGGATATGCTTGTTTTTCAGATGGTAAGGACAATAAACGCACCCGTTGACGCAGTAGTTCGAAAGATACAGCGGCGCGAACATTACGATGCGATCGCCGTAAAAACGTCGTTTGATCTCGCGCGCCAAGGCGAAAATCTCTTCGTTTTTGTTCGGCAAGTCGCAGTCGAGCAAGACGAGCGCCTCGCGGTGCGTCAGCCCCTTGCAAGCGCGCGCCTTGTCGATGATCGAATCGATCAGCGCCTCGTCGCTCTTATGTCGCGCGGCGTATTCCAACGTCGCCAAAATTTCTTCGTTGTTGATAAATTCTTCGGCTTTTGATGATTTAGGATCGTATGACACAATCTCGCCTCGACAGACTCGTCTTCAAGAACGTTCTTTAACCTTTAAGCTCGAACGGTGATTTTTCGAACGAAACCAATCGGAAAAAGAACGCTTTATCACAGGTCGTCGGCGTCAAATTCTTTCTTAGAATAGACCGTTCGCGCGCTCACTCCGACAAGGGTTCCCAATTTGCCCGTCAACGCGCTCACGACGTCGGTAGGCGCGTCAAGCACGACGACGATCACGCTCAACTCGCGTTTGCGATAGGGAATCCCCAAACGTCCTACGACATAGGAGGCGTACTCCTGCAACAAGCGATTAACTTCCTCGCGCGCGCCTTCTTTTTCGACAATGATAGAAACAGCCGCTATTCGAGTCTTCGCGTTCATACGCCTACGCCGTCGTTCCAAGAAAGAAAAGCGAACCGCCGCAAGAAAACAAAAGGCGCAAGAAAAAAAAACGTAAACAAGACCGGCGCGCAAAAAGCGCGAAGACCGCGACAAACATCGCCGTCGTTCTTGTCGACGCCTTGCGCTTAGCCGCCGTGAAATCATAATACGTTTCGGCGCCCTTGCGTTCAGTCCGACGACCAACAAATTAACAGCGAACGCGCGCCGATTAAGTCGTCGCGCGCTCCCACGCTCGCCTTCTCCTCGGACTGGCGCAAAGTTTACGTCGGCGTCCTCAAAGTCGGCGCGTTAATTGTAAATTAAAGCCTCGATTTGTCAACAAGATTAACGCCAATAACGCTAAATAAAAGAAATATTAGAACAACAGACGCTATATTTGTTCACGTATAATAGCGACGCGCAATCCGCAATTATCGCCGCGATACGTCCCCAAGAAATTAAATCGACTTGCCGATCGGCAATTTTCGGGCAAACTGCGCCAACTTCCCCCGCGCGCGACGCGTTCCGGCGAAACTTCGGCGCCTATCGGATCGACCTTTTTGTCTTGGTCGTAATCGGCGTAATAATCGCGCGTCCATTCGCAAACGTTCCCGCACATATCGTAAAACCCCCAAGGATTCGGCGGATAGGAACCGACTTCGACGGCTTTCGGAACACGCGCGAACGAACGTTCGGAATCGTTTTCATTCGAGGCGCCTCGTCCAAAAGCGCCTTCTTTGCCGGTCGCGACGTTTCCAAAATAATACGTCGTCGTCGTGCCCGCGCGACAAGCGTATTCCCATTGCGCTTCGGTCGGCATAGCGTAACGCCACTCGGAGCCAAGAAAATTACGCAATTCGAGCGAATATTCGTCGGCGTTCAACTTCTCGATAAAATCTGCGCAATCGTACCAACTAACGTATTCGACCGGCGCGCGTTTCAACCCGACGCGTTTGCTAGGATTCTCGCCGACGACGGCGCGCCACTCCGCTTGAGTCGTCGGATAGAGCGCCAAGTAATAATCTTGGGTAATCGTCGTCGTTCGCGGTTCTTCGTCCGCAAAACGTCGTGCTTCGTCTTTAGGGCTCCCCATTTCGAAAGAGCCGGATCGTACCAAACGAAATTTCATTCCTAGGGCGTTGACCCACAATTCGGGAGAATATTCGCGCGGTTTTTCGTCCATCGCTCGGCGCCTCGCTCCATAAAAAACACGGCTTTCAAATTATTCGTCGCTCGTTTTGATTATCGGCGTCTTAACGCGCCTTATTTAACGCGCGCTTGCCTAATCGAGTTCGCTCGTCGGACGCGAAAACGTCTCGAATCGATTCAAAGACGTCGAACGTCGGAACTTGCAACGGAACCGCGAGTTCCTCCGATACTTCAAGAACGTCCCAGTTTTCGACCGCGCGGTCTAAAACGGAGCCTTCGTCGTCTTGAACGCAAGCGGACTCCGCCCCCGTCGCGACAAGGGGCGCGTCCGCGTCCAAAGCGACGGTCGCGACGTCCGCGTCGTCAAAAACCGCGTCGTCAAAAACGCGCGTTATTACGAAATAATCTCCTTCGACGCTTACGGCGTATCCCTCGGGCGCCGTGAACTTCGGCGATTCGTCTTCCGAAGAGGAACGCAAAATTTTCGTCGTGAACGATTTGACGCGATTAATATTCGTCGTCGAACGCGACTCGGATTCGTAAACGGTCAAAACGCCGTCGTTAAAATCGTAGTTCCAATTCTCCGAATCCTCGCCGTAAAACGTCGCGGAGCCAATGCTTGACGTCGGCGCGAGAATCGTTTTCTTGACGCCGACGACCGTTCGCGCGTACGTCCGCGCCTCCTTGGCGTCTTCCCCTTCTTCCTGTTCGTCGGACGCGTCGACTAAAAACGTTCCCGAGAAAAAGCTCGTCCCTTTCGCGATCGTCGCTTGAACGTCGTCGCCGAAATCGCGCGCGTAATACGCGTCGTCGCCGCCGTTGACAAAAACGATTCGCGTTTCCGCAAAATCGCGCGCGCTCAACGCGTACCCGCCGCCGTAAAGCGAGAAAGCGCCGTTCGACGTCTCGAGTTGATCGTTCGCTCGGGAGTCTTCCACATAAGCGACGTCGTTTCCGCCGTTTCCGACGACCAGCGTTTTGTTAATCGCGTCAAAATAATGAATCAGACCGTCGGAACGTTGCAAATACCCGGAGCCTTGGGAATAATAAAGGTAGTCGTCCCCGGTCGTTCCCGCGATCGTAATCTCTTCGTGAGAATCGGAACCGCGATAAACGTAATACGAGAACCCGCTCCCGGACGCGTTCAAATTGGAGTCGTCGTCAAAATCAAGCGTCGTCGTTCCGTCGTCGTCCGTTGAAACCGTACCCGTCGCGGAGGGCGTCAACGCGTATTCCAACCCGACGTCGTCTCGAGTCGTTCTGAATTTTGCGCCGCCGCCCCAATTCGCGGAATCGAACGTCCAGCTCCAATCGCCGATCGTTAAATCGGTTCCTTCGTCGCCCCACGCCAAACGAACCAAATCTTCGTCGGCGTCTTCAAGCAAAGGATCGACAAGCACAAACATCCCCTCGTCGATCGGCGCCAGTCGCGCGATTATCGATTCGACGTCTTCGTTCGATTCAACGACGATCCAATAAACGACGTCGGGATCGGCAAACCATTGCGCTTTTTTAGTTGCGGAGGCGACTAACTCCCCTTCAAGCGAATCCTTGCGCACGGAGACGAGGGCGGATTCGCTCGACGCGGTCCAAGCGTAAAGACCCGAATGTTCCGGCGACAACGTAAAGACGTAACGACGCGCGCCCCCTTCGACGTCGAGCGTTCGCAGAAGCGAATACTGATCGGCGACGCCCAAGACGACGGGCGAATCGTCGTCGATAATCGTTCCCTTCGCCAACGCGTTCTCGTTCGTCAAAAATCCGTTGGCAACGTCGCTAATTGTAAGATAGAAATAAAGGGACGCCTTTTCAAAACCGTTTTCGGTCGGCTTCAACCCGGTCGATTTCAACGGGTCTAAATCGCCCAAGATCGTCGCTTCGAAACGGGCGTTCGTTTCGCCCGCCGGAATAAGAACCTTGCGTTCCTCGGGCAAAATAAAATCGACGCCCTCCTCGGCGGTTCCTTCGACGAACTCGTAAGTAAAAGAGACGTCCATTCTTGCGGGCATGTCCAATTCGACGTTGAACACGGCTTTCGTCTCCTCGCCGTCCCCTTCGTAAACGATCGCGTCGCACACGGTAATTTGCGGCAGAACCGTCGCCTGAATCGCGACGTTTACGTAGGCTTCCTCGCTCCAATAGGCGCCGTCGTAAACGGAAATCGAAACGACGCGCGAAGACAAGTCGCAGAGTTCGCTCGAATTGAAATAAGTCAACGTCGAAAGAACGCGCTCGTATTCTTCGATAGAGCCCGTCCCGGTTATCGTGATTTGACTCGAGCCTTCTTCGAACGTCGCGCGCAACGACGTTCCTTCGAGCGAAACGTCGAGCGTTTCTTTGAACGCGTCGGGTCGTTCCGTCAAGACGATTTTCGCGCCGAATAAATAAGTCGAGTCGGGATCGACGATCGAGGCGCGCGCGGCGTCGAGCAAACTGGCGGGCTCTTCCGCGCCTTCGACAAACGTCGCGTCGATGTTCGCGCCTTCTTCATAGCCGTTCAAATCGATTTGCGGCGCGACCGTTCCCGCGTCCCGCGTGCAAAAATCTAATTTAGCGTTCACGCCGTCGTCGATCGAGACGTTTTTCGTAACGCTCGTCGCGAAGGAAGCGCCGGAGACCGTAACGCGATAGTTCCCGTTCGCAAGAAAAATCTGATACCCCCCGGCGGTCCAAGATTTGATCGTAACCGAACGAGGCGCTTCAGCCCCGTCGATTCGTTCGATAAGAATCGAAGCATCGGCAAGTCCCTCTCCGGCGTCGTAAAAATAATCGCCGTCGGCGTCGTCGTAAATCGCGCCGAGCAAATACGCGCCGCCTGTCGAAGAACCTTCGACGCTCGAGCCGAAATCGCAAGTTACGATCGTCGGTCCGATTATTGCGTTCGTCGTCTGAACGACGGAAACGCCGATCTCCGTGTAAGAGTCGTTGATTAAAGCGTCGCGATGTTCGTGCGACTGAACGCCCCAGTCGACGGAAAAAGCCGCCAAAATATAGGAAGCGACGGACCATTCGCCATTCGCGGCGAATCCGCCTCCGACGTTTTCGCTAATCGCGATTTTTCCGTCTTCGGTCGTCAAACCCGAAACGAATCCGGCGTTTTCGACGCGCGTCGCCAAATTCGCCTCGCCCGCGCAGACGTGGCTAACTTCCTTTTTACGCTTCATCGTCGAAGAATGCGCTTGCGCGGCGGATTCCAGCGCCGCGTTGAACGCAAGCGGAGCGGCGGAATCGAGCGAACGCCACTCGTCAAGGAAGGATTCGACGCTATTTTTCGGATAGAAATTTAATTTAATCGCTTCGTTGACGAGCCCGTTGCGCGCGATCAGCCCGTCGTCTTCGTTGGCGACGCTAAAAATTCGCGACAATTCGCCCTGAGGATCGGCGCGAAAACGATTGATTTGTTCAAGAAGCTCTTGTTCTTCTTTCGTCGGATTTATCGACGAAGAAACGAGGGAATACCAATTTTCGACGGTCGATTCCGTTTCAAGAGGCGCCGAACTTACCGTCGTCCCGTCGCACGACAACAGTTCGCGCGACTCTAATCTTTCAAATCGCAACGTCTTCGAACGTTCCGTCCAATTCCGGCGCTTTCCAAGTCGCTTTTTCATCAATCCGCCCTTTTCATACGCTTCGCCAACTCTTCGAAACGAACGCGAACGAAAGCGCGCGTTTCGAAGACGCCCAGTTTTTTGACGCTCGAAAGGGCAAGAAGTTCCAAACGAGCGAGTAAAGCCCTACTCTTTTAGTAATCGCTTCGTTTTCTCGTAAGCGCCAAGCAGATGAAAAACGCCGCACGAAGAAATCCGATCAAAGTCGGGCGTCGACGTCGCTTCCTTTAAAACCCGCGCCGATTCCGCGTCGAAGGAACCGCCCGCAGGATCGGCGGCGATCGTCAGCGCGATTTCGCCGCATTCGCGAGGAGCGTACCACGTAACGCGATAGGAGCCGTTTAATCCGCCCGCCGCGCGCCAACTTGGCGCTACTTCGGTCAAGTCGCGCGTCTTGAGCTTCGTCAACGCGCCCTGTTGACGCTTTGCGACACGCTCGGCGATAAAGCGCGACGTTTTCGCCAGCGTCGCCTTAAATTCGTCGTCCTGTTCGAGGCGCCATAGAACGTTAAGAGACTCTTGCATCTGCAAATAGGCGTAAGACGGCATACGATTTAGCAACGATTCGTTTTCCATAATATGAGCCGACTGCGCGATCGTCTCCGGCGCCCATTTTCGCCATAACGCCCAATATTCCCGCTCTTTCGCCTCGTTCCCTTCGCGCTTGGCGACGTCCCAAGCGGTCGCGTAAATCGCGGTCAAGCGCGCGGCTTCGTGGTCTTCAACGTTCGCCATTCGCTGAATGCCGACGCGACAGGGCGAGCCGTCGCTACAAAGAAAATCGAAATTATTTTCAGGCGTTACGTTGCGCGTCATTCGATCCGCGACGGCAAACAAGACGTCGGCGACGCGCGGCTTGAAAGCGTCCTCGATCAGCGGCGAACGATAATACTCCCAAAGCGCGAGCGTCAGGTGCGTGACTTGATCGCGCGACGAATTAATATAGCATACGCCGGGCGCCTTCGGACTGACCCCGCGCGCGACAAAGCCGGGAGAGCCCGAAACGGTCGCAAGCAATTCCAAGCCTTCCGCGACGTCGCGCGCCCGGCGCTTGATTTCCGCAAGACGCGCCGCAACGTCCGCGCCCCCTTCAAATTCAATATTCGCGTAACGATCGATCAAAGCGCATAGGAGAACGCCCCCGGAAATCGCGCAGTCTTCCATACCCGTCCCGTATCCGCAAGCGTGAGGATAGAGCGACTTCACTTCCTCGAGCGTCGGCAGATGGTCGAGCGTCTTGCCCGGCTCGTAACTCTCGATAAAATCGTAAAACAACTTTGTTTCGGGCGAATAGAATTTCGTCCAGACGGCGTTCCAAGCGCGCTCGACTTGCGTTTCAACGTTCGTTTCGGCGCTCTTTTCGGGCTCTTGCGCTTCGACAAGACGTTCCAGACAACCTGTCAAAGCGACAGAAAAGAACGCGACTAAAAAAAGTATTCGCGATAATTTGACGTTCATTAGTTCGACCCTTGAAAATTCGCGCAAGGCGATAAACTGAAAAACGGCGCTTTGGCGCGTCGACCCCAATTATACGCGCGGAATATGAAAAAAACAAGCAATTCTTAAAAAAAGACGCTGGAAAGTCGTAATTTTATTGCATCAGAGCCGTCGAAAGCATATACTAAAGACGTCGACAAATCGGACGAAGAAAGCGGTTTTTCGTCCTTTGTTGGTTCCCGTTTATTACGAAACGTGAAAAAATGCAAGAAAACTCGAAAAACGCGACGCCGGAATCTTCAACCGTTGAATATTCGGCTTTCCCGCAAGTTAAGCCGTCGGGCGTTATGCCTCGTCATATTGCGATCGTAATGGACGGCAACGGACGTTGGGCGCAAAATCGCGGCTTAGACCGTCCCTCGGGGCATATTCAAGGCGCGAACGTCGTACGCGAAATCGTCGAAGGGGCGGCGTTCTTGGGAATCGAACGTCTAACCCTCTACTGTTTTTCCAACGAAAATTGGAAGCGCCCGCAAACGGAACTCGACGCGTTGATGGCGTTGCTCAAGCATTATATGATCGACCAACGACCGACGCTAATGAAAAACAATATTCGTCTACGCGTCGTCGGACGGCGCGACCGTATCCCGGAAGACGCCGCCCGAGAAATGGACGAAACGATCCGCCTCACTTCCAACAACACCGGACTGACCCTTTCCCTCGCGATTAATTACGGAGCAAGGCAAGAACTGGTCGACGCCGTGCGATCGATCGTCGCCGACGCCGTCGATCCCGTCAAACGCGCCGACGCGTTGCGTCAAGCGGGCGTTGAAACGCTTGACGAATTGATCGACGAAAAGTATTTGGCGTCAAGATTATACGACGGCGACGCGCCCGATCCCGACCTCTTTATTAGGACGGGCGGCGAGCGGCGCTTGAGCAATTATCTCCTGTGGCAACTAAGTTACGCGGAATTATGGTTTTCCGACGTCTTGTGGCCCGATTTTACCAAAGAAACGCTATGGGAAGCGATTCAATGGTTTCAAACGAGAAAGCGTCGTTACGGCGGGTTAGATTCCGATAAAAAATAATCGCGTTTCGACGTTAATTCTGTAATTTTCGTTTTTTCCCCTTATCTTTACGCAGGTCGCACGATGATCATCAAAACGCTTACGGTCGAAAATTTCCGAATGTTCAAGCGTCAAGGCTTTCGATTCAATTCTCGTTTCAACGTGTTGATCGGTCGAAACGCTATGGGAAAAACGCAAGTTCTTGACGCGCTCTCTATTATTTTGAGCGTCTACGTCAACAAATTTCTCAGAGGCGACGAAAAACTTCGGATTCAAAAGAACGACGTTCGCCTTGAGCAAACTCCTTATAAACAGGAAGACGGTTCGTCTCGTATCGTAATCGAACGAAGATACCCAACCTCTGTTTCCGCCATAATAGCCCATAACGATAAAACATACGAACAAACTTGTTCCAGAGAAAGCGAAGATAGTCGCGCGACTTTTGGCGGTTCGACGTCCTTTTCTCGCCTTGCAGAACAAGAATTTCAACAAGTTCTCGACGGCGGTAATTTGACGACGCCCTTTCTTGGCTACTACGGAACGGGTCGTCTCAGGCGTTCAAGTAAACAGAGAAGCTCTCCAATAAAATCAAATTCACGGACGATCGGCGGTTATAAAGGCGTTTTCAATCCGAACGTCCTTTTCAACGATCTAGAGGATTGGATCAAGGATCAAAATCAGCTTGAGTTTTTTGAGAGACGCCCAAGTACGGATTTGGAAATCGTTCGGCGTGCGTTGAAA
>JAZUGM010000396.1:0-1636 GCA_045641205.1 Thermoguttaceae bacterium
GATTCAAACGGCGCGTAGTATTCTCTGCATCGACGATCGTTTTTCGAACGTATTTTTCCGAATGACGTATCGTCGAAACGTGGCGATAAATTCTGAATTTATATTTTAACTGTTTCTAAGCCTAAATATGACACGCTTTTATCGACGGTTGATTTTACTTGTTGAGCGAGAATTCAAAAGACGTGTTCATTTTTATGGTTTTACGACGACGTTATAATCGGTTTGTAGATGCTTCTGTGAGAATTTAAAAAATTTGTAATATTTCAGCCGTTTGAAGAAAAGCGTTTTTTTGAATGTAAAACGTCGGCGTGTGATTTTGGATTCCGTACTTTGATTTTTTGTGAAAGTTGTTTTGTTCGTACCGTTTTGCGCGTCTTTTTTCATATCCTGTACTTTCCCCACTTTTTTAAAAAATAAGGAGACCATCCAACCAAATTGACGTATACCAAAAAGGACTCGTTTGGTATTGTAAGCAAAACACAAAAACAAACCTACAATCCCAGCGAGTCCTAAAATGCGCGAAACTTTCGTCTCGCACGCCTTCATTATAACGATCCAAAACGTCTTTAGCAAGAGGTTGCGCTTTTGGTTTGTCGAGATTTTTTTCTCCGCCTTAACCGTTTGCGGAACTGTTTCGTGTTGGATACTCAACTCTAACGAAGAGAAACGTTACCGCAAGTTTTATCGTTATTTGCAACGTCTTGGTCGATTCGACGAAAGAATCCAAAGCGCCTACGAAAGTTGGCTCATCAGCGCTTTAAAGGACGCCTTGCAAAAAGAAGACGTCGTTCGACTTGCGCTAGACGACTCGCCGATCAAACGGTACGGATCCAAAATCGAAGGCGCGGGGCGTATGCACGATCCGACTAATATGGTCGATAAAAAAGCGACGTGCTACGGACATTCTTGGGTGGCGCTTTCATTAATCGTTGAACATCCGAAATGGAAAACGATTAGCCTGCCGTTACGTTGGCGTTTTTACGTTCCCAAAACGAATTTGAAAGAGATCGACGAAGCGATTCGACCAGAGTTTCAAACGAAACTTAAAATAGGAGCAGAACTTGTAAGACAATCCGTCGCAACGATTAGAAAAGCAACGGACAAACCAATTCAACTAGCGTTTGACAGCGGATATGTTTCCGACGAACTGTTCAAAGCGATGGACGAACTACACGTCGTCGTCTTTACCCGATTTAAAAAGAACACGAATTTTTACGAACTACCCGAACGCCCGACGAAAGCGAAACGCGGGCGCCCCCGTATTTACGGCGCCGTTTTTAAAATGAAAGATTGGATCGAAAACGATCAAGCGGAAACGTTTAGAGAATGTTTGCCGCAATACGGCGGAATCAGAAGCGTAGAGTTTAAGACAATGATTGCAACAACGCAAATAACGCACGGTCGTCCGATTCGTTTGGTTCTGAGTCGCTATGTCGACGACGTTAAAAGTTCGGATTGGAGTGTTTTTGTATCGACGGATTTGAACGCGACGCCGCAGGAAATATTACTTGAATACAGTCGTCGTTTCAGCATAGAAGAAATGTTTAAAGACTTGAAAGAGGTCTGCGGTCTCGGAAGTCAGGAAGTTCGCAAATGGGAAAGTTGCAAAGCGTGTGCGACAATAACGGCGATAGGG
>JAZUGM010000397.1:0-28687 GCA_045641205.1 Thermoguttaceae bacterium
AAGGACGGACGCGCGGTTTCCGTTTGGGAAATCTCTTGGGGCGACGGCTCGACGTCGCGCTTTGAGAATTTGTCGAAATCGCAGACGGCGGCGCATTATTACGCGCAAGACGGAACGTTCGACGTTTCGTTGAAAGTCGTCTATCTCGACGGCGCGAGCGAGACGTTCAAGGCGTTTTCGACGCAAACGATCGGCGCGCGCGTCGCGAAAGCGGACGTTCTTTCCGCTGTCTTCGAGGACGTCGACGACCTCTTTGAGGACGCGTTCGTCGATTTTGAGAATCCGAACGTTTACGGACCGGCGTTCCGACGGTAATTTTAGGGCGATCGTTTTGAAAAGCGGCGCGTTGATCGACGGCGCGCCGTTTTTCGCATCGACCATATTTTGAAAATATCCCCCCAAAAATTTGAAATAAAAGAGGTTCGCAATGAACGAACGAATAATTCAACGCGAAGAGACGCGCGAGTCGTATTTCGCGCCGACTTACCAAATTTTTTCCTTTGAAACGAGCGACTTGATGCAGACAAGCGGCGATCAGCCCGTCGCGCTTCCGAGCGCCTATTTTGGAAATATGAACGACGCGAGTACCGCCGTTTTCGAGGGCGAGAATGCCGATTGGTAATTCGTCGAACGCGCAAGCGGCGTTTAGCGGCGCGATAACGACGCTTTTCTTCAATACGATTCTCCGTCCGCATATCCGGCGGGCGGCGTCTTGCGCGACGTTTTTGACGCGCGCGTTTCTTCGCGAGTAAACGCGTCGACGTCGCGTTGTTCTATTTCTTGTTCGATATTCTTTCTAACAGGGGCTGACGTCCTTTGACAAGCGCGTTATAATATTAGAGCGCGTTTGTTTACTCGCGCGCTTTGACGTTGGTATTTTGATCGGGGGGTGAATCCGTGCAAAACATAAAGGAACAACTGGTTCAAGCTCTTGCTTCTGCGACGACGACGGAACAAGTCGAACAGATTCGAATCGATTTTCTCGGGCGCAAGGGCTCGATCACGACGCTTGCGAAAAACGCCGACTTCAGTAAGATGACAGTCGAAGAAAAGAAAGGTTTTGGGCAAAAGCTCAACGAACTGAAAAACTTTGCCGCCGCCGAGATTACCGCGAAGTCGGAAGCGTTCAAAGCGAATGTCGCGCGTCGTAAATCGAACGAGCTTGACCTGACGGCGCCCGGAAAAGGTCGAAGACTTGGCGCGTTGCATCCGATCACGCTCGCGCAAATGGAACTTGAGGACGTTTTCCAAGGCATGGGTTTTTCCGTTCTGTACGGTCCTGAAGTCGAGTCTGAATATTTCTGTTTTGAAGCGCTCAATATTCCGCACGATCACCCCGCGCGCGATATGCAAGACACGTTCTGGCTGAAGAATCAGCTGATTTTAAGAACGCACACGTCCGCGAATCAAGTACGGACGCTCAAGCGATTCGGCGCTCCGATTCGCGCGATTTTCCCCGGTCGTTGTTTTCGTTACGAATCGGTCGACCCCAGCCATGAAAACACGTTCTATCAATGCGAAGGCTTGGTCGTCGATAAAAATATTTCCGTCGCAAACTTAATCGCCGTTATGAAGACGATTTTAAGTCAAGTCTTCAAGCGCGACGTCAAAGTTCGTCTGCGTCCGGGTTATTTCCCGTTCGTCGAACCGGGATTTGAACTTGACCTGAATTGTTTGCTTTGCGGCGGCAAGGGCTGCCCGACGTGCGGCGACGGCTGGATAGAATTGATCCCGTGCGGTCTGGTTCATCCCGAAGTCTTACGACACGGCGGAATCGATCCGAAAGAATACAGCGGGTTCGCTTTTGGAGTCGGTCTGACTCGTCTGGCGATGATGAAATTCGGAATCACCGACATTCGTTATTTGAATTGCGGCGATTTGCGCGTCAACGAACAATTCTCAACGTTAATGTGATCCGCGTCGACGTAATCGCTATGCTTGAAATCGAAATGAAATTTCGCGTAGAGAACGCGCAAGCCTATGAAGCGTTGTTAAAAGACGCGCAGGGCGTCGAATTTGGCGCGCCTTTGTTTGAATCGGACGTCTTTTTTACAAACGCGGCGCTTGGCTTTCCTAACGAAGGCAAATCGTTGCGTGTGAGACGCAGCGGCGATTTGCTCGCGACGACTTTCAAAGGACCGCGACTCGATTCGACGACGAAAGCGCGCGAAGAAATCGAGTTGTCGTTGGCGTCTAAAGGTTGCGACGATGCGACGCTAGACAAGACTCGCGACGATTGGATTCGTTTTTACGAACGGCTAGGATTCCAACCGTTCGGCGTGGTCGAAAAAACGCGTCGACGCGCTCGAACCGTCTTTGCAGGTCGCGAATTTGAGATCACCCTCGACGTCGTGGATTCGCTTGGCGTCTTTACCGAACTCGAAACGTTGGCGCCCCAAGCGGAGTTTGTGGAAGCGCGCGCGGTTCTTCTTGCGCTCGCCGACAAGTTGGGGTTGCGCGATACGATTACCAAAAGTTACCTTGCTTTGACGCTTGAAGCGTCGACGGGACGCGCGGTCGTTGAAAAATAGCCTTTTTTGTCGAGTCGAAAGAATTTGAAGTCGTTCCCTTTTAACTGTCAAAATATGCGCAAACGACAGTTTTTTGAGGAATTTTTAAAAAAACTAAAAATTTCGTCAAGTCGACGGTAGACGTAACAAGCGCGCTAGATTATCATTAAAGGGATATGGGGCGATTTCGGCGCTAAAAGCGTCGTCGACCATAGAAAAGCGCGTTCGGATCGTCGATCGCGACTATGATTTGAATGAAACTACTTTTAGGAATATCCGTCGAAACTTTGTCGCATACGCGTTCGGAGGAAACTAATGAAATCGGGCATGTTCCATTTAATTTTATCGCTGGCGGCGGTTGCGTCGCTGACTGGCGCTTGGGCGAACGCCGCCGACAAAGAAGTCGCTAAAGTCGACGAAAAAGTCGACGCCTCGCAAGCGGTTGAATTGTTCCAAGCGATCGACGAAGGGCTCGTCGAAGTAAAGTTGATTCCGAAAAATTCCTTGCAAAGCAGTCTAAGCGTTACGAACAAGACTGACAAGGAAATCGTCGTCGATATGCCTTCCGCGTTTGCGGGCGTTCCGCTCTTGGCGCAACCCGGTATGATGGGCGGTCGAGGCGGTATGATGGGCGGTATGGGAGGAATGGGCGGTTTCGGCGGCGGTATGTTCGGCGAAGAAGGCGGACGCGGCGGTCGAAATAATCGTAACGGCGGCGGTATGGGCGGCAATTCTTCCCGAGGCGGTCAGAATCAATCGATCGGCGGCGGCATGGGAGGTATGGGCGGTCGCGGCGGTATGGGCGGCATGGGAGGTATGGGCGGTATGGGCGGTCGTCGAGGCGGCGGAATGTTCTCCATTGCCCCGAACAAAACCCATAAGCAATCTGTTCGTACCGTCTGCTTGGAACACGGCAAAAAAGAACCGCGTTCTACTGTTAAGTATACGATCGTTCCGATCGACAATTACACCGACAACAAGACGACTCAAGTTCTTTGCTCGATGCTTGGCAATGAAGAAGTCGATCAAAACGCGTTGCAAGCCGCCGTTTGGAGCGCCGAAAACAATTTGACGTTTGACGAACTTGCCGCTAAAACGAAGCAAGAATCCAAGAATAATTTGCCTCAAAGTTATTTCAGCGCTTCCGAGTTGGAGCTTGGCGTCGAGTTGCTTAACCAAGCGAACGGACGCGCGCAAGAGCTTGAACAGGTCGAACAGGCGCGAGAAGACCTCGAAAAGTACGAGCCGGAAAAGACCGACGATACGATCGAGATCATTACCGAACAGATTTTGAGCGAATGATCTACGCGTGAAATTTAGCGCGTAACGTTCAGACTTGCCTATCAAACGCGACGTTTTGCACGTCGCGTTTTTTCTTTCTTGGTCGCGTTAAGAACGTAACGTCGCGTCGTTCGAAGAGATTTCTTTTGATTCAGTTTTCGACGTTCTCTTGTTTTGCATCTGACGCAAATTCAACAACGTTGCCGAACGCGAGTATTACAAGTAGAGAATAAAAAAGAAAGGAACGCGTTTTGCGCGTTCCTTTCTTCACTTTTCAAATTTCTCGACGTCAAACAAGCGCTTTTCAGGCTCAGCCTTCGACAATCTCTTTGATTTCGACTTGAATGTAAGTCTGGCGATGTCCGTTCTTTTTGCGGCTGTTCTTACGACGACGGAACCAGCGAATGACGACTTTCGGTCCCTTGACTTTCGTCATAACTTCCGCGACGATCTTCGCGCCGGGAATCGTCGGTTGTCCAACGACGACGCCGTCTTCCTTACTAATCAAAAGAACTTCGTCCAATTCGAGCTTCGCGCCTTCTTCGAGATCGCGAAGTTCAAGATACATTTTACGCCCGACTTCAGCTTTGTACTGGTGTCCGCCGTCCTTAAAAATAGCGTACATATTAAACGTCCTTAAATTGAATTTAGAATCCAGCGCAACCGACGAACCGCGTCGACTAATCGCACTTAAGCGGTCGTTCGCGTTCGCTTGGATTTTACCTTGGCGGCGCGCCTAACGCGTCGCTCGCTTAGCGCCGTTTCGTTTTCTTCCCAGCGTCTGGCGCGCGTAATTTCGACGACGACGCAACCGCGTCCGTCGCGGACGCCAAATTCAAGACGCCCTGAAGTGCGGGAACCCCGCGTCCAGCCCGCTGAGGCGGACGGAGGGAACGACAACAATATCCTTTTGATTCTACCTTATTCTAACGTTCCCGGAAGCGCCCCCTCCTTGGAGAAATTAACTTTTCGTCCGGATTCGTCGAAAATTTCAATTTCCAAGTGTTCGGGCCAAACGTTCGTAACGTTCTTCAAGACGACCGAAACGTTCGATTCGGACTCGATCTGCGCCAGTTGAAGACGTTTCTTGTTGTTCATATATTCGGCGACTTCTTCGGCGACTCCAACCACGATTTGCGACGCGCGCGGCTCTTGTCCCGCAAGAGTCAACAGACGAATGATCTCGAGCGCCATACTCTCGACCGATTTGATCGCCCCGCCTCCTTTGCAACACGGGCATTCGCGATATATGCTACGTTTGAGCCCCGGTCGAACGCGTTGACGCGTCATTTCAATCAAGCCGAAAGGACTGGTGCGCAAAATCTTCGTTTTCGAACGATCCCTTTTCATCGCGTCGCGCAACGTGCGTTCAACCGCGCGTCGATGCGCTTCGTTCGTCATATCGATAAAGTCGTTGACGATGACGCCGCCAAGATCGCGCAAACGAATTTGACGCGCGATCTCTTTCGCGGCGCGTAAGTTCATTTGAAACGCCGTTTCTTCGGGCGAGTCGTTAGTTCGGAAACTACCGCTGTTGACGTCGATCGCAACAAGAGCTTCCGTTTGATCGATCACGATCGAACCGCCGTCTTTCAGCGCGACTTTCCGGCTGTGAATCTTAGCAATCTCACGATCAACGTCGTATTTCGCAAAGAGCGGCTCGCGTCCTTCGTAATAACTGATTCGATCGGCGTATCGAGGCATAATCACTTGAAGGAACTCGCTGGCTCTGTCGAACGCGGCGCGCTCGTCGACAATAATTTCGTCGACGGTCGCCGTAAAGACGTCGCGAATCGTCCTGATGATCATATCGCTTTCTTCATAAATGCCGACCGGTCCGGGCAAATTCTTAATGCGACGAACGATCGACTTCCATAAACGCATCAAATACGCGAGATCAAGCGCCAGTTCTTTGCGCGTTCTATCGGCGCCGGCGGTACGAACGATGAATCCCAAGCCCTTAGGCGGATTCAGTTCTTCCATCAAGACGCGCAACTTACGACGAACGGAATCGTCTTCAATTTTGCGCGAAACGCCGACGCGTCCAAGCGACGGCATAAGAACGAGGTAACGCCCCGGAATACTGATATAAGTCGAAAGCGTCGGTCCCTTAGTGCCGATCCCCTCTTTAATCACTTGAACGACGACTTCGTCCCCTTTTTGGAAGACGTCTTGAATAGGCGGTTTAACGCGAGGACGTCCGTAATCGCAAAAATCGTCGTCGTTATGGCGGTCGCCGCGTCGTTTGCCAAAACGGCGCCTGTCGTCCGGCGTTTCCTTCATCACAAAATTAGGAGCCTGCTTGAAATAGTGGGGCTCGACGTCGCTAATATGTAAAAAGCCGTTGCGTCCGACGCCAAAATCGACGAACGCCGCTTGGATACTCTGTTCGATGTTGACAATAACGCCCTTGTAGATGTTTCCAACGTAATTGTCGTTGGTCGTGCGCTCAACGTACAATTCTTCGAGCGCGTCGTTATCGACGACCGCAATCCGATATTCTTCGGGCTGTCGGGCGTTGATCAGCATTTTTTGAGACATAACAATACTTTCCTAGACGAAAAGGGGCAAGGAAAAGCCTTCTCACGCGCCAAGACGACGCGCAAAACGCCCTATTAAACGGATTTGATCCAAGTCTTGCAACGATTCGGAAACACGGAACGGAACAATTCGGATCCCAAGCCGAGCCAATTCAGAATTTCTCTGACGCCCGCCTCCGGTCCTTGCCGTTCGTACAAGGTCATTCGCAGGCATTCGTCTTGCAAATCCATTTCCTTGACGCACGCTCGCGCGTCGACCGTTTTTCCGTTCGTTTTGACGACTTCGACGCTCGAAGACGCGAAAAATTGCGCAATCTTCCGACGAACGCTCGCGCGGTGGATTTCCGGCACGCCCATTTCGTAAGAAAACGCTTCGGCGCTCGCTTTCGGCTCTTTGTCGTCAAGCGTAACCGCGCGCAAAAATTCGAGTCCTTCGACGCTCGACACGTTAAGACGCGCCAAAAGCGCTTCGGGCGCAAGCTCTTCTTCCAGAACAAGTTCCATCGCCTCGTCGTCGCTTGAAAATCCCAACGGCAAAGCCGAAATATAACTTACTTTCGGCTTAGGGTGAAATCCTTGCGATTTGGCGACAAGCAAACCCGCGCGCGATAAAAGACGCTCCATCGCGCGCAAAAGGTCGCGATGACCGATAAAGCGAAGGTTGCCCGTTTTATTGAACCAAAGTCTGTATCGCCGACGAACCATAAGTTCGATCGTTTCGACCCGTCTGTTGTCGAAACGCCTTTCCAAAAAAATCTTATATATTCCGAAGAAGCGCGCTCTTCGTTTTAACTACGGAACGCGTCGTAAAACTTGTTCCGTCGTCTGTTTTCCGCAAAAAAGCGACTCCAAGAGCGCGATTTCGAGGTTAAAGTTGACGCGACTTCGGAAAACTCGCAAATAAATTGTTTTCTAATCAGCGCGCTAATACTGCGGCGATCTCGTCGCAAGACGTCGCGCGAAATTTTATCCATTTTATCAAAATAAGAACGCGGCGTCAATCGTCGCCAACGTTCTTCAAAACGCAAAGAACGCGATTAAACGTTTAATTGTCGTCGTATGAGGGAATCAATTTCTTTTTCTTCATTTCGTCCCTCAAAAAAATACGAATCGAACTAGCGGTTTCTTTTCCAAGCGCAGTTTCCGCGATTTCATAACATTCGTCGATTGTAAACGCTTGGCACGCTTCGCGAATCGCGGGAATCATACCGGGCGCGACGCTCAACGTTCGCACCCCTAGCCCTAACAAAAGCGGGACGTTGTTCGGCATACTGCCCATCTGACCGCACAACGAGACGGGTTTGCCGTAGAGATTCGCAATTTTAACCGTCTGTAAAATCATTCGTATCAACGCGGGCGACTCCTGTTCGTAGAGTCCGCCCACGATCGGATTGCTACGGTCGACTGCCGTCGTATATTGCAAGAGGTCGTTTGTGCCGATACTGAAAAAATCAACCTCGGGACCAAATCGTTCCAAAGTAACGACAGTCGCCGGCGTCTCCACCATAATGCCTAACGGCACGCTCGGGTCAAACGGAACGCCGGCGTCGGCAAGGTCGTCTTTGACGTCGTTAAAGATAGTCTTCGCCTGACGAAATTCCACGACGTTCGAAACGAGCGGAAACATTACCGCCAATTTTCCATACTTGCTCGCGCGCAACAACGCGCGCAACTGAACGCGAAACATATTCGTATTGCGCAAAGAAAGCCGGATACTGCGTAATCCCATAAACGGATTCGGCTCGGGCTCGCGCGTGAATCTAAATCTTTCCGGCAATTTGTCGGCGCCAAGGTCAAACGTTCGCACGACCGCGCGACGTTCTTTGATTTTATCGAGTATTTTCCGCTTTTCCGGCGGCGTAAGCCTTTTGTCGTTTTCAAGTTCGAGCGTCGCTTGTTCCGTCTGTTTTTTCTTCATACGTTCAAACGCTTCTAGAACCTGTTTGTAGGCTTCAAAGTGCGTCTCTTCGTCGGGCAAAAAACCGTTGTTTTCCGTCAGATACAAGAACTCCGTTCGATAGAGTCCTATGCCGCAGGCGCCCATCTCCGCGCACGTTTCCACTTCGTGAGGAAACTCGATATTGCCCTTGATCTCGATCGACGCGCCGTCTTTCGTTTTGACGTCGAAGGACTCTTGAGCCCTTTTGCGTTCTTTAAGTTGCGCCTCCTGCTGTAATTTAACGCGCTTTTCATATCGCTCGAAAACCTCGCGCGTCGGATCAAGAATAACGACGCCTTCGCCGCCGTCGACGATCGCAAAGTTCGCTTGACACGCTTCGTCGAGAAAATCGCCCAAACCTAAAACGGTCGGTATGCGCAACGCGGCGGCGACGATCGCCGTGTGACTTCCCAGTCCGCCGCTTTCCGTGATAATCGCAAGCGTCGTCTCGCGATCCAACTTCGACGCGTCGTTCGGCTTAAGACACGACGTCGCAAGAATCTTAGGTTCGCGCGTTCCGCGCGACTCTTCGCGCGTCATATTCAAAAGCTCGCGCAAAACAAGCTCTTTGACGTCCACAACGTCGTTCGCGCGTTCGGCGTAAACGGCGCCTTCAAGAGATTGAATCGTCTTTACATAGAAATCGTAGGCGGAATCGACGGCGTATTCCGCCGAAAAACAGTTTTCTTTGACGTTTGTTTCGATACGACGACGAATCGCGGGATCGTTTAAAAACATCAAGTGCGCGTCGAAAATAGAACCGTATTCCGCGCCTAACTGTCGGGTCGCCGCGTCCCGATTAGCGCTAACGCTCGCCTGCGCCGCTTTAAACGCATACTCAAGACGCGTAAGTTCCATTGGCGTTTGCGAAACGTCGACAAAGCTTTTTGGAATATGAAGCGCAACGTCCAACACGACGTCAAGAGAAGCGTACACGACGCCGGGAAAAACGGGAATACCGTGGAATATTTTCATAAAAAACAACGCCAAGAACGTTTTATGCGAAAATTAGAGCCTGTTCCGCCCCGAAAAAGAACAAGGGCGCGATTCGTAGCGGCTCCGATTTCCGTAAAAAAAAACGCGCTTCGAACGCGACTCATTCGCCGCGCAACGACGCGCGCAACAAATCGACGCATCGAAACACGTCCCTAAAAGTTACGAACAGCAACACGAAAAACGCCGCCCCGAAAACGCCAACCGTCGGCGTTCACCCTTTGGCGCCACTCATTTGCCAACAACGTCTTCCGTCTTTGACGCAAATTCGTCTTCGAAAAACTTTTGCTTAAAGAGCGACTCAATTTCAATCGCGGCTTGTTCGGCGTCTTCGCCTTCCGCCTTCAGTGTCAAAACCGTGTCTTTTGGCGCCATCAAGGTCAACAAATCGAGACAACTCTTACAATCCGCCTCGTATCCGCCGCTTTTGCTCAACGCTAGGTTCGCGTTGTATTTCATCGCCGTCTTACACAGCATCGAAGCGTTGCGAACGTGAAAACCGGCGTTGTTTTGTACGACCAACTCTTTGACAATCATCAAGGCGCTCCCTTAAACCTCAAAACCGACGCAAACAAGGACGCGTCAGTTTCCATAACCTTTCTCGTCGGCTTCTTTCAACAATTCCAAAATATCTTCGCGCTTATGAGATTGTTTCATAAAACGGCAGAACGCTTCGTCTTTCAACTGGAGAGAAATATGTTCCAACGCGCGGAGATGTTCGCCGGGACGATCAGGAGGAGAAACGAGAAGGAAGAAAAGATTGACTTTTTCACAATCAAGACTGTCAAAATCGACGCCTTCGGAACTGATGGCGATCGTGCCGACAAGACGATCAACGCTCATATGCTTCGTATGAGGAACGGCGGTCCCGTGCCCAACGCCCGTAGTACCCAATTCTTCACGACGCATAATCGCCGTGACGATACTCTCTATCTCCGACTCCGGAATGCCGCCGGCCTTGTACAACGATTGCACCATCTCGCGAACAACGCCTTGTTTCGTCGTTGCGTTCAATTCGGTAATAATCGAATCTTCCAGAATAAAATCGGAAAATTTCATTCGTTATGCTCCTAATAATCCGCTTGGGGAATATCCGAACCGACGAGGGATTAACATTTAACGCCCCATCCGACGATTCACGAAGGCGTCGACAAAACGTCAAGCCGTTACGCTGGAAAAACCCACGCGACGCACAGCCTCGCCGACGTCGGTTCTTGTCGACCGTTTCCACGCCTCAACGTTGGTTATTTTAACTAATTTTATCCGTTTGTATAGAGCCGACGTCCGATCGTAACGAAAGAAAAAGCAGAAAAAAGGAGAAGTTCTTCCAACGCGTTCTTCGAGCGTTCAAAGCGTAAACGACGCGAAAACGCTCCCCAATAAAAGAAGTCGACGTCTTGACGCCGACTTCAAAAGCAAAAAAGAATCCACGCGCGCTAAAAACGCGCAAAACCGTTATTAATCAACACGCCATTAATCAACGCGTTATTACTCAACGATGATCGACCAATTTTTCCTTGAATTTACGCATTTGTTGCTCAAGTTTGTCGATCGTCTGATCCAGACATCCCCACAAGTCGCCCGAACGATACTCGGCGCGGAAATCTTTTTTCAACTCGGTCGCAACGACGACCTCGACGTTCGGCTCGTCCGCCTTCTCAAGATCGACAATCACGTCAATATTCGAAACTCGTTCAATGAAACGCCCCAACTTAACCACCTTTTCGGTAATTTTTTGTTGGGTCGCTTCCGCCAAAGAGCCATGTCTCGCTTGAACTTGAATTTGCATCTTATTTCTCCTTATCGCCTCGTTGCAAGGCCAAAAAACAAGATTTTCGAACGACTCGTCGACGAAAAACTCGCGCGCGTTATCCTAACGCCGTCGTTCGGATCGACAAGGAAGAGAAGAATCGCAAAACGCGAAAAACTCGACGCTACAACAAACGACCGCTCGTTTCACGCCGCTAAAACGCGTTCCCTTCAACTCCCGATTCTTATCATAACCAATAGTATGCAAAAATTCAAGTATAATTTCAACAGTTCTCAAGAAAAACGTAGATTTGTGGAAAAAATTCTTCAACAAGACGCTATTTCGAATAAAACGTCGCGACGGGCAACGACGTTTTCTCGTGAATTAACGCGCCCAAAGCATCCATTTCTTCGTCGGACAGCGCCGACGCGTCGACTTCGACGGGTTTGCGCGCAACGGTATAGAGTTGTACTTCGGAAATCCTCGCCCCTGCGTCGACGAGCGCGTTCAGTCGCGCGCAATACGCGTCGGTTTCCGTCGACGTCGGTCTAACGCCCTGCCAAGCGAGCGCCGACGTTTGAATCTTTACGCCCCAACGTCGACCGGCAAAGAGAACGTTGTCAAGGATCGTCTCCAAAGGAACGTGCGAACGATCGATTCGACGAAAACGCGCCTCGTCTCCGGCGTCGAGTTTCGCCCAAATCTCTCCGTTTGCATTAACCATAGAATCGAGCGCCGCAACGACGCTCGGTTCCTGTAAACGCGTCGCGTTCGTAATCAAGACGATTTTAATCGACTCGTCCCCAAGCGCCTCGCGCGCCGTCGCGACCATTTCGACCGCTTCTGGAAACTGCGGCGCCAACGTCGGCTCGCCGTCTCCGCTAAAAGCAAAATCACGCAAAACCCTACGTTCCGCCGGAACCTTGACAAATCGTTCCTGTTCAAAGAGCTTTCCCGACCGCGCCATATGAGAGACGGTCAAAATCTCCGTTCGAAGCGCGTCGAGATCAAGACGGCAGTCGCCAAGCGACTTGGTTTTCTCGTCTCGTTCGACTTGGCAATAGACACAACGAAAGTTACAAATTTTTGTAGGACTCAAATTGATCCCAACGGAAACGCCGCGCGCGCGACGACTTATAACAGGATAGACATATCGAAAATTCTGAAAAGAACAAATATGAAATCGAGTCGGACTAGTTGCAATTTCTTCAAGACGTGTTTCTTCGAAAGCGGATTTCAAAAGATTCTCCCCCGCGCCGATGCGATTCAAAACAAGCGCGACTACGCGCGCCGATAATAGCAAAGTCGCAATCGAGTTCACAAACGGCGAATTTTACGCGAGCAAACGTAAAATCAACGCGTCGTTTGCATAACTCCCCTAATAAAAAAACGAAAAAGTTTGAAAGTAAGTTCTTAGAAAAAACGCCGACTCAAGCCAAACGCTTAAATCGGCGTCCTCAATAGGTCGCAAAAGACTAACCAAACTGATCGTCTAATGAAATCGTTCTAATTAGAACTCCTTGGCGTCGATCCACTTCATCATTTTGCGGAGACGCTTGCCGACCTTTTCAAGCAAGTGTTCGTGATGAATCGCGCGTTCGCGTTTGAAGGCGGGCGCGTTGACTTGGTATTCAAGGAGGAATTCGCGAGCGTACTGACCGTTTTGGATTTCTTTGAGGATTTGCTTCATCGCCTTCTTAGTGTCTTCGGTAATGACGCGCGGTCCGCGAGTATAGTCGCCGTATTCGGCGTTGTTTGAAACGCTGTAACGCATATAGCTCAAGCCGCCCTGATAGAAGAGGTCGACGATAAGCTTCATTTCGTGCATGCATTCGAAATACGCCATTTCCGGCTGATAACCGGCTTCGACGAGCGTTTCGAAACCGCATTGGATCAGATGGCTGACGCCGCCGCACAAAACGGCTTGTTCGCCAAAGAGGTCGGTTTCAGTCTCTTCTTTAAACGTCGTTTGAATGACGCCGCCGCGCGTTCCGCCGATACCCTTGGCGTAAGCCAGACCGATCGCCTTTTCGCGATCGCCGCATTTGTCGTCCAACGCGATCAAGCAGGGGACGCCGCCGCCTTTGACGTATTCGGCGCGAACGAGATGACCGGGACCTTTAGGAGCGATCATAATCGCACGGTTGCCTTCGGGAAGGTCGAACTGCCCGTAGTGGACGTTGAAACCGTGGGTCGTGAGGATAACGGCGTCTTTCTTGAGGTTGGGGCGGATTTGCTCGCGGAAGAGCTTGGCTTGGATTTCGTCCGGCAGAGTCAACACGACGACGTCGCCCTGCTTGACGGCTTCTTCAAGGCTGACCGGCTTAAAACCGGCTTCAACCGCCAAACGATAATTGTCGGAACCTTCGCGTTGACCGACGACGACGTTGCAACCGCTGTCGCGCAGGTTTTGCGCGTGTGCGTGTCCTTGCGAACCATAACCCAAAATCGCGATCGTCTTGTCTTTCAGAAGAGAAAGATCCGCGTCGTTGTCATAATAAACTGTCGCAGCCATTGCGCCGCCTCCTTTATCGTAAAGGTTGATTGTAACGTTTCCTAGCTCGCTCGAAAAGGAACCGACGCGCAACGACGCGCGACTCGTCGATCGAGAGAGGTCGGCAAATTATTTATTGTTTTACGCCGTTTTCGCACGCAAGAACGCGCGTTTGTGTTTCCATCGCTTGCGCTTTACCTATCGCGCTTTACCTATTGAATTTACGCGCGAACTATTCGCACGCTTCAACCTCGCCGTCTCCTCGCGGAGCGGCAATGCATCCGGAACGCGTCAAACCGACAATTTTGTAGGGAGACAATACGTTAAGAAACGCATCGAGCTTCTCGGCGTTCCCCGAAATTTCGATCAAAAGCGACTTCGGGGCGACGTCGACAATCTGCGCGCGAAAAATTTGCGCAAGTTCCAAGACGCCCGAACGCCGCTCCGGCTCGACGGCGACGCGAATCAAAGCAAGCTCGCGTTCCACTCTCGGGACGTTTGAAAGAATCTTCGTATCGACGACGGTAAGCAACTTTTGCAACTGCAACTCAACCTGATTAACGTACTCGTCGTCGACGTTCAAAGCGATCGTCATACGCGAAAATTGCGGGTCGTTCGTAGCGCTAACGGTGAGACTGTCGACGTTGTAACCTCGCGAAGCCAACAAGCCTGAAATATGCGCAAGGACGCCGGAGACGTTCTGCACTTTAATCGAAATAACGTTTCTCTTTCTCATCTTTCTTCCCGTCGACGACGACGCGTTCCGTTCTCGACTTGCTCGTCAAGCCGCCTGCGCGTCAAAATTCCCCTCATTATAACACATTCTTAATTTTTGGCAAGTCGCGCGCCTCCAAACGATTAAAATTGCCGTGTGAAATCCTCAACGGAGTCCAAGAGCTTTGGCGATATACGCGCCCGTCTTTGAATTTGAATTCGCGGCGACTTGTTCGGGCGTTCCTTCCGCGACGATCCTCCCCCCCTCGTCGCCGGCGCCCGGTCCCAAGTCGACGATATAATCGGCGGCGCGCATCACCAGCGGGTTATGTTCGACGACGATAAGCGAATTGCCCGCCTCGACGAGCGCGTTCAGTTGGTCGAGAAGTCTCACGACGTCGGCAAAATGCAATCCGGTCGTCGGCTCGTCCATAATAAAGAGGCACGGACCTTTTCTAGCGGTCGATAGAAACGCGGCAAGTTTAAGCCGTTGCGCTTCCCCGCCCGACAAGGCGTTTGCGGGCTGACCTAGCCTCAAATAATCCAATCCGACGTCGAGCATTCTTTTTAACTTCTGTTGAATCTTCGGCTGTCCTCGAAAGAATCCAAAGGCTTCTCGCGCGGTCATTTCCAAAGTTTCGGCAATATTTTTACCGCGATAAAGCGCTTCCAAGACGTGCTTTTGATAACGTCGTCCCTCGCAAACGGGGCACTTGACGTAAACGTCGCTCATATACTGCATATCGACTTGAACGTAGCCTTCCCCTTTGCAGTAGTCGCAACGTCCGCCCTCGACGTTGAAGCTAAACGAACCCGCGCCGAACCCCATCGCTTTCGCCTCCGGCGTTTCGGCGTATAAAGCGCGAATGTCGTCGAAGATTTTGAGATACGTAACGGCGTTCGAACGAGGCGAACGTCCGATAGGCGATTGATCGACAAAGGCCACGTCGTCGACGTTTTCCGCGCCTAGAATTTCCTTGTAGGGAAGCCCGTTGGCGACGATTTCAGAATCGCCGCCGCCTAGTTTAGAACATAGAGCGGGATAAAGCGTCTCTTGAACCAGCGCGCTTTTACCCGCGCCGCTTACGCCCGTTACGACGCAAAAACGACGAAGCGGAAAAACGACGTCGACGTTTTTAAGATTATAACCCGTCGCGCCGACAAGTTCGATAAATTTGTCGCCCTTCTCGCCGGTAAAGACGCGTCGTTTTGGAACGCCGCCCCCGATTCTCCTCCCGGAAAGATAACTTCCCGTCAAGGACGTCGCGGAAGCCTTTAATTCTTCAGGCGTTCCTTCAAAAACAATCTCTCCTCCCTCTTCTCCGGCGCCCGGTCCCATTTCGACAATATGATCTGATGCGTTGAGAACGGTTTCGTCGTGATCGACGACGACGATCGTATTGCCTCGATCGCGTAGTTCGCGCAACGTCTTCAAAAGATTTTCCGAATCGGACGCGTGTAGTCCGGAGGTCGGCTCGTCGAGAACGTAAAGCATATCGACCAAATCGGATCCTAACGCGCTTGTTAGTTCGACGCGACGCGCTTCGCCCGAACTTAACGTCTTCATCGGACGATCGAGGGGCAAATATCCAAGCCCGACTTTTTTTAAGAACGCAAGTCTGGCTCGCGCGCGCGAAAGGGGAACGGAACCGATCCGACGTTTTCCGTCGTCCAGTTTCCACGAATCAAGCGTCGCCAACGTTTCGGAGACCGGGGTCGAAGTCAAATTATGGACGTTCTTTCCTTCAATCTTCACGCAAAGGGCGTCGCGACGCAATCGCGCGCCGTTGCACATCGGACAAACGCGCGTCGTTTGCCAACGACTTAGAAACGTCCGAATATGCATCTTGTATTTTTCTTTGAGCAACGAATTGAAAAAACCGTTGAGTCCGTCAAAATCAAGACGACTCGATCCGTTGTAAAGCGTCGCTAATTCGTCGCGCGTCAATTCGGCGACGGGCACGTCGACGCGCACGCCCAACTCGTCCGCAATTTCGAGAAAATCTTTCAAACGCAGTTTATACGCACCCACGTTCCAAGGCGCGATCGCCCCGTCGTAAATCGAACGCGATTTATTTGGAAAAACGCGCGCTTCGTCGAAAGCGGTTAGTCGACCGGCGCCGCCGCACATCGGACAACGACCAGTCGGACTACGAAAATTGAACAAGTTGGGAGTCGGCTCGGGCGCTTCGACTCCGCAGTCCTCGCAACGCATATTGCGACTGAACCCTACTCTCGTCCATTTAACGTCGTCAATAAGATACGGCGCGCCGACGCTTACGCGCCCCTCTTCGTTTAGCTCGCGCGTTGAAAATACTTGATCGCCCTCGACAAAAATCCAACAACGCTGCTCGCCGTGCGCAAACGCCGTCTCGATCGAATCGAACGCGCGTTGAAACGAAGTTTTGCCGACGTCAACGCGGTCTACGATAAAGAAAATCGGAGGCGCTTGGGGGCGCTCGATATTATAGAGATTCTCGACGTATCGCTTTAAGGGCAAATTCTCGCCGTCGGGCGACAACATCATAAACTTAGACGCGACCGTCGAACCGTCGTCTTCCTCGTTGCTTTCCTCGCCTTCGTTCTTCTTTTCGGAACTTGCGTCTAAAACGTCCGCGTCTTCGCCGTCTCCTTCGGCGGAATCTTTGCGCGACGAAACGTTTTGGCTCGAAACGCTCCGAACGCCAAGTCCTGGGAAAACGCCGTCTTCGATGGGATCAAGCTCGTCCAAGTACTTTAAACGCGCAAGGGAATACTGTTGCAACAACGCGTCTCCCGGCTCGTTCAGATCAAAGAACTTCCCGTTTACGACGACCCTATGAAATCCTTTGCCGAGCCATTCCGCGATAAAATCTTGCAACGAACCTCGCAAACTCGAAGGCGACGGCGCAAACGCAATCAACGCGCGCGTTCCCGCCGACAACGAATTCAACGCGCGCGCTACCGAGTCCGGCGAATCGCGCCGAACTTCGCGTCCGCAATGTCGACAATGAGGAACCCCGATCTTCGAAAAGAGCAACTGCAAATAAACGTCGGCTTCCGTCGCCGTTCCAACCGTTTCGTTCGAAAAGCGAGAACACAAACGCGAAGAGACGGCGACTGCGGGAGGAACGCCTTCGATTAGATCGGCGTCGGGCTTTTCAAGATTGTCCAAAAATTGACGCGCGTAAGCCGAAAAACACTCGGCGTAACGTCGTCGTCCTTCCGCGCATAATACGTCAAGAGCCAAACTCGTCTTACCGCTCCCGCTCAGACCGCAAAACGAAGTTAGACGATAATAGGGAATCTTAACGTCGATCGATTTTAAATTGTGCGTTCTTGCGCCGCATACCGTAATACGTCTCGAACTGTTCCGCTGGGAGGGAAAAGGCATCGTTCCGTTCTTTCTTTTAACGCGGTTAATAGTCGGCGTTAGACGCCAAAACCAATAAAAGTTCGTCCATTATAACTAAAGTAGACGTCGACGCAAGCGGCGCGTCGGCGGCGATCGTTAAAAAGTGAAATAGAACCAAAACGCCAAAGTCTTTTTATGGTCGTATTTCGGAACGTTTACGACGCGCTTTTTCGCGCAAAGCGTCTCGAGTGAGCCAAACAAACAAAAAAACGAGGGACAATATCAATTCAAACTCCAAAAAACTACAAAATTTCCAAAAAAATTCCGATTACAACGTTTCTGCGCTTGTTTTTTTCAAAATAGCGATTATAATGCTCCCCGTCGGTTTGTATATAGTCGACTTTGCCAAGCGTCCGTTGACGCGCGGCAAACGCAACGTATTTTGCGACCTCGTTGTATTTTGCGACCTTGTTGTATTTTGCCGCCTCGTTTTCCGCATTGGCAAAACGCAAGAGTCGCGTTCGTCAACCCTTTGTTTTTTATGGGGACGAGCCGAGAGCGGTTCGAATCGCGCGCGTTTCGAACTTCGTTCAAGAGTTTTACGCCAACTTCGCTCAAAAACATAGCGCGTTTTGATTTTTTTCGATAAAAATTCGAAAAATATTTAAAGACTTTTGAACGAACGGTTGGGCTCGTCCGGGTAAAACGCTTTAACAATTAGGATATTTTCAGTGGTTAATCGTACTCTGATCCGCGGTTTGGACGCCGACGTCGAAGACATTGTTCTTGAAGAAGACCAACTTAACGAATATTACGGCGAGGACGCCGAGATTCAACTGAATCAGATTCTCGACGGCGTCGTCGTTCGTCTCGAGAAAGAATTTGTCATCGTCGACGTCGGTTATAAGAGCGAAGGCGCGATTCCCGTCAACGAATGGGAAGAAGGCGAAGAACAACCTAAACCGGGCGATCACGTCAAAGTCTTGGTCGAAGAACTTGAAGACACTATGACGGGCGAAGACGTCCAAGCGCGCGGTATGATTGTTTTGAGCAAGCGCAAGGCCGCCAAGATTGAAGCTTGGATGCGTATGATGGAACGCGTCAAGGAAGGCGACGTCGTCGACGGTAAAGTTTCGAAGAAAATTAAGGGCGGGTTGCTCGTCGATATCGGCGTCAACGTCTTTCTGCCCGCAAGCCAGGTCGACGTTCGTCGTCCCGCCGACATCAACGAATTTATCGACAAGCCGATCAAGTGCGTCATTCTTAAGATCGACGAAGCGCGTCGCAACATCGTCGTCAGTCGTCGCGCGCTCATTGAACAAGAACGCGCTGAAAAGAAAGCCGCGCTTCTTAGCGAACTTGAAGTCGGGCAAATTCGCGAGGGAACCGTCAAGAACATTGCCGAATTCGGCGCGTTCATCGATTTGGGCGGCATCGACGGCTTGCTTCACATTACCGATATGAGTTGGGGTCGTATTACCGATCCGAAAGAACTCGTTTCGATCGATCAAAAGATCGAAGTTATGGTTCTCAATATCGACCACGAAAAGGAAAAAATTTCGCTCGGACTCAAGCAAAAGACTCCGTCTCCTTGGGAACACGTCGAAGAAAAATACCCGGTCGGTTCCAAAGTCAAGGGCGTCGTCGTCAACGTTATGTCTTACGGCGCGTTTGTGAAATTGGAAGAGGGCGTGGAAGGGCTCGTTCACATTAGCGAAATGAGCTGGACCAAACGTATCAATCATCCGAACGAAATTCTCTCCGTCGGCGACGAAATCGACGTCGTGGTTTTGGGCATCAACAAGGATAAGCAAGAGATTTCTCTCGGCGTTAAGCAAACGACGAGCAATCCTTGGGAAACGGTCGATCAAAAATACCCCGTTGGCGCTCGCGTCAAGGGCGTCGTTCGCAATCTTACGAACTATGGCGCGTTTGTCGAGATCGAAGAAGGCGTCGACGGTTTGCTTCACATCAGCGATATGAGCTGGGTTCGTAAGATTACGCATCCGAGTGAAGTCGTCAAGAAAAACGAAACGATCGAATGCGTCGTTACCTCCGTCGATAAGAAAAACCGTCGTATCGCGTTGGGGCTTAAGCAACTCAGCGAGGATCCGTGGGTTTCTCGTATTCCCGAAAAGTATCGTCCGAACCAAATCGTCAAGGGCAAAGTTACGAAGATCACTAACTTTGGCGTCTTCGTCAGCTTGGAAGACGACCTCGAGGGTCTGCTTCACATTTCCGAATTGGCAAATCGCAAGGTTGACAATCCGGAAGAAGTCGTCAAAGTCGGCGAAGAACTCGAAGTTATGGTTCTCCGCGTCGACGCCGCCGATCGTAAGATCGGTTTGTCGCGCCGTCGCGCCGAATTCCAAGAAGAGCAGCCTGCGGTTGAAGAAGAAGCCGCCGCGCCTTCGTCCGTCGTCCAAACCGTCAAGCCCGAAAATCTCAAGGGCGGTATGGGCGGTTCCGCCGGGCCTTTGTTCCAACTTCCGGGTCAAAACTGAGCTTGTTAATTCGCGTCGTTTTTTAGCTTGACGCGAACCGTTAAAAAAAAACGTCTTTGAAGTCGCGAGATTTCAAAGGCGTTTTTTTATCGCCATACTTGCGCCTTTGAGTTTATCCGGCGTAAGCAAGCAACCAAGAAATAAAGAAAGATAAGCGTTCGCGAAAAAACGGCGCGATTTTGAATCGCCGCGCAAGGGACGGTTCCTACGCGACGTTTGTTCGGAAATTAGCGCGTCGGTTGGAACTTTGCATAACTTTCCGTGAACGCTTACAAAAAACCGCGTTGAAACGACTTCAACGCGGTTTGGGCGATCGTCAAATATCGACTTCTCTCATTGTCCGTCGGTTTCCTGAATAAACTGATGAATCGGGTCGGGAGCGTTTTCTTTAACGTTGCCCGTAAAAAGTTCTTTGACGTACAACGATTCTTCGTCGGGCGTTTCGGGCAAGTGAAAATTATCCCCTTTTTGCAAAATGACGCGCGTGTCTTGCATTGAGCCAAGAGGTTCCGTTCCAGCGACTTGCGCGGGGAACCAATATCCCTCTTTAGCGTCGTCGACAAGATAGAATTCCGCCCAGCAATGTCCCGGCACGCGCACTAATCTCGCGGGCACGTCGTTCGAACGACACATCGCGATAAAGAGCGCGGACATATCCTCGCAATCTCCCTCGCGATTCTTTATCGCCGCCAAGGCGCCTCGCATCGGTTTGTCTATCAATACCTCTTTATATTGCACGTTCTCGCGAACAAAGGACAAGAACGCGTCGATTTTATCCCAGTCGGACGCGTCTTCCGCAACGTTTTGCAACGCTTCCTTCACGACGGCGCGCACCGTCTTGGAATTGGACTCGATATAAAGTCCGTCTTTTAGATAACGTTTGATTTCGCGCGAAGGACTCTTGGGAATTTTATAAATTTCGGGTTCGCTAGGGGGCAGAAGCGGATACCGCGTCACTTCGAACAGCGCCGTCGCTTCAACTTGTTGCCCCGATTTCAACTCGCGCATCTTGAAAATCATTTGGCGCGCGCCCCCTTCTTTCAAATTACGATAATCGACTCTCGCGACGCGCGGAAAATCTTCCTCAAGCGTTCTCACTTTTTGCTCGGGAAATTCCATTGGGACGGGCGCGGAACCAAAAACGTTCGTACAGCCCCCGCCAGGTCGCGCCGCGAATATCATACCGGCGCGATATTTATGCGAAACAGCTTTGCCAAGAATGGGACCGCGTTTGCCGTCGGAAGCGCTTTCTGAACTCGTTTTCTTTTCTTTTTGCGAAGAATCGGCGCTCGGTCGCATCTTTACGGATCCCGTCGCGCGAGACGCGTTTTCAGCAGGCGGAGTCGCGTTTGATTCGTCGACAAGCGGTTCAGAAACGGCATTCGCAATACCGTTCGTCGACGTAGCCTTCTTCGCTTCGGCGATCGCGCGAGCTTCGCGACTACTCGGGGCGCGCGTTACGCCGCTTGAAACGTTCGTAGCGGAACTTGCGGATCGTCGACGAAGCGTTCCCCGCCCCGAAGGCTTCGCGGAGGTCGTCGCTTGTTTGTCGTTCTTTTCGTTTGGATCGACGTCAAACGTTTCCGCCTCTTCCTCGTCTTCGAGTTGCGGCGCGTCTTTTGCTTTTTCAGCGGCGTCGCGCATTTTTCCGAAACTAATTTGGGCAAAAGAAACGGGAGTCGCAACGATTAACGATAGACCGACGATCATACAACAAATCGTAAAACCTAAGACAAGACGTCCATACGCTTGGTTAGTGTTCATTGTAAACGCCCTTTCGACGCATAAAAAAATTTGGCAAAGTCAAACGTTCCTATTATTATACCTCGCTATGTTCTCTTTTTCGACCTCGAACGTTCCTTTTTTTAAATAAAACGTTTTTTTGCTGATTTTAAGTCTATTTACAAGCATAGTAAAACAACAAAAATAAACAAGCTGGGACGTCCTGGCGTTTTTTTCATAGAAAAATAACTTTTAGGGACTCTTTCTTCAGAAAATTCGATTATAATAACTAAGTCGTTTTAAGCGCGTATAGGAGACGCGCAACGACGGTTAGAGCTTCGGCAAAGGTTGGTTCGATGAAAAAATATTTGGTCGACGATACGGAATATTACGTTCATACGGCGGGCGAGGGTCCGATTCTTCTTTTTGCGCACGGTTTTCCCTTCGACAGTCGACTTTACGCCGAGGCGATCGAGCGTCTGAAATCGCGTTTTTTCTGTGTTGCGCCCGACTTGCGCGGCTTTGGCATGACGCCGTTGGGCGCCAACGGGCATAATTCCCTCGGTTTTCCGCGCGTTAAAATGGGGCGTTACGCCGACGATCTTGCCATTCTTGCGGCTGAAATCGCTTGCGAACGCGGAACGAAAGACGCTAAAATCTATTTATGCGGTCTTTCGATGGGCGGTTACGTCGCGTTGGAGTTTGCGCGCCGTCGTCCCGAACGTCTTGCGGGTTTAATTTTTTGCGATTCAAACGCGACTCCCGACGCGCCGGAAAAAGCTCAAAGCCGCTTAGATTTGGCGGATACGATCAACGCGCTTTCTATAGCGGCTCTTGCCGACGGTATGATTCCTAATCTTGTCGCATCTTCGACGCTCGAACATCGTCGCGACGTGGTTTCGTCGCTTTACGATATGATCTTACGCCAATCGCCTCAAGGAATCGCGGCGGGTTCTCGAGGTATGGCATGCCGTCGTAATTTGACGGATTTACTCGCGCAAATCGACGTTCCGACCCTAGTCGTAGGCGGAGAATTTGACAAATTGTCTTCCGCGTCTTTGCTCGATTCGATAGCGAACGCCATTCCGCAAGGATCGCGCGCGACGATTCAGAACGCGGGGCACGTGCCGCCCCTTGAGAATCCCGACGCCTTTGCCGACGCGATCGTCAAATGGTACGACTCGCTTGTCGTCAAACAATAGTCGTTATGGACAAACGTAAAAGTGAAAGGTTACTCCCGTTGAATTTGCCCGAATCTGAAATTTCCGCGAAAGACGCGATTCCTTCCGAAAACGTTCCGTCGGCGAACGTAAATTCCGCTTCAGACGTCGCACCTAGCGCGTCCGCGACTTTCGCGCCTAAACGTCGACGTTCCGACGCCGCGTCGATGGCAAAAGCGCAAAAAGAAATATCCGTCAGCGAGTTTTTCGCCAAAAATCGTCATTTGCTCGGATTCGACAATCCGCGCAAAGCGCTTCTCACAACGGTTAAAGAAGCGGTCGACAATTCGTTAGACGCTTGCGAAGAAGCGGGTATCTTGCCGGAAATTTGGGTTCGCGTCGATCGAGTCGCCGAGAATCGCTTTCGCGTCTCCGTTCAAGACTGCGGACCGGGTATCGAACCGAAACAAATTCCGTTAATTTACGGCAAACTTCTTTACGGATCGAAATTTCACCGACTTCGTATGAGTCGCGGTCAACAAGGCATCGGCATTAGCGCCGCCGGAATGTACGGCTTGTTGACGACGGGCAAGCCGCTCGAAGTTCTTTCCAAGACGTCGATCCGTCGACCGACGACTTATTTTGTCGTTCGCATCGATTCGAAAACAAACGAGCCGGAAGTGTTAAACGGGAACGGCGCCGGAGACGTCATTCCCGCAAACGCCGATGGACGGCGGTTATTGGTCGAAAAAGGGCTCGATTGGGCGGACGTTCCAAGCGGGACGCGCGTTACGATCGAATTGGAAGCAAAATACCAGCGCGGACGCGGCAGCGTCGACGAATACCTAGCGCAAACCGCGTTGGCTAATCCGCACGCGACGTTCCACTACGTCGATCCGGACGGCGCCGAAGCAAATTACGAGGCGTCCGTTCACGAATTGCCGCCTGAGCCGGTCGAAATTCAGCCGCATCCCTACGGAGTTGAATTGGGGCGTTTGCTTGAAATGACGCGCGAAACGTCCTTCACAACGACGAAAAAATTTCTTACCGATTCCTTTTGTCGCGTCTCGTCGACCGTCGCCGACGCGATCTTGGAAAAGTCGGGTCTGCTCAAGCGCGCGAACCCGCGCGCGTTGGAACGCGACGATGTAGCCAAACTATTCGACGCGATTTCCAAAACCAAAATACCCGCCCCGTCGAGCGATTGCGTCGTGCCGATCGGAGAACAAAATATTTTGGCGGGATTGCGTAAAATCGTGCCGGGCGAATTCTTTGTCGCCGCGACGCGCCCGCCCGCAGTATATCGAGGCAATCCGTTTCAAATCGAGGTCGGTCTCGCTTACGGAGGAGGTCCCACCGTTCAAAAAATAACGCGCGAGACTCTGCAAGAAACGCTCGCCGAAAGCGATTCGCGAACAATACGCCAATTTTTAACCTCGTCGTTCGAAGGAATCGGTTCCGACGGCGCCGACAAAATTATTAAAACGGCGAATATTCGCGCGCGAGTCTCGCCCGCTAAATTGACGCCGCGCGAATTAGAAGCGCTTTTGAAAACGTTGCAAACTTTGAATCTTTCGGAAGGTCAAACGACTTCGGTCTATCGTTACGCCAATCGCGTTCCGCTTCAATTCCAGTCGGGCGCTTGCGCGATTACGCAAACGATTATGCAAATGAACTGGCGCTCTTACGGTTTGTCTCAAACACGCGGACAACTTCCGCGCGGTCCGCTGACGATTATGGCGCATTTCGCAAGCGTCTGGGCGCCCTATACTAGCGAATCCAAAGAAGCGCTGGCCGCCTATCCCGAAATTCAAAAGGAATTGCGCCTAGCCCTGCAAACCGTCGGGCGTAAACTTGGGCTTTTCCTCAAACGTCGCGAACGCGTCAAACAAGAAGGTTCGCGTCGCGCGGTTTTTGTTCGCTACCTTCCCGAAGTCGCGCAAGCGTTGGCGGAAATCAATCGCGGCGAATTTGCGCAAAAAAGAACGACGGAACGTCTGTTGGAACGTCGTCGTCAAGACGACGCCGAAGGCGCGTCGTTCGATTTGGACGCGGAACTCAAACGGAGTCAAAGCGCGGGCGATTTCTATATGAAATTACTCGCCGTCGCCAATCGAAAAACGGCGCTTGCCGACGTTCGTTACGACGACGGAGGAAACGTTATTACGCCTGAAAAAGAAGGCGACGAATTGGATTCCGATTCCAGCGTTTTGATAATCAAGCAAGAAAACGGAAAATTTTAAAAATTCCCCCTTGCGCGATGACAAATCAGAATTATATTACTACGCGTAGTTACCCGATGGTGTAATGGTAGCACAAGGGATTTTGGTTCCCTTTGTCGAGGTTCGAATCCTCGTCGGGTAGTTATAGAAGCGTTCCTTTCGGGAACGCTTTTTTTTTGCCCTATTTACGCGTTCCGCGTCTTAGTCGCAGATAGACTCAAATTTAGATAAAAAAGACGTTTGTTCTCGTAAAACGCTTGTCTTATTTCTGTAAATATGGTACGATTGCAAGAATCGGATCGATCTAGAATCTTTTGACGGATTTGAAAGATTCTTTGGAGGGTCGCCGTTATAAGGAGAACAGCCGATCGGGCGAAATACGCGCGAATGCGTCGTAGCGCGTCTATTATGGGTCGTCTCGTTTGCGGAAAGACGAAGCGCGTCGTTTTGTTCGGCGTTTTAAACCGTTTTTTCACGACAAAACAGCGATCCTTCGACTGTTCAAACGCCGTATGCCTTCCTTTGTTTCCTAGTAATGAGCAATTATTTAGGTGAAAAATGTTCGACAAGAAGACCTTTGTCTACGCGACGTTGACGGCTTCGTTAATCGTAGCCTGTTTTTCTTCCGCGTTTGCGCGCGAGGCGCGTTGGACGATGCGCAATAAGCCGCGCGAGTCCTTCACTCTTGTGGCGCATCGCGGCGCGGGCGACTTGGCGCCGGAAAACTGTCTGTCGTCCTTGGAACTTTCGTGGAGTATGGGTTGCGTGCCCGAAGTCGACGTTCGTTCCACTAAAGACGGGCGTATTTTGATGTTTCACGACGATAATTTCGCGCGCGTCGCTCCCAACGCGCCGGAAGAAATAAAAAATAAAAAGATCGGCGAGTTAACGTTTGACGAGGCGCGCTCCGTCGATATCGGTTCTTTTCGCGGCGAACAATTTAAAGGCGAAAAGATCGTGACGATCGAAGAAATCGTCGACGCGTTAAAAAAGGACGCAAGGCGTCATATCGTGATCGACGTTAAAGAAGTCGATTTGAAAGAATTGGCAAAAGCGATTTACGACGTGCGCTTTCAAGTTACTCTGACGACTTGGAGCGAGGACTTGCTGGCGCAATGGGCGGAGATTTGTCCGAACGCCGACGGAACGCTTTGGATGGGACTTGGGCAAATGACCGACGAGCAATTTGAAGCGCGTTTCAAGGTTCTTCGCGAAAAAAATTATCGCGGAATTAATCGCTTTCATATGCACGTTACGCGCGGCGCCGACGGACGACTTCTGCCGTCGGCAGACTATATTCGCGCGCGCGGCGACGAACTGCGCAAGCGCGGAATTGAATTTCAGGCGATGCCTTGGCCGACGAAAACCTGTCCCAACGCTAAAACGGACGCCGCGCTATTCAAAGAACTGCTCGAATTGGGCGCTATGGGATTTGGCGCCGATCGTATGGACGTCGCGTTGAAAGCGTTGGACGAATTTTACGCCGAAACGCCCGAAGATTGGAACGTCGCAGACAATATTCCTCTAGACGAAGTGGTCGTAATGGGACATCGCGGGATGGGAGACGAAGCGCCCGAAGGCACCTTGGAGACGTTCCGGCTCGCGTGGGCGTCCGGCGTTTGCCCTGAAGCGGACGTGCGAACGTCAAAAGACGGCGTGATCGTCTCTTTCCACGACGACAATTTCGCGCGCATTATGCCCAACGCGCCGGAAGACGTCAAAAAACAAGGCGTCAAAGATTTGACTTACGAAGAGTTGCTCAAACTTGACGTCGGCGCCTACAAAGGCGAAAAATTCAAGGGACAGCGAATCGTCAATATCGACGAAATCGTCGCGGCGTTGAAAGAAGACCCTAAACGATTCGTCTTTTGCGATTTCAAAAACGTCGATCTGGAACAGTTCGCCAAGGCGACGGAAGACGTGCATCCTCAAATCTGCTTGACGGGACCCGATTACGGTTTGCTGAAGCAGTGGAAAAAAATCGCGCCTCGTTCCAAGACGTTGATTTGGATGCCGACCGCTTGGGGCGGAACGCCCGAAAATCTCGAAGAACGTTTTAACAAACTGCGCGACGCCAATTTTGAAGGGCTCGATTTTGTTCAAGTCCACACGACGGTACGTTCCGAAGAAGACGTCAAGCCGACGCTCGAAGTCTTGCGACGTTGCGGAAACGCCGCGAGAAAACGAGGCGTTTTATTTGAAACGTATCTCTACGTCAACGGAGACAAAGATTTCGTTTACTCGACGTTGATGGACGCAGGAGTGGCTTCCTTCGCGACGGATCGTCCGACGGACGCTTGGCGCGCTATTAAAAAATATTACGAGGCGCGACAATAACGGTCGAAGCGTTTCTAGTCCTTGACGCGACGGGCGTAGCGACGTCGAAACGCCCGTCGTTTTCCGTCTATTTCGTTTGCGCCTGAAAAGAAAACGTTTACCGGCGACGACTAACATACGGTTGCAAAAAGGTTTCCAACGATGTCCGATTCGAAAAAAAAGTCAAAAGTTCCTTTCGTTGTCGCAACGGCGCTAATTATCTCTGTTTTGGCGACGTTCTCATATTGCGGAGCGAAACGCAGTCGGCTTTTTATCGCCAAAAAGCCTAACGCGCCGGTTGCAAACAAGTCCGTGCAAGCGGATATTCCGCAAGAAAATCCGATTCCGTCGGAGAAACGTTCTGAAGCGTCCAAAAAGGAAGAGCCTCTTGTCGAATTGCCGGGCGGCGACGTGGGATACGCTTCCGATGCAAACGGCGCTTTTGACGCCTCGGCGTCCCTCGGGTCGGATAGTTCCAAACAAACGTCGATCGGATCGCCAAGCGAAAATTTGGCGTCACATGAAAATTTAACGTCAAGTGAAAATTTTGCGTCAAGCGATACGAACAGTTTTGAAAACGCCGTTCTTTCGGACTCCAACCAAGCGTCGACAAGCGCCCTGTCCGACGATTCCCTTTCGTCTATAAAGGACGGCGAATCTGCGGCGTCGAATCTCTTAGACGACTTGTCTTCCGAAATTTCTTTCGACGAGAACGACGACGTGGAAACGACTCTTCGTTTCGACCAAGCCGACAATTCGGAACCGAAGTCTTCCGCGTCGGCGTCAAACGGTTCTTCTAACGTCGAAACCCTTTCTTCGAACGCGAAGACGCCCGACGCGTCCGTTTCGGTTTTGCAGTCGGAGAACGACGATAAAACGTTGAGCGACGACGGCGGCTTATACGCCTCGACGCCGACGATTTATCAAGACGCGCAAGACGACGAATTGAAGACCGTCGACCTGTCTTCCGACGGCTTGTACGACTTGTCTTCGTCGACGGTCGATAATTCCGCAACGGACGATAATTTGCTTTCCAACGACGCCAATCCGACGACGACCGATAATTTAAACGATTTAACGACGGATAGTTTGTTAGTCGACGATTCGAGCGCAAAAACGACTGCCCACGACTCGACAAACACGGACGCTTTGTCTTCTGAACTTGCGTCGAACGATTTGACAAACGCCGAGGATTTAACGACGGATAG
>JAZUGM010000398.1:0-6132 GCA_045641205.1 Thermoguttaceae bacterium
ATTTGTCGAAATCGCAGACGGCGGCGCATTATTACGCGCAAGACGGAACGTTCGACGTTTCGTTGAAAGTCGTCTATCTCGACGGCGCGAGCGAGACGTACAAGGCGTATTCGACGCAAACGATCGGCGCGCGCGGCGCGCAAGCGGACCTCCTTTCGGAGGTCTTCGAGAACGTCGACGACCTGTTCGAAGACGCGTTCGTCGACATTGAGAATCCGAACGTTTACGATCCGGCGTTCCAACGGTAATTTTAGAGCGATCGTTTTGAAAAGCGGCGCGTTGATCGACGGCGCGTCGTTTTTCGCGTCGACCATATTTTGAAAATATAAACCCCTAAACTTGAAATAAAAGAGGTTCGCAATGAACGAACGAATTATTCGAAGCGAAGAGGCGCGCGAGTCGTATTCCGCGCCGACTTACCAAGTTTTTTCCTTTGAAACGTCCGACTTGTTGCAAACGAGCGGACCTACGGTCGTCGAAGCTAATCTTGGAAGCCTTGTAGACTGTTCGAACGCTTTGCAAGAGTGGTAATCGTTGAACGCGTAAGCGCGTAGCGCCGCGCCCCAATAGCGCTAAAAGCGTCGCGTTGATTCGTTTTTTACGGAATCGACGCGGCGCTTTTTCGCGTTTTTTTGAAAGTCGCTTAGTTTCCTCCGAGCGAGAACGACTCCATTTCGAACGCTTCCGTATCGAGACGATAGGAGGCGCGCGCAAATTCTCCGAGCAATTCTTTGGGACGTCCGGCGCCTTCTTGTCGGTATAGTTCCGCTTTTCGAACGCTTGAACCCGTCATAACGACGGAGTTTTTTTGCGAGGAATATCGCAACGCGTCGCAACGTCCCACCAAGTCGGCGCTTCTGAATACGACCGATTCTCGAGTTTCTATTTCGATCGCTCTTTGTTTTTCGTCGTTTTTTGAAGTCGCGTTAGTCGCGTCGACCTTGACGCTCGCTTTTCTTCCTGTAATTAATGCGAACTTTTCAGTGAACGAGGCTGGAACGTCGACGTCTACGCTTACGTTTGGCTCGTTCGCTTGTCCGACGAAGATTCTCACGCCGTTTGAAACCGTCGCTTCTCTTAGTTTTGTTAGTCCGACTAATTCCCCCTGAAATTTCGCGTGAACAAGCGCCCACTTTAACGAACGTTCGTCGTTGACGTCGTCTTTTTGTAGGTCTTTTTTAGACGTTCCAATTTGCTCGGGAACTTTCAATCCGCGCTTTGAACGGATAGCGGCGCGAAATTCCCCGCCCGAACTTGCGACGATTTTGTCTTCGGCGCGTAAGAAACTCAAATTGTTAAGTTTTGCGTAATATCTTGCTTCTTGAATCTCGTCGTCTTGTACTTCTTCCCCATTGTTTATATACGCGTTAATTTCAACCGGCGTTTCAAAGGAACCGACGCAATCCAGACGCTCGAAATCAAATTCTTTCTGTTTGAACGAGTCTCCGTCAAAAAGCGAGACGTCGCTTTTGAGCGTAAGACGCAATTCCGAACACGCCAGACTTTGCGTCTTTTGCGCGACGACGACGCGATCTTTCGGATTTGACTTAAAACTTAAAACGTTTTTTTCGAGCGTCATCGAATTTGACCAGCGAATTTCGATAGGTTCGTCGGCAAAGAACCCCGAAATTTCTGCGTTTTTTTGGCGCGCGTCGAGCGCGTCGCGAGAAAGAAGGAAATCTAACTTGCCCGCTCCCAAAACGCGAAAAGAATTCGTCGCTCGATCGACGAAAACGTCGGCGCCCGCCAATTCAAGATTATTTGTTCGAAATAGAGCGGGCGCGTCGGTACGTCCCGCAAGGCGAACGCTGGCGTTCGAGGAACTTGGCATGTCGACTTGCGCGACTTCCGCGTCAATTCTCATTTTTTCCGAGTCGTCGTTTGTCGCGCGTTCGACTAACGAGACGTCGCCTTGGAGTTGCAATCTGCGTAGGTCGACGTTTTTTTGATTGGAATCGTCGAACATACACCAGAGCGACATTTGTCGACACTGAATTTCAAATTGCGACTCGTCTTTTTCGCCGGTAAGCGAACCGTCCGAAAAAAACGATCGGGGAACGGTTGGCGCCTCGTCGTTTGGATTTTCGTTTTTGAGATCGGAGGCAAACCTCAGAACGACTTTATCGTGAATCGTCGCTTTTCCGCGCGCCGCTTCAAAGGCGACGCCTCCTCGAAATTCGGCTCCGATCGGCGCGACGCCTTTAAAACGCTTAAAGGAGACGCCTTTGTCTTCTTCGTCGTTTTGAGTTTTGTCGAGAAACGAGACCGTTTGAAAGGCAGGATTTTTTTTCTCTTGCTTTGAATCTTCTTGCGCATCGATTTTGCACCAGAAATCCGCTTCTTTCGCGTTAAAGGAGCCTAGGTCGTCCATTTGAAATGCGACGTCTCCGGACGAAGTTAACTTGAACACGTTCGCGTTTTGCGGCTCCGGCGCAATTCGCAACCCTTTTTCCCACGTTACGTTCAATTTGCGTTTCTCGCCCGCGTCGCTTTCAAATTCCGTAGTCAGTTTTCCGTTTTCTCCGGCAAAGATTGTTTCCAGAGTATTTTGTTCGGAGAGTTGCGCCTGCACTGATTCCGCTCTAAAATCCAAACGTTTCAATTCGCCGACTGAATCCAGTTCGTCCGAAGAGTAGACGCGCGTTTGTTGCGATTTCGTACCGGCTAAGACAAGTCGTCTTTCACGGACGTCGTACATAATTTCGTTAGTTTTTAATATTATTTTTTGCGTTTCGAGACGCGCTTCCACTTGCGGAGCCTCGTTTGTCGCGTCGTCGGAATTCTTTTTTAGCGCGCGTATCGTCGTCGGTTCAAGTTTTGCTAAGGAGCCGGTTACTTTTTTTCTTTGCAGTCGTTCTTTAGCTTCGGCGCTTGACGACGCCAATTGTTCGACTTCCGGGTCTTGAAGATATAAATAGAGCGTTTCGCAAAGCGCTTGTTCCGATTTTACGCCGTCTCGATAGGAGACAAGATCGACGCCTTTATTGAATCGCGCGCACCATCCTCCAATAACGCTCGGTATCGACGAGAAAAAGACGCCTCGATTACAACGTATTTCAAGATACGGATCGTCGAAAGAATTTTGTTCGTCGTTTGGTGACGCGTTTTGTTTTGACGAGCTAGGCTCCTTGTAGTAATAGCGGAAGCAGTCGGTTATTTCGGCAAGTTGAATCGATTTGAGCGAAAATCCGCCTCCAATGTTGCCTTCTTCGACCAGTTCTTCGACTTTTTGTAGAATCGGATTCTCTAACGCCGCGCTACGAGAACGCTTGCCGTTTCGCGTCGTCAAGCGCGACGGAATATCGAGATCGATCGTTAGTCTGCGCCCCGAGCAGGAATTCCTTCCGTATCGAAGGGACGCTTCCAGATTTGCGACGATTTGATGCGTGTTAAACACGACGTCGCGCGCGCGAAGTTCAAAATCGTCTTCTGGATCGGCGGTACCCATTGCGGAACGAAGGATAATTTCCCCTTGAACGCGTCCTTCCTTAACGCTGGAAATTCCAAAGTCGCTCGCTTGTAATTTAGTGAAATCCGCCAACGAACGTTCCAAAGTCAACGAAACGTATTCGTTCGATTCGAAGACAAAAGCAGACAAATAACGTTCTTCGTCGGTTGTTCCGTCTTTTTTAGGGGGCAAGGCAACCAAGGTGCAAGCGTTAAACGTTGCCGTCGTTCCGTCTTCGGAAAGGAAAGGTTCGCCTTTGAAAATAAAAAAGCCTTCGTCGTCGCCAAGCGTCAAGAAATTACCCGACGTGCGTCGCCAATCTCCTTGCGGAAAAAGATTGGCAAGAGTCGGATAGACGACCTCTAGCGAATCGCCCGAACGCCCTGCGCCGCTCGACGTTTGCGTTGAATCGTCGGTTCGTCTGGAAGCCAAACCTTGGGAGGAATTTAGATACGAATCCGCAGTTTCGCCTTGGAGAAAGAATTTCGTGTGCAACGTCGCGACGATCGCTAACGCGACCAAAACGAACGCGGGCAAATATTTTCGACGTATCGACATAACTTGCTTCCTTTCGCCAACAGGACGCGTTCGCGTCTCGAACTGCAAATAATAATAAGGACGCGCCAAGCTACCGCGCGCGCATTTTAGCAAAAAAAGCGAGAAAAATCAAGAGTTTTTTTGTAGAAAAGAGTAGTATTAAAACGTTTTTGACGATTTAACCGAGTACGCGCAATCGATTGGTAAGCACGGCGAAACTTTCGGACAATTTGACGTTTTCACAGACGACGTTTTCAGGTAGTTCCAACTGCGCCGGGGCGTAGTTCCAAATAGCGCGAACTCCAATTTGCACAAGACGATCCGCGACGTCTTGCGCCGCGCGCGCCGGGACGGTGACGACGCCCATATCGACGTTTATTCCCTTTTTTTTGAGTTCGGTCGCTCGTTCGACGATCGTTGCAAAGGGACGAATTGTTCGTTCGTTAATGACTTTTCCAAAAAGATTGGGATTAGCGTCAAAGACTCCGACAATTTTTAACCCGTGTTCGACAAACCCGGCATAGTTGAGAATGGCGGAACCAAGATTACCGACTCCAACGAGGAACGCGTTTGTTTTGACGTCCCATCCGAGGAATCTTTCGATCGCGGCAATTAGTTCGTCGATGCGATACCCCACTTTCGGACGTCCGGAAACGCCCGTTATCGCCAAGTCTTTGCGAACTTGAACGCTTAACTGCCCAAACTCGTCCGCAATGCGCGTGCAAGAAACGACGTTTTCTCCGCGCGCTTGAATTTCCTTCAGCAGACGCAGGTAACTTGGAAGCCGTTGCACGCTTGGCGTCGGTAGGTTTCGTGAACGAACGGGGGCGATAAATTTGGGCACGGGTTATGTTTCATTCGCTCTAAACGCGCGACTTGGAAAGCGTTGTCGTCCGTCGAAAACCGTCTTCAGTCGCTCCCCTTCATTTTAACAAAACCGACAATATCTTCAAGCGGGGGCGTGCAAAGACTTGAATTTCGTAATCGTTTACGGAAATCCGCGTGTCAACGATACGCGGATTCTTTGAATTACCAAAAATGCGTCGCAAACAGTGAAAAGCAATACCCTGAAAGTTTTCTTGCGTTGGCAAGTCGTTGGAAACATAGTTTTGATTTGAGAACGTTAAACCGACGTCTTCGATTTTGCGCTTTTACAAGCCGAAACAGTCCGCGTATCGCCGATACGCGACTTTCCGTGAGAACATACCTTTTTTCGAAATAATCGGTGCAAGCTCCCCTTGAAAATCGGAAAAAAAAGAATTATATTTTTACTATTGTCGCGCTAGACGCGTAAGAATGAAATTCGCGGGAGAAGCAATGTTTGATTTTCGCAAACGATTTGATTTGCAACGCCGTATTGAGCGTTATGACGCGTTTATTGCCTCCAAGCCTATTCCAAGCCCTGAAGAAATACCCTTTTGGCTTTGCGAAGACGACGTTTTTCACCACGTTTTCGACGGTCGAACCGACAAAGACGGCGACAACGCGCTTTTTAGTATTGTGAACAGCGTCTTACGCAACGCAAAAATGAACGCGGTTAAGAATTTAGTCGTTAAGAATCCCCAACTTTTGAAGCGTCGAAGACGCCAAAAAACGATGATTCTTGATCTTCGAGCCGAAGACGAGGAGGGCGTCGTATACGATATCGAGATACAGAAACGGAATCGCCCCGGTTTTTGGGATCGAATGTTCGCTTATGGAGATCGTCTGCGCGCGGAACAGTTGAACGAAGGGGACGATTACTCCTCGTTGCGTCGCGTCGTCGTGATCGCCTTTGTCGCGTTTCCTATTCGAGACGACGAGAACGTTTGGTTTGACGTCTATCGCGAGACGTCGCAATACGATCCGACTTTTGTCTACGACGGTAAGACGACGATTTTCATTCGTATTCCGACTCACGAAAGACAAACGCCGACGCGAATCGAAGATTCTGAACTGGCGGCTTGGTTGAAAATGTTCGGATATCCGAAATTGACGACTGAAGAAGACGTAACGTTTTTGACAAAAATGTTTCCTATTATTAAAAAAGCGAGGGAGAAAATGTGGAATTTCTTTGGTTTGTTTTTTGGCGGCGGCGAGATTCGACGTTTGGAACTTGCGATGGCGGACGGCTTTTCGCAAGGGTTGTCGCAGGGGTTGTCGCAGGG
>JAZUGM010000399.1:0-2650 GCA_045641205.1 Thermoguttaceae bacterium
TTTTGCCTAAGAATTTTGAGAAAACGCTTGATTCGCGTTCTAATCGAAATTACAATTTATCCGACGTTTGACGTCGCGAAATTTTTTATCGATCGATTACGGCATAAAATTATGAACGCCAAAAAATCAGCAAAACGCGAAGCGAAAAAAAAGGAAGGACGCTTGCTGGAACGCGACGTCTCGACGCGCCGACGTCGAATCAAAAAGGCGGAATATCGTCTTTATTTGGGCGCGCGTAAGGAATTCAAGAAGGGCGGTTCCGTTCACGACGTCTTCTTTCATCTTATGATGAAAGACGTCGCGTTTGCGACAAGATTTCTGAACGAATACCTGCCGCGAAAGTTGCGCGACGCCTTAGATTTGAGCGATCCGACCAGACTCAAGATTCTATCGACGGATTATTACGACGTTCGCGTCAAAAAACACGTCGCCGACCTTGTTTTTGTCGTGCCGTGTAAAAACAAAGACGAATTCGTCGCGTTGACGCTAATTGTGGAACACAAGGCGCAAAGCGGCGCGACGATCGATCATAAGACGATTATTCAAGCGTTAATATACGCCGTGTTGGAGGTTGAATCGCAATTTAAAAACCTTCAGAGCGCCGTCGTTTATCAGCCGCTGGTCGTTATAATCTACACCGGCGCGGATTCCAATTTCGAAACGCCTTCTTGGGAATCGCTTTTTCCGCTTCCCGAAGCGTTACAAATAGAAGAATTACAAGAAGCGCAAATCAAATTTAAACCGATTTGCGTCAATTTAACGCGTTTGTTTTTACAGAACAAACTGAGCAAACAAGATTTTTTGCGCGTTATGCCGGAAATTATGGCGCGCGCGAGTTTGAAACGACTATCCGAGGCCTATTCGACGCTTTTTAAGCCGTTGGGGCAAATTCAAGATTGGACGAACGACGAAAAGGATCGTCTGGACGCTTGCGCCAATTACGTCGCCTTGACCGTCGACCAGCCAATGACGAAGGAAGAGTACGATTCACTGACGCAAAGCGTAAACAACGACGGAGTAAAAAGACAAATGAAAACAATTTTTGACTTGGCGGAAGAAAGAGGAAGAAAAGAAGGAAGACAAGAAGGAAGACGACTCGAAAGGAAAATTGAGAGACGAAGAGGAAAAATTGAAGTAATACAAACGGTCGCTTCCTTACGTTTTCGAGAGTCTTCCGACAAATTGACGGAATTACTGACTCAAATTAAAAACGTCAAACTTCTTGATCAAACGAAGTTATACGCCCTTACCGCGTCTTCGTTGAGCGACGTGGAAGATTTCGCGGAAAAAATGACGCAACTTAAATCGCGAACAAGTCGTTCAAGTCGACGCGATTCTTAATAACCAGACAAAAGCGCATAGTTCCTTAAACGCGTTTGTTTTTTTCAAACGGCAAAAAACGCGCGTTTAGACGTTATAACGAGAATATCGAAATGAGTTGGCAAGGTTTATACGGAGTCGATGAAATTGCGTTGCAATTTGCGCGCGCGAATCGACGCAAGCGTCTTGGCGGCAGTTTTTTGTTTGTCGGACCAAATGGAATCGGGAAACGTTCTTTTGCCTTTGCTCTAGCGAAAACGCTTCTATGTCGGCGCCAATTTCAGACTTCGAGCGCTACGAACGAACCCGGTCTAAACTCAAACGACGGTTTGGCAAAGAAAGAGACGGCGGCGGACGAACTCGCGGCGTTTCAGCCTTGCGGAGAATGCGAGTGTTGTCGCCAATTTGAACTGCGTCTCGATTCTTCGGAATCGATTATTCCGACTCACCCGGATTTTCATTACGTGTGCAAGCCGCCGGAGAGATCGCTTTTACCCCTCGAATTACTCGTCGGCGCCAAAGACGAACGTATGCGTTCGGGTCTTTGTTTCGAATTGAACAAAACCGCGTATATGGGCGGACGAAAAGTCGCCGTTATCGACGACGCCGACTACTTCAATCAAGAGAGCGCGAACGCGTTGCTTAAAACGCTGGAAGAACCGCCGGCAAATTCAATTATTATTTTGATCGGTTCCAGCGCGTCCAAACAACTGCCAACTATTCGCTCGCGTTGTCAAATATTTCGTTTTATGCCGTTGACCGAAGACGAGATCGCCGCCGTGTTGTTGCGTCAAGGCAAAGTCGGCTCGCAAGAGGAAGCCGATCTTGTCGCGAAACGCGCCGCAGGTTCGCTGATCGGCGCGGAACGCGCGTTGGACGACAAATTCGACCAATTTAAACAAACGTTGATTCAGGCGTTGCGTCGCGAGCGAATCGCCGGAGTCGAAACGTCGACTCTGATTTGCGAATACGTCGACGGAGCCGGAAAAGAAGCCGTCTTACGTCGCAGAAGATTGCAAAACGTTCTGACCCGCGCGCTTGCGTTCTTTCGCGACTCATACGTCGCAATAGACGCTCTTTCCAAGGGCGACGCGACGTTTTCTAACGACGCCGACGTCGACGAGTACGCGCGCCAAACGCTCGCGTCGGGCAAGGCGGACGCCGACCAAGTCTTGTATCGAATCGAACGAACGCTCGACGCGCTGGAGCAAATCGATCGCAACGCCAATCTTCCTTTTATTGTCGAAGCGTGGGCGTATGAAATCGCCGAATCGACGCGCGCGTGACTCTGTCGCCAATTATCGCGCGCATTAACAAACGAGGCGGGAGG
>JAZUGM010000400.1:0-4426 GCA_045641205.1 Thermoguttaceae bacterium
ACTTTACCTATTAACTCATATTAGGATGCGACGAGGGAAAAAGCGTTAGAATCGCGATATGTTTCTAACGACACTTTACCTATTAACTCATATTAGGATGCGACGAGTGAAAAAACGTTTGAATCGCGATATGTTTCTAACGACACTTTACCTATTAACTCATATTAGGATGCGACGAGGGAAAAAGCGTTAGAATCGCGATATGTTTCTAACGACACTTTACCTATTAACTCATATTAGGATGCGACGAGGGAAAAAACGACTTGATCTATTAGAAATTGTCGTCTTTTTTTGAGCGACTTAGAACGCAGGCATGCTTTCACGGAAAAATCTCGCGATTGAGAACCGCCGCGTAACGGCGCGCGATAAGTCGCTCATTACATACGAGCGGGCGACGCCGCAGGAATTTTTGCTTGAATACGGTCGTCGATTTTGCGAAACAAGTCAAAGCTCTGGTCGACAAGAAAGCGCAAAGCGCCGATTGACACTAAAGGTACGACGTTCGATCAACGTTGAAATTCGATCTTTTCAAACTCCTTTATAAAAACGGATATCTGTCCCAAGGCGTGACGAAGCCTTTGACTAAGTAATGGAACAGACGGAAAATTATAAAAAAATACGAGAATTAACCACGTCGTTTCCGTACTTTTTTGTTTTTTTGAAAAATAGAAGCGTCTGTTGAAGAGGGAAAAAAAGCGTCTTTTTATCGACGTTGTCTGTAGAAACCGCTTCTTGCGTTCGAACAAAAACTTCTTGATTTATTCGACGACTATTATTATACAATGTCTTCGATTACGTTCGACCTCGCAGGGAAGCTTTCGCGTAAAAAGCGGGAGTACGTTTTCTGCGATTTGCAAAATCGAGAATAACTCTGCGCGGGTAATCGCCGCCCGATAAGCCGCTCGTCTTTAGACGGGCGGACGGCGCTTCGCTTAACGTAGCGCCAAACGAATTTTTTACGTATTTCCCAGTCGATACGTCGTTTGAAAGTTCGTATGTTTTTCACAGAACCGTCAGACGCTATTTTTTTCCGATGCACGTTGATCTCGGTAAACGGACGCTTTGGGGGACGTCTGATAATTTCGTTTTTTATAACGGCGCGTTTTTGACGGCGCCGTCCGCTTGTCTAAAGACAAGCGGCTTATCGCGCGCGCCTTACGGCGCAATTCCAAAGCGAACCTTGTTCGAAATATTCCGCGAACGATTACGACAAAAAAACGCCGAGAAGCGCGAACTTCTCGGCGTTTTTCATTTTTTCGCGTTAGCGTTAATTTTTACGGACTCAACCGCGAATTTTCGCGACGGCTTCGTCGATCAGCGCTTGCGCGGCGCTTAACGCGCAACTGCAATTTAAGTCGTCGACCGACTTGTCGCCGACCGTAACGCGTTCGTTCGACTTCGCGCGGAAGGCGACGTCAAGATCGACGGATGAAACGTAGCCCTTGGCGTTTACGTAATCGCTCAGGGCGTCGACGAATTTTTCGCCTAAATCGGCGTTTTTGTCCGTACAGACGGTAACGACGACCGAAACGCGTTCGGGATCGGTTCCGCGCATCGCGGGTATTTTGGCGTCAAAGATTTGACTGCGGTTTTGATAGGTCGTGTGCAACATTTCGTGCGCTTCGTGCGTGCCCGGTCCGCCGCCTATATGCTTTTCGTAACATTGCGCGACCATATAATTGTCTTGCGACTTTTGGAGTTGCATCGCTTTGTCGGCGGCATACGTTCCCGCTTGACGCTTGCGTCGAATCGCGTCGGTGGCGCCTTGCGGTTGACCGGCTCCGGAGATACAACCTCCGGGGCACGCCATCACTTCGACGAAATCGTAGGACGCTTCGCCCGACTTGATTCTTCCAATCAAATTCTTGGCGGCGGCAAGTCCGTAAACGACGGCGACTTTAACTTCGCCCGCCGGAGTTTGAAGGGTCGACTCCTTCAAATTGTCCATACCGCGGACGTCTTTGAAATCGACGCATTTGAGCTTTTCGCCCGTAACTTTTTCGACCGCGAAACGCAACGCCGCTTCCATAACGCCGCCGGACGCGCCGAAAATTACGCCCGCGCCGGTCGCGAAGCCAAGGGGCATGTCGAACGGCTCGGGGTCAAGATTCATCAGGTTAATGCCCAACGACGCGATCATTTGTTGAATTTCGCTCGTCGTGATCACGATATCCGTCTCGCGGACGCCGTCGATCTTAAATTTGTCGAGCGACGCTTCGTATTTTTTCGCCGTGCAGGGCATAATCGAAACGACGACGAGGTCTTCGCGCTTGCAACCGAGCTGTTCGGGCAAGATTTTTTTCGCGACGGAGCCGAACATCGCTTGCGGCGATCGGCAAGTCGAGAGATTTTTCGTCATTTCTGGGAAGAACGTTTCGCAGAACTTAACCCACGCGGGACAACAACTTGTGAATAGCGGCAAATTCTCTTTCTTCGTGAAACGATCAATGAATTCGGTCGCTTCTTCGAAGATCGTCATATCGGCGGTGAAACACGTGTCGTATACTTGATTGAAGCCCATCAGCTTCAACGCGGCGACTAATTTTCCGGCGACGTTTTCGCCCGGTTGCGCGCCAAACGCCTCGCCGACGGCGACGCGAACGGCGGGCGCGATTTCCACGACGACCGTCTTGGTCGGATCGTAGAGCGCTTCCCAGACTTTTTCGCGGTCTTGTTTCACGGTTAACGCGCCAGTCGGACACGCGGCGGCGCATTGTCCGCAGTTGACGCATTCGCTGTCGACCATTTTGCCGCCGAACGCGGGCGCGACTTGCGAGTTGGCGCCTCGTTGCGAGAAGCTAATAGCTCCGACGCCTTGGATTTCCGAGCAGACGCGGACGCATTCTCCGCATAAGACGCACTTGTTCGGATCGCGTTGAATCGACGGGGAGGAATCGTCGATCGGGAGAAGTTCTTCGCGGCGCTTGTATCGGATTTTGTCGACGCCCAGACGATTCGCGAGTTCTTGCAAGCGGCACGTGGAGTTGCGAACGCAAGTCGGACAATCCATATTATGATTGGCGAGCAAGAGTTCAAGCGCGATTTTGCGCATATTGCGAATTTCTTTCGTTTCCGTTCGAACGACCATACCCGGCGCGGGCGGCGTGGAACAGGACGCCGTAATCATATTGGGACGACCGTTTTGTCCTTCGATTTCCACAAGGCAAAGTCGACAAGCGCCGTAAGGGCTCAGATCCGAAAGGTAACAGAAGGTCGGAACGTCGACGCCCGTTTTGCGGATGATTTCCAAAAGATTGGGCTCGTCGGTAAATTCAACTTCGCGACCGTTTATCGTTAATGTTTTTTTATCGGACATTGCTCGGTTCTCCCTTCCTCAGATTCCCTTGATCGCGCCAAATTTACACTTCGTTTTGCAAGCGCCGCACTTAATGCACTTCTCTTGATCGATCTTGTGAGGCTCCTTCACTTTGCCGGAAATAGCGCCGACGGGGCAATTTTTCGCGCACATCGTGCAACCTTTGCACTTTTCAGGGTCGATTTCCGGGCGCGCGAGCGCTTTGCATTCGCCCGTCGGGCAGATTTTCTTGAAGACGTGCGCTTCGTATTCGTCGCGGAAATAACGCAAGGTGGAAAGCACGGGATTCGGGGCGGTTTTTCCAAGTCCGCAAAGAGAGCCCAATTTAACGGCTTTCGCGGTTTCTTCGAGCAGTTCGAGCGTTTCCGCCGTGCCGCGTCCTTCGATAATGTCGTCGAGAAGCGCGAGCAGTTGTTTCGTTCCTTCGCGACAGGGAACGCACTTGCCGCACGATTCGTTTTGCGTAAATTGCATAAAGAAACGCGCGATGCGAACCATGCACGTTTGCTTGTTCATAACGACCAAGCCGCCGGAGCCGACGATGGCGCCCGTTTGCGCGAGCGAATCGTAATCGAGCGGGAGATCGAGAACGTCGGGCGTCAAGCAACCTCCGGACGGACCTCCGATTTGCACCGCTTTGAAGTCGTCTTTCGTCAAATTGCCGTTATTGTCGAGAACGCCTCCGCCGATATTATAGACGATTTCGCGCAGAGTCGTTCCGAACGGAACTTCAATTAAGCCGGTGTTGGCGACGTGTCCGGTGAGCGCGAAAGTCTTGGCGCCCGCCGATTTTTGCGTTCCGATCGCGCGATATTTCTCGGCGCCTTCGCGGAAAATATAGGGGACGGACGCAAGGGTTTCGACATTGTTGATGACGGTCGGCTTGCCAAAGAGTCCCTTTTGCGCCGGGAAGGGCGGCTTGGGGGTCGGCATTCCTCGTTTTCCCTCGGCGGAGGCGAGAAGCGCGGTCTCTTCGCCGCACACGAACGCGCCCGCGCCTTCCATAACGCGAATTCTGAAATTAAAGCCGGTTCCGAAAATATCGTCGCCAAGAATTCCGACGCGTTGGGCGTCTTCGATCGCGCGATTCATACGCTTGACTGCGAGCGG
>JAZUGM010000401.1:0-6384 GCA_045641205.1 Thermoguttaceae bacterium
TAAACGCTTTCGAAAATTGAGTCCGACCTATGAAAAGTCAACAACTTCCTTCGAGGCGTTATTGAAATTGGCGGCTGCTATGATCACTCTTAACAAAGTTGTGGATATTTACTCATAAAGTTATTTTCGGATAAGCCCTAACATAACTATCACGACGCGAGATTACCCGATTGCGACTTTTGAAGCGACGATACGTAGCCAAAAACGCCTCATTTAAACCAAGCGTGTAAAAAATAGAAAAGCATAACAAGCGACAACACCCCAAGGATTCTCCAAATAATATCGATCGGCTTTGAAGCGAACCTCGGCTCCGCTTTGGGAATAGTCTTCTCATCATATTTCGACGTTGAACAGACATTTTGCTCCCTATGCCGATACTTGTTGGCTTGTAAGGAAATAGGCTTTGTGGTCGTTTGAGGAATCGTATCCTTCCAAACCCGATTCTTAACATTATCAGGTAACTCAAGCGATTCGATGCGACAAGTCTGTCTCTTCGGTTCGGCGCCCCACCGAATCGAACACTCAGTAAGTTCGGCTTGACGATTCATTTCTTTTACGCAGTCTTCTAACACGAAAGGAGTATTGGCGCAGACAATATGATCTCCGTAAAATTCAACGTTTGAACATTTGCTTTTAAAAGCCTTAATCGTTTGCCCTCCCTTTCCAATCCATCGTCCTATATTGCCGGAGAGGTCGTACCAGCGAACAAACCGCGCGCGTTTAATACTGCCGTGCATACGATTTGAAGCGCCCAATTTATCGTTGATTAAAACAATAGGAACTATATCGCCATACTCATAACTAATATTTGAATCTTTATTCCATGAAAACTCGAACTCGCTAACAAACGCTTTGACTCCTGTGACAAGTTCAACGCATATCTCTTGACGACTGCTTTCATTCTTTTGAACGGGAACCACCTTCCCGTTTAAGACGACCGCGTTGTTTGGGGCTTCTAATGCGCCGCTTTTGGCTTTTTCGTCTTCATGCGAAAAAACAGAACCGCACATTTCACGCAAATATTTTTGAACTATCGGTCGACGCGACAGAGTGATCCTTTCCCTTACTTCCGCGTCGTCGGTAATGATCGTCGCCTCAAATTCACAGCTGGCGTCAACTGGTATCGATTCCTGCGGCAAGTAAACAAAGAAATCTTTACTTATCCAACCGCGCAGGCGACCAACAGAAACCTCGACGCCGTTTTTCGTCTTTTTGAGCAAGCGACAACGGACGGTATCGCCTTTTTGGCAATCTTTGTATGGATTTGGAGTCCTTCTTTTTCTAGTCGCCAATATTCTATCGCCTTCTAGATCGATTTCAAACGTTCTGACCGTAAGTTTATCGTTCGTACTAAGCGTGTCTAACGTTTCGTCGACATACCAAGAATACTCGTCTCGAGGCAGCCAAACGTTCAAATCGGGGTCTTGTGGAAACGCGAGTACGATCCCGACGTTCGGTACGATTCGAACGACGTTCGCTTCTACGTCTCGATCCATATATTTATTCCTTCGCGCGTATTCTTCTTTGTCGATTCCTTGCAAACGCCAAGATTTTTCGTACAGGTCGTACAACGCGTTCGAAGCCTCGTCGAACGTTGTTTCATTCGGAAGATTGAGTTGGTAAAATTCGTCGCGCCATTTTTCCAAAAGCGTGGAATCGATTCTTCCTTCCCAGCAGAGACTCTCTTGCGCGTTCCCTTTGCCGGTCAAATCTCCGGGCGCTTTGAGCAATTTGTTCCAAGGACGCCTCGTTCGTTGCGACAAGAAGAGTCGAACTTTATGACAATCCGTCTCGCTACGTTCGTTTAATTGCAACGCCCCCATTTGCGCGACGCATAGAAAACCGCGTTTTTCCGTTGACTCGTTGCGATAACAAACGAAGTGTCGATCAAGTCTTTTCCGTATGAGAGAAACTTCGCGTTCAATTTCGGAATCTTTAAAGTTTAAGCCTTCTCCTACGAAATGAGTCGTCATTCGAATTCGTTTTCTTAAACGATCAACCTCGACAAGTCGCGCTTGAAACCGCCCGCCTTTTCCAAGAACGTTAAAAACAATTTTAGGGACAAGTTTGCAAGCGCTAAACGACAAGTCGCGCGCGCCAAACGATATTTCGCAACCGGATTGTTCTTCTCGCGCAATCAACGCATATTCGCCGGAAGAAAAACTTTCAAGGCGAACCGTCGTTAAATTGTACAAACGCAAGTATTCACGCGTAACGCGGACTTCGTTTGAAACGAAATCGTTAAATTGTTTTTCCGTCGGCGGATACTTGAAAATCGGTCGACGGGAATCGACCGAAACGCAACCCAATAATTCGGCGTCGACGATCTTATTTTTCTGTAATTGCGTCGAGGACGACTGAAGAACGCCTTCGATCGTCGGAGTCGGCCAATCCAGCTTTTTCGACGGATGCAAAACGTTGAAAAATTTGTCGACGTAAAACTTTTCCGAGCGTTCGTCGTCAATAACGTCGTTGTTTTCAAAGATTTGCTCGTATACGTTCGGAGTAAGCGCAAATAATTCGTCTGAAACGTCGATTCCCGCCTTCAAGTCACGTAAACGCGAACTCATTAAGTATCTCGAACTTCGAGCTTCGTTCGGAGAAATCGATTCAACGAGGTCTTCCACGTCTTGTTCGTCGTCGTTCGACTTGTATGAGATTTCCACAGGCGGAACGCTTGACGGCGGATTTGCGACGACCTTCCAATCTCCGTTGGGCATTTGTTCATTCAACGTTGCCTTACACACGCCGCCCGAGGCGAACAATTGCAACAAAATCCTCTCGCGTTTGTCGACGTTTTTACGTTGGCAATGTTCCATAAGAAATCTTACGATCTTGGAGTCGGTCGTTTTCGAAACGTCTTTTAGCAAAGGACAATTATCGCGCCAATCTTCTGGCAGTCGAACGACAAACGACGCGAAGGCAGTTCGCGCTTTTCCTTTGACTTGCGCGCCAAATCGACGCTTAACGCAAACGAAAAACGCAGGAGGTTTCCCCGAACAAACGGAATTTTCATCTATTCGAATCTCTATTTCCGACAGATTTTCTGAGCCGCCGACAAAAGCGTAGGTTCCGTTTGGATTTTGAACGCAAATGTTTTCAGAGAGGCAAATCGCTAAAAGAAAACGTAAGCGATCGATTTGCGACAAGTCGATCGACCTTATTTCCTCGCCTTTTTTATGCGTCTGGAACGGCTCGAGAAATTCGCGACGTTCCGCTTCGATTTCGATAAAAAATCGAGGATCTAAATATGCGTTGCGCGCCCACGCGGTCGCCGTCGCTAAAGGCAACGCTTGCATAACTTTTTTACAAGTTTCTGGATCCGCCGCGCACGCGTTTTGAAACTTCTTAACATACGCGTCTAACGAACAAGGTTCGATTAAAAATTCAAAACGCGCGCGTTGCTCTTCCGAAAGACCGTCGATTTTTTTCAGTGTCGCGAGCCAGACTTGCTTGAAGCTCCAACCGCGTTGCACGGCAAGGAAAAAGCCGCACAAACGTTCGAAATCATCGAAAATACGCAAAATCTTTTCGACATAATCGCGTATTTCGATAAAATTTTCTTTTCCTCGAAAGGCTTTTAACAGGTAGGAAGCAGCTTGTTTCCTCGTTTCGTTTGAAAAGTCGAATAATTGTGAAAGTTTTTCTCGAATTTGTAAGGACGCGTTAGGATCGTCTCGTAATTTTTGAAACGCATATTCACTGTGTTCTGAAAACAGCGACAGAAATTCAACTACCGTATGCCCGGCTTCTTGAGCCGTTTCCCAAAGGGAAAGGGAAGTCAAAGCGATTTCCAAATCGTCTTTTGCACTCGCCAAAACGTTCGTTTGACGCCGCCGGATTTCTCGCGTCGTTTCCTCGTCCCAGCGTTCGTCAAACACGAACATCGCTTTGGAATCCTTTTGCGCAAACGCGACGACGGCGCTCATTTCGATCAAGCAGACGAACCGATCGGAAAGAATCAACGCGCTCCCGACTTGAGCGTCCGTTCTCATACCGCTCAATTCTAGTCCGCGTTCAGTCAAGTCGCCCTCCGAATCAAGAGCGCCCTTCGCAAGCAAACGATTATTCGAACGTTTCAATTCGCTTACTTCGGGCGGATCAAGCCAAGGAAACTTCGACGGATCAAGATTGTCCACGCCCGACTTTTTGGCAGTTAGGACGACTTGCTCCAAGGGCGAACGTAATATTTCCGGCTTTGTATAGAAATCAAAACACCGCTCGGGCGACGGTTTAGCGCGTTCTTCTTTTTCGTCAAGTTTCCCAAATTGCGCTCGCGTGTAAAGGAGCCAAGCGTCCCCCGCCTGTAATCGTCCCGCGCGTCCCCAACGTTGCTTGCAACCCGCGCGACTTTGAAGAATTGGCTCAAGCGTCGACGTCTCCGCGCCGGAATCCCATTTGTTTTGATTGATTAATCCGCTGTCGACAACGTGTAAAATTCCGTGAATCGTCAAAGACGTTTCGGCAACGTTCGTCGAAACGACGACGCGTCGTTCCTCGAAAGGCGTCTTGACCGTATGTTTAAACTCCGACAAGTTCAACTTGGCGCTGTTACGCGTCGTGGAAACAACGACGCGCAATACGTCGTCGCACGGCGGATCGACGCGTAAATCGGCTCTTTCAGGCAAATTTTCGAACAGTTGTCTAGCAGTCTCGGACGTAAACCACGGATAGAATTTGATTTTTTTACCCAACTTAGCCAAAACGTTGGGACGCTTGTCTTTTTTATCTAGTAAAATTTCTTTTTCACCGATCTTTTCTTGCAAAATGGAACAGACGTTGTGAATTTGTCCCGCGACGTCTAAAATCGCTAGAACGTCTCCTTTGGGTTTACTACCAGAAGCCATATCCAGTAAAAGAGTCAAAACTTGCTTTATCAACTTTTCGCTTGATTGCGGACGCTCTTTTAACGCCTTGTCCTGCGCCGCTTGTTCTAAGTTCGTGTAGAGCGGAAGAGCGACGATTTTCAGACCTTTGCTTTTTTGCAAAATCGGGTCGTTTTGAGTCAGACGTTCGATTTCCTTACAACAGTTTTCGATCGGCTTTTCCCCCTGAAGAAAAGCAAGAATATCGCCTTGACGTTCGGTTATGTCGATTCGGTCTTTCTTGACGTTTCCGTATGAGTCTACGTCTTCGACTTCTACATACCCGCCGTTTGGCGAAAAATCGTACATCGCGCGAAGAAGTTCAAGCGACTTTTGAGCAACGTCGCGATAAACGTCTTTGTGCGTTTTAAGAACCCCTTCCCATCGTTCTTCGCCGTTCGATCCGTTTGGAAGCTCGGAACGTCGATATTCCAACGGCGTTTCGTCTTGACGTCGGAAATGAGGAGACGTCTTGAACGATTTTCCCTCGAAATTCATTATACGGCAATTAGGCAAAACGTTTCCGTTTGCATCCGTTCGACGAGGCAAGCGCTCGTTGAAATGATTGATAAACTTCTCGGTGGAAATCGTTGCGCTTGCTATAATCAACTTTAGTCGCGGATAACGAGGCAATAGTCGAGTCAACATACCGATAATAATATCGATATTGAGACTTCGCTCATGCGCTTCGTCAATCATAATCGTATTGATTTTGTCAAGTTCGCCTTTTGAAAGCCAGTTAATCAGACTGCCGTCTGTAACAAACGCGAGTTTTGTATCCCAATCGACGTTCGGAGCGCCCGAATGTTTAAAACCGACGTCGTGTCCTGCGCCCAAACTACATCCAAACATCGTTCGCGCGATAAAATTCGGAATATTTCTCGTCGCTTGAATTCGAGGTTGCGTTACGACGACTTGCCCGTATCGCCAAAACATTTTCTTGTCGAATTCAGAAACTTTATGTTCGACCGCGCGCGCGTCGTCTGGACGAGTTTGATGAAATCTAAAGAGTCCCTTAGTCCAAAGCGTATAGGGCGCCGATCGTTGGGCGTCTTCTAAATCGCGGTCGTTTTCGATAGGCGTCGTCCAGAAAACCTCCTTACGTTTGCCCGCGCGATCCAGGTATGAATCGGGAATCTCAACGAGACGATAGGGAAAGTACGTGCTTTTTCCGGAGCCTGTAGGTCCGACGACGACGACGACTTGCAAACCTGGATCGCTTTTAAAGAAATGAAACAACTCGAGAATTCGATCGTCTTTAATTCCAAACTTTTGAAGATCAAGAGGTTCCGGCGTGATTTCTATGCGTTTATGAGGACGATCCGCACGATCAAAGCGTCCCAAATCGCTTGTCAATTCTTTCGGATTAGGAATAGGTCTTAGACTGCGCGCTTTGTAAAATGGCTGTCCTAATAATTTGATTTCTCGAGAATGTTGAATCCTACACGAATCGCAACGTTCGGGACGCGACCAACCGCGCGCGCGCCCCGCTCTAAACTTTGCGTCGCCGTATGTAAAT
>JAZUGM010000402.1:0-3288 GCA_045641205.1 Thermoguttaceae bacterium
TGGCTACGATCCGACTTTGACGACAAAATCAAGCGTAATCCGAAGTTAGAAGACGGGTTGAATCGTCTAATCGGCGCCGCCAATATCTGGTGTTGGGACGGCGCGCCCTTGCCGACGATAAGACGCCTGAAAGCGCTGGGAATCGACAGAATACTCTGGAGCGGCGGCGGGTCGTCCGAGGACGTCGACGCTATGAACAAAATCGAAGGCGTTTTATCGAGTCGATACGATATTTATCAAGACGTAATGGATCCGGCAAGATACGACGAACTGCCGCATATTCACGGCGACTGGATCGCCGAAGCGTGGCCGCAAGACCTGCTCTGGGACGCGCCCGACGGACATTGGGCAAGGGGCTGGGAAGTCGATCCTAAAGACAAGAATAAGCCGCGCATTCCTTGCGGCGTTCTTTGCGATTCGAAATCGGTTGGCTACGCGGAAAAGAGAATCGGCGACGAATTGAAATCGAAAGATTATCGCTGTCGTTTTCTCGATACGACCGTCGCGTCTCCGTGGCGAGAATGTTGGAATCCAGACCACCCTATGACGCGTTCCGAATGTCGAAAAGCAAGAATGGAGCTTCTAAATCTGCTTGGCGAACGATTTAATCTCGTTTGCGGCAGCGAGACGGGCATAGACGCGTCGGTTCCTTTCTGCGACTACTACGAAGGAATGATGAGCTTAGGACCCTATCGTTGCCCTGATTCGGGTCGGTACGTCGATCGCATCTGGGACGAAGTTCCCGACTTAGTGCGCAAATATCAGGTCGGCGAGTCGTATCGTCTGCCTCTCTTTGAACTTGTCTATCACGGTTGCGTCGTTTCCTACTGGTATTGGGGCGACCATAACGATAAATTCCCGGAAATTTGGCGCAAACGCGACTTGTTCAACGCGCTGTACGGCGTTCCGCCGATGTACTGCTTCAAGACCGACTTCCTCGACGAAAACGCCGATCGTTTTGAAGAAAGCTATCAAATCGCCGCGCCGGTCGCGAAATTGACGGGACGCGTTCCAATGACGGATCATAGGGTCTTGACGGAAGACAGAACGGTTCAAAAAAGTTCCTTTGCCAACGGACTCGAGGTTTTCGTCAACTTTGGAAAGTCGAAATACCGAAGCAGAGACGGGATAGTCGTTCCGCCCGAATCGTCGCGCATCGTCGGTATGCGCGGAAACTAACGACGACGTTATTTCTTATGCCAGACGAAACGATCGACGTAATCGGCGTAACTTACGACGATTTGCGCGATTTGTTCCGAAACGCGCAAATCTTGCGCGGTGAAAATCGAACGGAAATCGCGTTCGACGCGTTTTTTGCGCTTAATAATCTCAAGGGCGTCGGCGACGCGCGCGCGTTCGACGCCCGTCATGATCGCGCCGCTTGCTTCGTCGATTTCGCAACGCTCGCGCGTATGACGCAAACTAATCGCCGGAAAATCGAGAATCGCCGATTCTTCGTCTAGCGCGCCGCTGTCCGAAAGAACGGCGAACGCGTGTTTTTGCAACGCGTTGTAATCGTGAAAACCCAACGGTCGCAACAGTCTAATCGTCGGCGACAATTTCAACGCGCTCGCTTCAAGACGCTTGCGCGTGCGCGGATGAACGGAAAAAACGACCGGCTTGCGTTCCGTCTCCGCCAAATAATTCAGCGTTTCGACCAGGCGTTCTAATTGTCGCGGATCGTCGACGTTTTCCTCGCGGTGCGCGCTCACGACGAAATATTCGCGTTCACGGACGCCTAATCGCTTCAAAACGTCGGACGCGTCGATTTTGTCCGCGTAATGATAGAACACTTCGCGCATCGGACTCGTTATCTGAAAGACGCGCTCGATCGGAAATCCCTCGTGCATTAGATTGTCGCGCGCAACGGAACTACACGGCATATTGACGTCGGCAAGACAGTCGATAAGGCGTCTGTTGATCTCCTCGGGCACGCGCTGATCGTAGGCGCGCTTGCCGGCGTCGACGTGAAAAATAGGAATCTTTCGACGTTTCGCGGCGTAAGTCGCAAGACAACTGTTCGATTCGCCAAGTATCAACGTCGCGTCCGGGCGTTCCTTTTCGTAAACTTCGTCAAGTTTGGAGATAATCGCGGCAAGCGTCGAAACGGGGTTTAATCCGGCGGCTTCAAGAAAATAATCGGGCTTGCGCAACGAAAGATCGTCGAAAAAAATTTGACTCAGTTCGTAGTCGTAATTCTGCCCCGTATGAACGACGACGTGTTCGACGTATTCGTCCAAAGCGACCATAACGCGCGAAAGACGAATGATTTCGGGACGCGTTCCTACGACCGTTAATACTTTCATTCGTCGACCTTTTCGCTCGAGCGCTCCGTCGATTCGTCTTGAGCCGACGACGATTCGCCCTCTTCCGCTCGAATTAAAACGATACGGAACCCTTGGTAACTGTCTCCATAGCCGGAAAAATAACAAAATCGATTCGCCGCGCGACAACTGGAACCGTCGCTACCCCAGCAACCGCCGCGCAACACGCGCATCGCTCCCTCGCGTTCGGGCGGTCCTTGAGGATCGACCACGGAACGACCAAGGAACGGCGCGTAAACGTCGGAACACCATTCCCAAACGTTTCCGCGCATATCAAATATTCCCCACGCGTTTGCTTCTTTTCCGTAAACTTCGTGAGATTCCGTCGCGTTTTCCCAATACCAAGCGCGGACGTCGAGTCGTCTAAGAACTCGCGCTTCGTTCTCGCCCGCGCGGCAAGCGTATTCCCACTGCGCTTCGGTCGGAAGACTAAATTTCCAACCTCGCGGCGCGACGCCAAGTTTATTAATTTCCTCGATAAAACGTCGACAGTCGAACCATGAAGTTTGGTCGACGGGTCTGTCGTCTCCTTCGAAATAACTAATATCGTCTCCGCATACGGCGCGCCACATCGCTTGCGTCGTTTCCGTCTCCAATATCCAAAATCCCTTCGTCAGCGTCGCTTTGTGAAGACGTTCGTCGGAATCGCGTCCGCGTTCGTACCAAGGACTACCCATTTTGAAGGTTCCTGGCGGACAATATCGAAACGGAAAATTAACGTCGCCGATCGTCAACGACTGAAAATCGCCCGGTTCTTCGCCGTCCCAAACGCCTTGAGGCAAACGGCGCAACTCGTAAATTTCGTTATGATAATACGAAAACAAATCGCGTCCGACGCCGTAAAAAAGCGCCAAGCAAAGAATCCAAAAGCAGACTTTCCAACGTCGCGCGCCCTTCTTTTTAAAAGACGCAAGCCAAAGGAAAGAATTCCAAATTCGAACGCCTAATAGACGCAAACCTTTGC
>JAZUGM010000403.1:0-3601 GCA_045641205.1 Thermoguttaceae bacterium
AAGGTTTCGCAACGGAAAACACCGTCCCAGCCTTCGTAGCCGCCGCCAAAGCGGGCGCGCAACAAGTCGAACTGGACGTCCAAAAAACTAAAGACGGCAAGTTAGTGATTATGCACGATCTCACCGTCGACCGCACGACGACCGGCAAAGGCGCCGTCAAAGACTTGACTTTTGACGAAATTCGCAGTTTTGAAGTGAAAAAAACGTCCTATTGCAAGACGCCGGAACCTTTACAAGTCCCGACCTTTGAAGAAGCGCTCGACTGCTTGCCGCGAAATATCTGGATCAACGTCCACGTCAAGCCGGGCGAGGGAATCGCCGAAGATTCGCTCAAAGTCGTTCAAGAGAAAGACCGTCTTCATCAGGCGATCTTTGCGGTTGGAAAAAAAGAAATGGAATCGTTGCGCGCGCTATGTCCCGAAGTGAAAATCTGCTGTATGGAACGTCAAGGCGGCGGCGAAGTTTATATTCAAAACGCCATTAACTGGAAATGCGATTTCATTCAGTTGGCTCAGCCTTATACGCCGGAACAAATCGCCAGACTGAAGGCGGCGGGCGTTAAAATCAACTATTTTGGAACCGACGATTACGCGACAATTCGCAAAATGCTTCAAGACGGCGTAGACTTCCCGCTCGTCAATTATTTTGCCGCCGACAAATTCGTCGCGGAAGAATTCGACTGGTATAAGAATCCCGCCTCCGCGCAAGAAGAGACGCAAGGCGTCAAATTGGCGAAGCGCGGTCTGTGCGCGCATCGAGGCGATCAACGCGTCGCCCCGGAAAACACGATCCCGGCGTTCGTCGCCGCCGCCAAAGCCGGAGCGCAACAGGTCGAACTTGACGTGCAACTGACCAAAGACGGCAAACTTGTGATTATGCACGATCTTACAGTCGACCGCACGACGACCGGCAAAGGCGCCGTCAAAGATTTGACGTTTGACGAAATTCGTTCCTTCGACGCGGGCGTCAAATACGATCCGAAATTTGCCGGTACGAAAGTCCCGACTTTTGAAGAAGCGCTCGATTGCCTCCCGCATAATATTATCGTCAACATTCACGTCAAACCGGGCGAAGGAATCGCCGCCGCCGCGACGAAAGTCCTTCTCGAAAAGGGACGCGTCGACCAAGCGTTGATGGCGCTTGAAACGAAAAAGGATCTCGACGAAACTCGCGCCGTCTGCCCGACGATTAAAGTCGATTTCCTTGTGGGAGACGGAAGCGAAAAACGCAAAGAAGTTTTTCAAAACGTAATCGATTGGAAGTGCGACTTCGTTCAGTTCGTAAATTACGACAAAGCGGACGTTGAAAAATTTCGCCGCGCGGGCGTGACGATCAATTTCTTTGGAACCGACGATCCCGAAAAAATTAGAACGTTGCTTAAAGACGGTATCGACTTCCCTCTTGTCGACGGTTTTTCCAAAGCGTGGTCGGTAGCCGACGAATTTGGCGGGTTCGAATTGAACCAGCCCGAGGCGGGGTATTTGGAGAAATAACGCACGCAAAAACGCAACAAATTCGACGCGTCGTTCCGCCGACCTTAAAGACCTGCGGATTGTCGCAACGAAATAAAATGCCGACGGGATTGAAAATCACGCGCTGAATGCTTCAAAAGTTTCCGCTCGTATGTAACGAACGATCGGCGCGCCCCCGCGTCTTGCGACGCGGGAGGTTCTCGTTCCGGCGGCGTCTTTCACAGAAAGCCGTCAAATGAAACTCGGCGGCTTTTCATAATCGATCGTTTTCAGATTAACGCGCGCTCGGACTCAGTTTGAACCTTGTCAAATTCAAACGGTCGGCAATTCGTAGCCCTTGCGGCATTCTCGACTTAACATCGCGTTCGCTTCGTCGTCGCCGGGGAAGATTTCTTTTTCGGGATCCCACTTCAAACTTCGTCCAAGATAACGCGCAATGTTCAACAAATGGCAAATCGCGGCGCTTCGTCGCCCGATCGCAATGTCCGAAATTGGACGCTCGCCCGACAAAATGCAGGAAAGCCAGTTGTCGACGTGATTTCCGTTCGGTCGTTCTTGTTTCAACAGTTCTTGCGCGATCTCGGGCGGATTCGAAGTCAATTTCGCGCGGAAGATTTCCATTTTGCCCTTCTCGCCAATAAAAATTCCGCCGCCGCGATTACCGACGTCGAGTCGCACCGTTATGCCGTTGGCGTATTTGTACGCAAGTCGTGGACTTGAACAAATCTTGTTTCCACGCGCGGCGTCTTCCGCTTTCGAATAGACGGGCGGAACCAATTTTTCGGCGCCCTCTTCGACCAAGATTTCCGTCGGTCCCGTCAAATCCATACCGAGCGCGCATTGAATTTGGTCGAAACCGTGCGTTCCCCAGCCTGTCATTTCTCCGCCGGAATAGGGGCGGAACGAGAGCCAACCCGGCTTGGCGCGAGGCGTGAAGAGGTCGATATTGTAAGGAACGACCGGGGTAGGACCGCACCACGTTTCCCAATCGAGCCCCTTCGGAATCGGCTGTTCGGGCAAGTCGCAAAGCCACGGGCTTTCGTAATTTGCGGCGATCACTTCCTTGATTTTGCCCAAGCCCCCGTTGCGAATGAAATCGCAACCCAAGGCGTTTTCGCGCATTGAGCGCTGTTGACTGCCCGTCTGGAAGACGACGTTGTTGGCGCGCGCCGCCTTTTCCATTAGTTTTCCTTCGTTGATCGTCAACGTAATCGGTTTTTCGCCGTAGACGTGTTTTCCAGCCAAACAAGCGTTGATACAGACGAGTCCGCGCCAATGCTCGGGCGTCGCGGTGACGATGGCGTCGACGTCTTTACGATCTAAGACGTGGCGATAGTCTTGATAGGCGGCGTCGCAGCCGTTTTTTTTCGCGACGCTTTCCGCGCGCGGCTTCCAGACGTCGGCGACGCAAATCGCCTGCGTTTTCGGATTACGCGCCGCTTCGCCGAAGACTTCGGAACCGCGACGACCGACTCCAATTCCGGCGACTCCGATGCGTTCGTTGGCTCCGGGTCGAACGTCGTCCGCCAAGGCGTCGCGCGAAATTAACGTAGGAGCGACGACGCTCGAAAGAACGGCGACCGACGCTTCTTTTAAAAAGTTTCTTCTGGAACTCTTTTGCATAAAAACAACCTCTTCCTATGACGCGTTCGCAATAAACGCGCGAATAAAAACAAAAAAAACGCGCTTTGCGCAAATTCAATCTAAAACGCGGCGCGCCAAGTTGGAAACGCCGTTTGTCTTACTTCTTTAGTAACCGTTCACGGAAAGCCGCGTATCAACGATACGCGGATACGTTGAATTGCCAAAAATGCGTCGCGAACAGTGAAAAGCTAATACGTTGAAAGTTTAAGGAAATCCGCGTCGTTTTGATTCAAGAGCGTTAAACCGACGTCTTCGATTCTTCGCTTTCTCGTACCGAAACAGTCCGCGTATCGTTGATACGCGGCTTTCCGTGGACGCGTACAAATTAATAGCAGGGTTTTTTCGTTCGAAAACGACCCTTGTTTTATGCGACAATTCGAAGGGCGACGAAGTCCCTTCTTTCCTAATAAGCGACAAAAAAATGACAGAATACGAAGGTTACGTTTGCGCGCCGGGCGACGTTGGTAAAATTGCGATTATCGTTT
>JAZUGM010000404.1:0-1593 GCA_045641205.1 Thermoguttaceae bacterium
TCAACGGGAATTTTGTCGCCCGGCGATTTAAACGGCTCGTTTTGATACTCGAAAGTCGAAGTTTTCTCAGAAGCGTTGGATTTCCGAACGTCCAATTCTTCCTTTTCGTCGACGGAATTATACGTAGTTTTCCTACCGTGAAACGGTTTGTCCTCTTCTTTTTCTTTTGTTTTACTGTACGGCGTTCTCTCGGAATAAGGATCGACGGTCTCGTCCGTAGACTCTAAATCGCCTAATTCGTCCTTGTTTTCCCCGTTTTTTTCGTTTGTCTCTTCGTTGTCGTTTAACGGTTTGTTCTTGTCCGAAAAATCAAATTCTTCGTCTTGGGAATCTCGAAAATCGCACGCATTTGATTCGTTTTCCGATGCTTTCGTGGAATTTTCAACGCTTCCTTCCATAACGTCGGATTTATTGACGTTCTTCTTATCGCTCCGAGTAAAAACGACGAGAACTAGCGCAAAAATAAAAATCGCTAATAATACGAAAATATATAGGATCTTTGAAGGCGTCTTCGTCGCTTTGGACGCAAGCGCGTTCGAATAGCCGTCGGGAATTGGAACGACCAACTTCACTTCCGAATCGGTTGTCGCTTCAACGGTAGAAACGTCGACCGCATCGTTGGGCAAGAAATTGACGCGCGAGTCGTTGAACGACGAATTATTATCGTAAATCGACGAGGATTTACCGTCGTCCAATCCTAGTTGCCCCATCGCTTCGCCAAGAAGCGTTTGCCGTCCGTCGATCCAAATAAGAGAATTTGGCGTTACATACTTCTTTTGGGCAAGCGTTTGTAATTCCGACGTCGAGACTTTTTTCTTTCTTCCGCCGAACTCTACGATTATTTCTTTAACCATATGCTTACCGTCCGCTCAAAGGCTTTTGAAATTCGTATTCGTTTCAGTCTATAACGATTGGGCGAGTCAAACTATTTTGACATAATCTTCGACGCCGGGAGCGCTGATTGTATCAAAAAAAAAAATAGACAAGATAAACGATAATTTTTCTAAGAAAAACGTGACGCCGACGAACGTAAGTTTGGCGGCTTGGAAAAGACGGCGAAGTTTTTGCACTTTCGGATAAAGAGACTTTGTAAAGACGTTGATTTTAGATTGAAAACGTGTTGATTGCACGGAAGTACGTCCCGTAATCGTCGGTTTGGGGCAATTCCAACCGCACGTTACTGCGACTTTTCACGGACGGCGCCGTTTTTTATGAACGGTCGCAATTATTTAAGTTAAGTCTTTTGAACAAAGAAGTTCTGACGGAAAAACTGGAAAAATCAAACGCGAGGCTGATTCTTTCGATATATCGAGGAACCAATTCCTCCGACGAACAACCCAGAGGAACAAAACGATTTACAAAGTTGTCGTCGCCTGTACAATATCGCTAGAATCCCAAAGCGATCAGGGGTCGCGTTGGCTCATACGATTTTGGAACGTCGAAACAACATACGAACAACGCGGGTTAAAACTACTTGAGTTTATCGCGTAATCCCTACTAAAATATCTACTGGGCGCGGCGGCGTCCGTCTCGGTTATTTCTTGATCTCAAAATTTCCCGTGAACGCTTGCATTAATCTTTTAGAACATTATT
>JAZUGM010000405.1:0-2890 GCA_045641205.1 Thermoguttaceae bacterium
AATGCGGCGGTTGGGTTGGAACAATGAAACAGCGTTGAGCGCGCAACGCGCGGATCTGATCGTTTGTTCAGAACTTGGGCGTTTTGTGGAAAATTAACGTCAACCGCCGCATTATATGCGGCGGGTTACCGTTTTTCGTAAAATCAACGCCAACCGCCGCATTAAATGCGGCGGCTTACCGCAAATGATCGCCAATTTTTAAAAATTCTTTCAACAACGGTTTTCCTATCTGTTCTTTTTTCAAAAACGTTGGATAATGAGGACGTATCGTTCATAAACAGGAGCCTTTGGCTTTTTTTGTTCCGTAACGGAAACGTCGCGTTGTTTTAGAGAAATTAAAGAAACGGAAAAATGCTGTTAAGCAAAGAAGAATACGTCGAACAGGAGTTTTTTTTCAGAACGTATCGCGAACGTCTTGGCGACGGTTATTCCAGTCAAGAGATTTTATACGGAATGAAAAACGAACTATTGAACGCGACTAATCTGCCGATCGCGGTCGACGTTTTGTTGACGGAAGTGAAACTGTCCGGGAAAATGAATTTGGCGATGAAACGTCTGGCGCACTATTTCACGCCGTTTCAAACGTTTGTCGTTCAAGAGGCGGAACGCGAGGAAGGAAAGTTAGATTTTCAAGTCGCCCTGCAGATACTCGAACGTGAGGCGAAATATCGCGCGGGGACGCCCTGTCCGCAAGGGATTTTTTTCTATCAGTTTGAAACCCTTAGCCGCAATCGATTAGGTTTCGACTACGGATTGGCGGCTATTTCGGAAGACCCGATTTTTAACGAGGGTTGGAGACGTTGGATCAACGTCGTTTTGAGGCGTCAAATAGGATTTGTCGACGTCGCGAATCTTGTTTACGTTCGTAGCGAGCGTTACGAATTAAAAGAGGGCGAAGAAGCGCGCGACGTGCTGTTTGGGGAACGTGAAGGGCGAATCGCCTACGCGTCGCGAGGGCGTGATCCGTTGTTCTTCTTTTCCGCGTTGGCTAGACATCTCGGCTATCCGACCGTGCCTCGCGTTAAACGCGTCGAGGAACGAGAAGACCCCGCTTTTGTCGAATTGCGACGAAAAATCGAACTGCTTGAGGATCGCGTGCAACTTTTGCAAGAGGAACTTAAGGGCGGGATCGATTTGGAAAAGTATTACGCGAAGGGCTAGAAACGCCGAACTTCGCGTTGTTTAAAGATAAACGTTTACTGGAACAGTCGCTTTATTTTTATTGTTGAGCCAAGAAGGAGCGAAGTCTATGACGACGACCCGTCGAAATGTTTTTTGTCTTGTTTTTACGTTGGCGTCGACGATGCTTTTACAAGCGTCGAGTTCGTTTTCGCAAACGACGCCCCTTCCCGAAAAAGGACTTTGCGCGCATCGGGGCGATCAAGGAGTGGCGCCGGAATCCACGATACCCGCGTTTGTCGCCGCCGTTAAAGCCGGCGCTCAACAGGTCGAATTCGACGTTCAAAAAACCTCCGACGGCAAACTTGTCGTTATTCACGATCTTTGGCTCGATCGTACAACGACGGGCAAGGGCAACGTCAAAGACGTTGCTTTCGACGAAATACGTTCTCTCGACGCCGGCGTTAAATTCGACCCCAAATTTGCAGGAACAAAAGTTCCGACTCTTGAAGAAACGCTCGACTGCTTTCCGCGCAATATTATTCTGAACGTTCATCTCAAATGCGGCGCGGACGTCGCGACTGAAACGACGCAAGTAATCGTCGCAAAGGAACGCGTTCAACAAACGCTGATTTCGTTTGAGACAAAAGAAGAACTCGACCAAGCGCGCGCCGTCTGTCCGACGATTAAAACGAATTACGTAACGGGCGAAAGGGGCGCCGGTCTCAAGAAAGTTATTCAAGACGCGATCGATTGGAAATGCGATTTCATTCAGCTTACGAACTACGATAAAGAAGACGTCGCGAAATTGCGCGACGCGGGCGTTTCGATTAATTTCTTCGGAACAGACGACCCTGAAAAGATTCGCGCCTTAATCAAAGACGGAATCGATTTTCCGCTTGTCGACCGTTTTTCCGAAGATTGGAAGGCGGGCGACGGATTTAAAGACTTAGGACTGGAGCCGATAACGCAGAAAGCGCAAGATTCGAAAGAATAACGCGTAAAAGCCGGGTTTTTAACTGCGGCGGCAGGAAATTTTGTTCCGCGTCGACCGCCAAATTTCATTCGCAGGCTTTCCGCGTCACGAAAAAGGCGCGTTTGATCGTTCAAACGCGCCTCGCTTTTTAATCGTCTAGATCAAAATTACTTCTTGAAGGATTCCTCGACGGCGACGGCGACGGCGACGGTCGCGCCGACCATCGGGTTGTTGCCCATTCCGATCAGGCCCATCATTTCGACGTGGGCGGGCACGGAGGACGAACCGGCGAATTGAGCGTCGGAGTGCATACGTCCCATCGTGTCCGTCATACCGTAGGAAGCCGGTCCCGCTGCCATGTTATCCGGATGCAGGGTGCGTCCCGTGCCGCCGCCGGATGCCACGGAGAAGTACTTCTTGCCCGCTTCCCAGCGTTCCTTCTTATACGTGCCCGCAGTCGGATGCTGGAAGCGCGTCGGGTTCGTGGAGTTGCCCGTGATCGAGACGCCGACGTTCTCCTTCTGCATGATCGCCACGCCCTCCGGGACGTTGTCCGCGCCATAGCACTTCACCGCCGCGCGCGGCCCCTTCGAGAAGGGCTTCTCGCTGACGACCTTCAGCTTCTCGGTCTTGGCGTTGAACGCGGTCTTGACGTACGTGAAGCCGTTGATGCGGCTGATGATGTACGCGGCGTCCTTGCCGAGGCCGTTCAGGATGACGCGCAGGTTCGTCTTGCGCACCTTGTTGGCGTTGAGGGCGATCTTGATCGCGCCCTCCGCCGCCGCGAACGACTCG
>JAZUGM010000406.1:0-11160 GCA_045641205.1 Thermoguttaceae bacterium
CCCCGATTTAGAAACGATTGATTTTTGATATTTTGATATTTTTCGGGGCGTGGCGCAGTCTGGTTTAGCGCGTTTGACTGGGGGTCAAAAGGTCGCTGGTTCGAATCCAGTCGCCCCGACTTAGAACGTTTGGTATTTTGATATTTTTCGGGGCGTGGCGCAGTCTGGTTTAGCGCGTTTGACTGGGGGTCAAAAGGTCGCTGGTTCGAATCCAGTCGCCCCGATTTTTAAGAGTTTTAGGGGAAGTTTTTTACTTCCCCTTTTTTTATTTACGCGTTCTTTTTGTTTACGCGCTCCGTCTCTACGCCTTCGTTTTAACGTCGAATCTTAACGTCGTTCGAAACTTGCCAGCGATCGTCTCAGAACGCGGCGAAGTTTGTCTTGCTGAAAATCTTCGTTTGTTTGGAATTTAAAGTAGACGGAATCGAATTTTTTGTCGGTTCCGTCGAATTCCGCTTTCATTCCGAACGTCTGAAGAAGTTCCAGCGTCGCTTCGTCCTTGGGAAAATTGACTTGAAGCGCAAGGAAATCGCGGTCTTTAGTAAAGAGTCGCGCCCATTCGCCGTCGCCGCCCGGCAAAGAAAACGGAACGGAAACCTTGTTCGTCCATACGCTTGACGCGCGCGGCGCGACTTCCTCGATTAAAAGCGTCAATTTTTCGAGCAATTCGAACTTCCAAACCGGCGCGGACGACTCGCCTTCCCCGTAAAATCCGACTTGTGAAAAATGCCAGTCCCGCCCCAACGTTTTCCAAGGGGTCAAATCTTCCTTTGCGCTCTCCTCTTTAACGAAATTAGAATTTTCGACGAAACGTTCGCGCGCTAAATCAAGGAATTCCCAAAATTCGGGTCGATCGATTTCGGCAAAGGAATAAATCTTCGTCTCGATTTCTTGCCAAATTCCAACGGTCTCCAATTTGACGCGCGGCTGAGTGCCGTAAAGAAGAATTTCGTCGATTTCGTTCAACGGCTTGAGATCGAGTTTACGCGTCAGTAAATCGCGACTAAACGTGTTTCGCGCCGTTCTGAACCGTAATTTGAGCAACCATTCTTCGTTAGTGACGGCGCGCATAAACCAGCAGTTCCCGACGAGTCCGCGCGCTTCGACGACGTTCCGACTGTTCCAATCGATCTCGGCAAATTGTCCGGATTCTTCCAATTTGTCGACGATCGAAGACAAAACGAGTCCTTCCCAACGGCAAGGCTTGCCGCTTCTGCACGTTCGAAACTCCGTATGCCAACGTCGACCGTCGATTTCCCAAGGCGCGACTTGTCGCTCGTCGTTTTTTTCTTCTTCGTTCGTCGTCTCCGTCGAAACGGCGGCGACGGTCTCTTGGCGTTCCTTCCAAAACTGCCGCGCGTCCAAAACGGGACGTTCGTAGAACGTTCCTTTACGAAAGACGGGTATTAACGCCTCGCCCGTATGACTGCGCAAGGAAGTTCGACGCGCCTCGGGCGAATTTTGCCAATTCGCGGCGTATTCGAGCATCTGTTCCGGCGTTCCGGCAAAAACGAGCCGTCCCCCTTCCAGACCGGCGCCCGGTCCAACTTCGACGACCCAGTCCGCGTTTTTAATAACGTCTAAATTATGTTCGACGACGACGACGGTGTTTCCCAAATCGACCAAACGCTGAAGGACGTCGAGCAATTTCCGAACGTCTTCAAAATGCAAGCCGGTCGTCGGCTCGTCGAGAACGTAAAGCGTGCGTCCCGATCCTATCGTCGAAAGTTCCGACGCAAGTTTCACGCGTTGCGCCTCGCCGCCGGAAAGCGTCGTCGCAGACTGTCCAAGAGGCAAATAATCGAGTCCGACGTCGCACAACGTCTGCAATATCCGGGTAATTTGCGGCGAGCCGGCAAAAAATTCCAACGCGCCGCCGCAGGTCGTTTCAAGCACGTCGGCGATCGACTTTCCGCGATATTTCACTTGGAGCGTCTCCGCGTCGTAACGTTTGCCCTTGCAAAGGTCGCAAGTCACCCAAACGTCCGCAAGAAAGAGCATTTCGACCTTAAGCATGCCCGCCCCTTCGCATTTTTCGCAACGTACGCCGGGTAGGTTGAAACTGAACCGACGAGGAGAATAACCGCGTAATTTCGATTCGGGAAGCTGGGCGTAAAATTGACGAATTAAATCGAACAGACCCGTGTAAGTCGCCGCGTTGGAAGCGGGCGACTGACCGATCGGACTCTGGTCGACTTGAATCGCCTTGCTGATTTTCTCGACGCCGTAAACGGACTCGCAAGCGCCGCAAGTCGTCTGAGTATGATTTAACGCGCGAACGACGTAGCGATAGAGAACGTCCTCGACTAAAGAACTTTTGCCGCTGCCGCTAACGCCGGTCACGACCGAAAACGCCGACAAAGGAAAAGGAACGTCGAGCATCTTCAAATTATTATGACGCGCGCCCGCGACGACGAGCCAACCCGGCTCCCAGACGGGCAACTTCCGACGACAGATCGCTTCCGCTTCGCAAACGTAGGGACGTTCCTTCAGCGCTTCGTATCGAGCGCGCCGCGCTTTCTCTTCAGCGGAAGTCGGCGTTTCGCGTATGCGCGCGCGTATCGATTCCAAGTCGACGAATTCGAACCGCTCCTCGTTCGTTTCCGTCGCGTTTTCCGCTAGAACGTCGTTTTCTGCGTTTTCTGCGGCTTTTGCAGCTTTTGCGGTTTTCGACGTTTTTTTACGCGCGCGAACCGCTTTCTTCTTTTCGCCGACAACCGTAGGGTCTTCGGCTTTCTTAACCGCCTTTTTTCGCGTCGTCGTTTTTTTGACGCTCTTCGGAGTCGTTTTAACGTCTTCAGTTGTTTTAACGCTTTTCGTCGTTTTTTTGCGCGTCTTCGGCTCGTCTTTAGGCGCTTCGTCGGCGGCGTCAAGATTGAAAAGCGGAGTCGACTCGTCGTTCGTTTCCTTGGCGACCTTGCGCTTTCTAGCGCGAGGGGCGCGCTTGACTCTAGCGACTTTGACCGCGCCGTCCGATTCCGAATTCAAATCGACGACGTTTGAAACTTCGCCGTTTTCAGCCGTCGACTTTGTTTTTCTAACGACCTTCTTCATCGTTCAGTCCTTTCCATATCGCCAAGCGCGCAAGCGCGAACGTCATACGCGACGCCTCTCCTCGTAAAAATCTCGTTCCCCAAAAAACTACGTTAAAACGCGTCGATTCACCGGAATAGGAATTGAAAGTCGCCCCGAAAGATAAGGACCGGTAACCGAACGCGGATTCTTTTTGACCTCCTCGGGCGTTCCCGTCGCGACGACGGTTCCGCCTTGCGTTCCGGCTCGAGGTCCAAAATCAATAATGTTGTCGGCGCTTTCGACGACTTCTTGATCGTGTTCGACGATAAGCAACGTATTGCCCAAATCGCGCAAACGATTCAACGCGGAAATTAAACGCCTCGTGTCTTTCGAATGAAGCCCGATCGTCGGCTCGTCCAAGACGTACAAAACGCCTACGAGCCCGCTTCCAATTTGCGCGGCGAGTCGAATGCGTTGCGCCTCGCCGCCCGAAAGAGAAGGCGCGGGTCGAGCCAACGTCAAATATTCGAGTCCGACGTCGATAAGGAACTGAATTCTAGCCTTAATTTCGTCGAGCAAATCGCCGACGATTTGCTTTTCAAGGGGCGTCGGCTCGAGTCCGTTAAAGAACTCGATTAATTCTTTCAAGGGGGCGCGGCACAGCTGATCGATCGTCTGATTATGGAACCTTACGGCGGCGACGTCGTCGCGCAAACGACTGCCAAGACATTCCGAACACTCGCGCTCGTTGACTTGATATTCCAGACGACTGCGATAATAAGGCGCCAAACGACCGGCTTCTTCCGTCGCGGGATAGATTCCTTTATACTGAAAACGAAAGACGACGGTTCCACGCTCGCTTGAATCTTTCCGTTGCGCGCCGGGAAAATCGGTCGTCAAGACGTCGAACCAACGATCGCCGGTTCCGCGGAAAATTATGCGACGAAATCGCGCGTCGAGTCGTTCGAACGGCGCGTCCAACGGAACGTCGAGCGTTCGCCCAAAAGCCTTTAACGTCGCAAACGTCAACGGCGATTCAAAATCGGACCAGACGGAAATAGCGCCTTCCATAAGCGACAATTTCGGATCGCGAACGAAAGTCTGAGGATTGGCGCCGGTCTCGACGCCCAAGCCTTCGCAACGAGGGCACCAGCCGAGCGGACTATTAAACGAAAAATGACGCGACGTCAACGGTTCAAAGGCTCGACCGCACTTTTCGCACGACAGCTTTTGACTCAGCGTCTGAACGTTCCAATCGCGCTCGTCTTTGTCTTCGTCGACCGTAACGACGCGAACTTCGCCCTTCCCGCAAGCGAGCGCCGTCTCGACGCTGCCGGCGACTCGACGTCGCAACGCGTTTTCGGAATCCTCGTCGTCGGTTCGTTTCATATTCAAGCGATCGACGACGATCTCAATTTCGTTCGTCGTCTTGCGCGTCAACGAAGGCGGATTATCCAGCTCGAACGTCTCGCGGTCGACGCGAACGCGCGTAAACCCCTGCGTCTGGAGCCGCTCCCACAATTTCGCGTAGCTCTCGCCCTGCTCCGGCGCGATCGGCGCGGTCAGCAACAGACGGGTTCCTTGTTCTTTACGGGTCGACATAACGCGCGCGACGATTTCGTCGGTCGACTGCGTTCCGACGGGGACGTCGCATTCGGGACAATAGGGTACGCCGACTCGCGCGAAAACAATGCGCAAATAATCGTTAATTTCCGTAACCGTGCCGACCGTCGACCTAGGGGAACGTCGCGTCGTCTTCTGTTCGATGGCGATGGAAGGCGATATACCCGACGCATATTCGATTTTCGGCTTTTGAATTTGTCCGAGGAACTGACGCGCGTAACTCGAAAGGCTTTCCACGTATCGGCGCCGTCCTTCCGCGTAAACGACGTCGATCGCTAGGGACGATTTCCCGCTCCCGCTCGGTCCGCAACATACGGTCGTTTTGTTGCGCGGAATTTCAACGGACACGTTTTGCAAGTTGTGTTCGCAAGCGCCCTTAATGACGACGGCGCCTTCCTCGTTTTCCGACTCTTGTTCCGCGTCCTCGCATCGCGACGTTTGAAGGCGCTTTTCTTCCAGCGCGCGCGCCAGCGCCTTGCGGTCGCGGCGCATAAACTCTTTCAACGCCCTACCCGTATAAGAATCGGGATTTGCGGCAATCTGCTCGGGCGTTCCCGTCGCGACGACGTATCCGCCTTTGGCGCCCCCTTCGGGACCTAAGTCGATAATCCAATCGGCGGTTTTTATGACGTCGAGATTATGTTCGACGATCAAAACGGTGTTGCCCGCGTCGGCAAAATTACGCAAGACCTTCAACAAAACGCGCACGTCCTCGAAGTGCAAGCCGGTGGTCGGCTCGTCGAGAAGATAAATCGTCTTTCCGAAACTCTTTTTTACAAGTTCCTTCGCCAATTTGACGCGTTGCGCCTCGCCGCCGGAAAGCGTCGGCGACGGCTGACCCAATTTCATATAACCGAGCCCGACGTCGTACAACGTTTGAAGTTTCTCGCAAATCTTCGGTATGTTTTCGAAATGCTTCAACGCGGTCTCGACGTCCATATCCAAAACTTGGTCGATCGACAGCCCCTTATATTTCACGGCGAGCGTCTCTTTGTTGAAACGTTTGCCCCCGCAAACGGCGCACGTCGCCCAAACGTCGGCAAGAAAATCCATTTCAAGACGAGTCGCGCCCGCGCCTTCGCACGCTTCGCAACGTCCGCCTGCGACGTTAAAACTAAATCGACCGGGCGTAAAACCTTTCGTTCGCGCGTCGGGCGTCTCCGAATAAAGCTTGCGTATTTCGTCGAACAACTTAACGTAAGTCGCCGGATTCGAGCGCGGCGTTCTTCCGATCGGCGTCTGGTCGATCGAAATCAACTTGCTCAAATTCTCGACGCCCTCGATCAATTTGTAAGCGCCCGGCGAGCCGATCGCGCGATTCAATTTTTGCGCGAGAACTTCTTTCAAAACGTCGTTGACAAGCGAACTTTTGCCGCTCCCGCTGACGCCCGTGACGCAAACGACCCCGCCGAGCGGAATCTCGACGTCGACGTTTTTCAAATTGTTATGCGTAACGCCGCGAATAATCAAGCGTCGATCGTCGCAACGCTTGCGTTCGCGCGGCGTCTCGATTTCTTCGTCGCCCGCCAAGAACTTCGCCGTCAAACAACCTTCGCGCTGGTTCTTCAACACGTCGTCGACGGAACCCGAGGCGACGATTTGACCGCCGTGAACGCCCGGTCCCGGTCCAAAATCAACTAAAAAATCGGAAGCGAGCATCGTGTCTTCGTCGTGTTCGACGACGACGACCGTATTGCCAAGATCGCGCAATTCCGTCAGCGTCGCGATCAATTTCTCGTTGTCGCGAGGGTGCAAGCCGATCGAAGGCTCGTCCAGAACGTAAAGAACCCCGACCAAGCCGCCGCCGATTTGACCCGCGAGACGTATGCGCTGCATTTCGCCGCCGGAAAGCGTCGGCGCAGATCGACCAAGCGACAAATAGTCGAGACCGACCCCCAACAGAAAACGAAGCCTCTTGCAAATCTCCTTGACAAGATCCCTCGCGATCGTTCGACCCGTTTCCGTCAAATTCAAATCGCTGAAAAATTCCAGCAAATCGGAAATCGACAAATTCGACAACTCGGGCAAAGAAAACGACTTCTTATTCGCAAAAACGGGACTCGAAGAATTCGTGTCGATACGAAAAGCGCACGCCTGCTCGTTCAAACGCGCGCCTTGGCAATACCCGCAAGGAACGACGTTCATAAAACGCTCCATTGCGGCAAGTTGCGTTTTATTGGTCGTCTCTTGGTACTGTTTGAGCATTCGCGGAATAATTCCTTCGAAAGTTCCGCCCCATTTGTGGCTATTCGCGCCGTTTTGCCAAGAATACGTCACGCGCAAGTCGCCGACGCCCCACAAAAGACCCCGTTTGACTCGCTCGTCCAATTCCTCCCACGCGGTTTCTAAGACGTAATTCTTCTCAAGAGAATACAAATTTTCGAGCGCGTCCGCGATTCCCTGATAAACGTGCTGTCTCCACTTGCCCAAATCTTGCCATTTTCCGATCGGCAAAAAACAGCCCTGTTGGAACGATTTCGACTCGTCGGGTATCAACAGTTTCGGGTCGAACGTGCGAACACGTCCCAAACCTTGGCAACGAGGACACATGCCTTGAACGCTGTTGAAGCTAAACAACTGCGGAGTCGGTCGCTCAAAGCTCAAACCGCAATGAGAACACGCGTAGTCGGAACTGAAATAGATTTCGCCGGTCTCGCTTGACGTCGCGACGGTCGGCGCCTCGTTCGTTTCGACCGGCGCGCCGAGAACGATCGCGGAACCGGAATCTTGCTCGAGTGCGTCGGCTTCCGCGCGAACGCTCGAAACGACTTTCGAAAAATCGACGTCGAATCCCTTGCCGTCTTCAAGACGAGCTAAAAAATCGCGTCGATTCGCCTCTTCCTCCGAACGAACGTTCGATTCGACGTCGGCGGAAACGTCCGGCGAGGAAGCGTTCAAAGTGGAAGCGTTCGGCGCGGAAACAAGCTCCTCCGTCGAAGCGCGCGCGTCGTCGAAAGAAACGATAAGACGCCCCTTGCCCAAGGACAAAGCCAAATCGACGCCCTCTTCAAGACGGCGACTCGTCGCATCGGATTTCTCGATCCGATCGATTACGACGTCGATCGAGTGGCGCGACTGACGATCCAACGAAACGTCGTCGTCGACGGAATAATACCGCCCGTCGATGCGAACGTTGCGAAAACCGCGCTTTCTTACTCCGCTCAACAATTCGGAACAACGCCCCTTTTGATTCCGCGCGATCGGCGCGAGAATCTGAAAAGCGACTCCGTCGGGCGTCTCCCTCAATCGTTCCAAAATTTGCGCGCGAGTCTGCGCTTCGATCTTTCGACCGCATTTCGGACAATATCCGACGGCGACGCGCGCGAACAAGACGCGCAAAAAGTCGGAAATTTCCGTAATCGTTCCGACGGTCGACCGCGCGTTTTGTCCGGCGGTCTTTTGCGAAATCGAGACGGCGGGGCTCAAGCCGGAAACGAAATCGACGTCGGGCTTGGGAAGCTGACCAAGAAATTGTCGCGCGTAACTCGACAGACTCTCGACATATCGTCGTTGACCTTCGGCGTAGAGCGTGTCGAACGCCAAAGAACTCTTGCCGCTGCCGCTGACGCCCGTAAAACAAATTAAACGGTTCCTTGGAACGCGCAAATTCACGTCGTTCAAGTTGTGTTCGCGCGCGCCGCGTATAACAATGTCGGACATATGTTTCGTTTAGAACCCGCGTCAAAATGCCAAGAATTCGCGCCTTCGCAAACGCGCGAAGACGAGCCCGTCAAGCCTACCTCGGCTCAAGCCCGGCAAAACGCGCCAAACGCGGCGCGACGCTTCAGGCAAGAACTCAAACTAGGCAAAAACCTTATTATACGTTCTTTTGCTCATAATGAAGCCCCGACGAGCGATTTTTTCGGAATTATGCTAAGTAATTTCATTTTTTTTAGTCGACTGCGCGCGCGTTCTAAAATGCAAGGCGACCCAAACGACCGAAAACGCAAAAAAAGTTTGTCGACTCCTTGGTGAAAAAGTTGAATAATACCCGTTTTGCCTAATTAACGGATTCAGAAAATCGTTCCGATTAGGAAAAGGACGGCGCGTCCGATTGACGAATCTTTTTTTCGCTCTTATAATAAGATCGAAAAAGGTCTCCTTGATCGGAACGCAAGGACTTTTACGGGTATAATAGGAAGTCGAAATTATGGCGATCACACAAGAAGATATTGCGCGTTCGGGCGTAGTCGGAGCCGGCGGGGCGGGCTTTCCAACGCACGTGAAGTTGTCCGGCAAAGCGGATACGGTGGTTCTCAACGCGGCGGAATGCGAGCCTTTGTTGCATAAAGACAAAGAGCTGATTATGTCGGACGCGCCCCGTGTCGTCGAAGGTTTGGCGCGCGCCGCAGAATTGGTCGGCGCTAAGGAAGTCGTCGTCGGAATCAAGGGGAAATATACGAAAGTTATCGCGGCGATGGAAAAAGCCTTGCGCCCGAATATGAGAATCGCGCCCCTGCCCGACGTCTATCCTTCCGGCGACGAGTTTGTCTTGGTCTACTTGACGTTGGGGCGCGTCATTGCGCCGGGCGCCATTCCGCTTTCCGTCGGCGCCGTCGTCGTCAACGTCGAAACGGCTCGAAATATCGCGAACGTCGGAGAAACGCCCGTCGTCGACAAATTCGTCTCCGTCGCGGGCGCGGTCAAAAATCCTTCTTCCGTTTGCGTTCCCATTGGAACGACTTTGCGCGAATGCCTAGAATTGGCGGGCGGAGCGACGATTCCCGATCCCGCTTACGTCGTCGGCGGAGCGATGATGGGGCGACTAATTGCCGATTTGGAAACCCCGGTTACCAAAACGACCGGCGGTTTGATCGTCTTGCCGAAGGATCATTTTATCGTTCAACGCAAGAGTTGGGATTGGAACAAAACGATGCGCGTCGGACGCGCCGCTTGCGATCAATGCTCCCGTTGCACCGAATTGTGCCCGCGATATATGTTAGGGCACCCGATCGAACCGCATCGCGCTATGCGAAGTTTAGGTTTCAACGCCTCCCACGAAGCCGACGTAATGGGAACGCAGTTCTGCTCCGAATGCAATTTGTGCAGTTACTGCTCCTGCCCCGAAGGACTCGATCCGCGCGGCGTCAATCATCAAAATAAAGTTCGTTTGCTTGCGGAAAAGAAACGCTGGACGAATCCGCCCTTCAACCCGGAACGCGCCGACGCCCTGACTCCCTTCCGCAAGACCCCGACGCATCGTTTGATGCAACGTATCGGGCTTGAAGGCTTCGTCAACAAAGGTCCCTTGCTCGAAGGAGTCTACGCGCCGGAAAAGGTCGAAATCCTTTTGAAACAACATATTGGCGCCCCGTGCGCGCCGGTCGTGAAAGAGGGCGATATGGTAACGAGAGGGCAAACGATCGCGCAACGCCCGGTTGGAAACGACGGAAAAACCGCGCTCGGCGCAGATATTCACGCCTCGATCGACGGACAAGTGACAAAAATTACTCCTGAAAGCGTACAAATTACGCGCGTCGCTTCTCCAAAATATTCGTTGAACGTTTAACGTTCGCCAAACGCGAGAAGAGTAATTTGGAAAAATTTGAAAAAAGGGTCTTGTCAAAAACGGCGTAAGCCTTAAAATGACAAGACAACTTTTGAGGAGAGGTGGCAGAGTGGTCGAATGCGCGGGTTTGCTAAACCCGTGAGCTCGTAAGGGCTCCGCAGGTTCAAATCCTGTCCTCTCCGTTAAGCCTTGTGTTACGCAAGGCTTTTTTGTTTTCTTGACATTTTTATTTTCTTGACTTATTTGTTTTTTTGACTTGACCTTATTTCAATTACTTTTTGTTTTCAATTACTTTGTTGTCAACTTCGGGGGAACTGTGAACGTTTTGAATTAAAAATTTTTGAAAAAGGCTCTTGTCAAAAGTCAAAAGGTCGATAGAATGAGGGCATAACCTTCAAGGAGAGGTGGCAGAGTGGTCGAATGCGCGGGTTTGCTAAACCCGTGAGCTCGTAAGGGCTCCGCAGGTTCAAATCCTGTCCTCTCCGTTAAGCCTCGCGTTATGCGAGGTTTTTTTGTTTCTTGCCGAGTTCTAGCGATACAATTACTAGTAGGACGAAGCGTAATCCCCGCGTCGTAAGGGGGAAAAACGCGGCGTCGCTACGGTTTTACGCGGAGGCTTATTAACGAGTTCCCCAAAGGGACGCGCCGGGTCTTGCTAAGGAGGTCTTAAAACGCTATAATAAGAACGCTCGGATCAAAAAGGCGAACGTTAAAGAGCATAGCTGTACTTTCCCAACTTTTTCAAACGGCGAGTCCTAACAGACTCGCCAAACGAAGAATTTCTTTTTGAATATCCTCTGGTTTAGCGCCAACGATATTCCTTGAAAAATTCTCAAACGCTATTTTTCCAGCTATCCAATCGCGTTTGTTCTTATGAGACAGACGACGTTTCGTGTCGTTACAACAAAGGCGTGTGGGACGAAAGTTTCGCGCATTTAGGACTCGCTGGGATTGTAGTAGTCTGTGATTATTTGAAACAGGAGTAGCAACGAACCTCTAAATTTGTTAAAGTA
>JAZUGM010000407.1:0-21045 GCA_045641205.1 Thermoguttaceae bacterium
ACCCGTTTTTGGGAAGTCGGACGCGAGCCGTTTTGTATCGAGCCGACTCCCGACGGAAAGAAGCTGGTCGTCGCCGGCCGTATTACCGAAATGAAGGCGGATCAGTCTTTCTCTTGCGCGAAAGTTTTCGTGATCGATTTGGATTCCGGCGAAATGAAGTCGACGGAGCTTCTTAACGGACATAACACCCTCGAAGACATAGCGGTTTCCGCCGACGGCAAATACGCGTTTATCGCGGCCGTCCAGTGCAGTTATCTCTCGATAACGAGTCAAGTTTCCGGCGGTTGGACTTCCGAAAACTGCGTTTTAGCCGTCGACGTCGACCGTTGCGAACTGATCGAAGTTTTCTTTCTTGACGACGCGGAACTTGGCGCGGGCAATCCTTGGGGCGTCGCTATTTCCGACGACGGCGAGCGCTTGATCGTTTCGATAGCCGGCACGGACGAAATCGCCTATTTGCCTTTGAAACGCCTCTTTGAACTGATTCAGACGCGTCCCGAATGGGCGCGACCCGGTTACGGCGCCTACTCCTATGCTTCGTTTGCAAAAGGGGAGGTGCAACTACCCTTTAGACTCCGCGTTAAATTTGGATTTAAAGGCTTGCGTCAGCTAATCGCACGAGGAGACGACGTTTACGCTTTGTCGCGATTCGACGACGTAATTTGTAAAGCGACCTTGAAATTGAATCCGCCCTACAGTTATTATCCGAATTCCTACGTTAAGCAGGAACGACCTCCGCGAACGTTGACGGCGGCGGAACAACCCGACGATAAAGGCGTGCCGCGCGACGATTCGAAAGAAGAAGCGGAAGCGTTCGCAAAGTTATGCGAAAGCGTCGCAATTTCGGAAAGCGTAGGCGCGCCGTTGCGTTTCACGAGTTTGGAACCGCGCAATCCGATGGAAGGCGTCGTCGTAGAGCGTTCTTTCGCGCGTCTGGCGCCGAAGCCTGTCTTGACGACGCGTCGACGCGGGGAAATTGTCTTCCACGACGCCACCGCTTGCTTTGAAAATTGGCTAAGTTGCGTCACTTGCCACCCGGACGCGCGCGTCGACGGATTCAACTGGGACTTGCTCAACGACGGCACCGGCAACTTGAAAAACGCAAAGAGCATGCTTCTTTCTCACGAGACGCCCCCTTCGATGATTTCCGGCATTCGCGCAGACGCCGAGACGGCCGTTCGCGCGGGCTTTGTTCACATCTTGTTTATGTCGTACAAGGAAGAAAACGCCTGTTGCGTCGACGATTATCTGTCGGCGTTGAAGCCTTTGCCGAGCCCGTATTTAGTCGACGGAAAATTGAGCGAGTCGGCGGAACGCGGCAAGACGCTTTTTGAGAGCGAAAAAATCGGTTGTTCCGTTTGCCATCCGGCGCCGTATTTTACCGATATGCGGTTGCACAACGTTCAGTCGCAAGACCCGAACGATTTTATCGATAAATTCGACACGCCTACCTTGATCGAAGTTTGGCGAACCGCTCCCTATATGAACACGGGCGAGTATACGACGATTCGCGCTTTGTTTGAAGAAGGGAATCACGGATTCAAAAAGAAGGACTTCAATTTCACCGACTTGCCAAAACAAGATCAAGACGACCTGATCGAATACGTACTGTCGTTGTAATTGCGGCATTGTAATTGCGGCGTTGGCGCGCGAATTCGTTTGAAGGCGGAAATTCAAGGTGGAACAGTGAGAAAATTAACGCTTGCTTGGTTGAAGACGCGCGCGCGCAATGCCGTTCAAAGTAAAGGTTGGATTCCGCTTCTGTGCCTCGACGTCTGTTTTCGCACGTTGTTTGGCCGTCGAGGTATGGAAGACGTCCTGCTTTCTTTGGTCAATTCCGTAATGCGCAACGCGGGCTTGCCTACGGTCGTCAAACTTGAAATCCGTAATCCGTACGTTTTGCGACGTTGGAGAGGCGACAAAGAACCGATCGTCGACGTGAGAGCGACCGACGAGAAGGGGAACGTCTTCGATCTAGAAATGCAGGTCGACGGACACGCCGATTTTATGAAACGCGTCGATTATTACGGTGCAAGACTCCTTGTCGATCAAATCGGAAGAGGGGACGACTACGGAGATTTACGTCGCGTCGTCTCTATTTTTTTCGTTCTTTTTCCGATTCGAAAAGGGAATGAAAAACTGTGGTTTGACGCGCAACGTAAATTGTCGATTTTCGATCATTTTGACCCGGACGGTTTGATTACGACTATTTTCGTTCGTTTGCCGATCAGCGTCGAACAAAAACCGCAAGGGTTTAACGACCCGGAACTGCAAGATTGGGTGAAATTGTTCGGCTACCCCGCGTTGACGACCGCCGAACAAATCGAAGAACTGACTAAAAAGAATCGGGTATTTCAGAAAGTAGGCGAAACAATGGGATATTTCTTTGCGAAAGGGCTTGGACGTCGCGCATACGACGAGCGCGAAAGGACGCGGCGCGATTGGGTCGCGATCGTCAAGGGCGCCAAAGAAGAGGGGGTTGAAGAGGGAATTAAAGAGGGAATTAAAGAGGGAATTAAAACGGGAAAGACGGAATATTTCATTCACGTCGTTTCGACGCGTTTTCCTGCCGACTTCGCGCGTCGTTCCGACGAGATTCTCGCGCGGCTCGATTTAAAATCCTCCTCCGAACTGACGAGTCTAATCGACGTAGGCATACGCTGTACGACGTTTCAGGATGTTGTGAATAGCTTGTAAACAGCCTATCAAAGGTGCAAGACCCAAACAATGGAGGATCGACGGATTTTCCAGAAAGTAGGCGAAACATAGGATATTTCTTTGCGAAAGGGCTTGGACGTCGCGCGCGCCGAGCGCAAAAGAACGCGGCGCGATTCCAACGCGAACCTTGTTCGAAATATTGCGCAAACGTTGATTTTTTCTTTAAAATTAACGTTGTTATTCGAGATGCGAGCGCGTTTGATAAAATATAATGAAAGCGCCTGTTCTTTCGTTTTTTTGAAGAGGGCAAGGAAAAACTTATTTGGCGTCGTAAAAAATGACGTTGATTTCGTCTGGAGATATAGACAAATTAGACGAAACGAGTAATAATAGTAACAAGGCGTTTTGGGTGCAAATGGGCTTGAACGACTCGTTTGCCCTTATGGCGTTCCCCGTCGGCGTAGCGTCGCCCCGCGCGGTTTGCGCGTTGGCATAATTTCCGTTATGACGATTATCGACGACGTCGCGGCTTTTTGAAATTTACGTCGTTCGTTTTGCGCGAGCGTCGGAGGCGTTCTCCGGCGCGCGCTTTAGATTCGACGTTGTAGGACGCGGATTTTGCGCGCGGGTTTTGCGCGAGCGAATCGACGTCCGTTTTCCTTTTTTTTTACGAGGCGATTCAATGGGAACTGAATCCGACGTCATTGTCGAGACTAAAAACCTGACAAAAACTTATCGAGACTTTTGGGGTCGTCAGAAAGTACGCGCTCTTAAAGCGTTGGATCTTGAAGTCCGTCGCGGCGAGATTTTCGGTCTTCTTGGACCTAACGGATCCGGAAAGACGACGACGATCAAACTTTTGCTTGGGCTTCTCTTTCCGACGAGCGGCGAAGTCAATATTCTTGGTCGCCCCGCTTCCGACGTCGCAAAGAATGAAAGATTGGGTTATTTGCCGGAAGAGTCCTATCTCTATCGTTTCCTGAACGCGGAAGAGACGCTTGATTTTTACGGTCGTCTTTTCAAAATACCCGCCGCCGTTCGTCGCCAGCGCGTCGCGCAACTTATTCAAATGGTCGGCTTGGAATCTGCGAAAAAACGTCAGCTTCGCGAATACTCTAAAGGTATGACGCGTCGTATCGGGTTGGCGCAAGCGTTGATCAACGACCCGGACTTGATCCTGTTGGACGAGCCGACGAGCGGTCTTGACCCGATCGGAACGCGAAATATGAAGAATCTTATTCTTCAGCTCAAAGAGAAGGGCAAGACGATCATTATGTCCAGCCACTTGCTTGGCGACGTTCAAGACGTTTGCGACCGCGTCGGCATTCTGTATCAAGGCGAATTGAAAGAATTAGGGCGCGTGGAAGATTTGTTGAAGATCGTCGAACAGACGGAGATTCGTGTCGCCGGTCTTAGCGACGACGCCAAAAAGAAGATCGAAAAGATCGTTGAAGAAGACAAATCGAAGTTGGTTTTCTGCGGCAACCCGACGACCTCGCTGGAAGACCTGTTCCACGACATTATCGCCGAGAGCGAAGCGCGACCGGGTAAACGCGTTCGCGGAGGGGAGAACGCGCAATGATTCTCGAAAATCCTATTCCGCCCTTTACCGAGTGGATCGGACGCGCTTCGTTGAACTGGGCGTTGTCTGTTCTTGGTCTGACGATTTTGTTTGTTCTTGTTTGTTTCGTGTTGCTATTGATCTTCAAGGGAACGAAACAAGCGGGCTCCGTTTTTAAACAAGGCGTTTCCGACGCTTGGCAAGACCTGAAATATTTCTCGTGGAAGCGTTGTTTTGCGATAGCGTCTTTGGCGATTCGCGAGTCGATTCGTAAGAAAGTCGTCGTCGTTTGCGTCGTCTTTTTGGTGCTGTTGATGTTTGCCGGGTGGTTTTTGGACCCCGACAGCAAAGATCCCGCGCGTCTATGCGCTTCTTTCGTCTATCAGACGACGACGTATCTCGTCTTGCTTCTCGCGCTTTTCCTCAGTTCGTTGAGTTTGCCGAACGACTTTAAAAACAAAACGATCTTCACGTTGGTTACGAAGCCCGTCCGATCGAGCGAGATAGTTCTTGGGCGAATTTTGGGCGTCGGCGCCATTGGGACGGGCGTTTTGATTTTGATGGCGATTTGCAGTTTCTTCTTCGTGTCAAATACGTTGAAGCATACGCACGTCTTGAACGACGCGGAAGATTTGGCGTACGTTACCGACGAAGACCCCGCGACGTTGAATCCGACTACCGTAATTGCGAAAGGTTATACCCGCCTCGCCAACGGACACAAGCATCAAGTCGAAAAATACGCGGACGGTTCCTTGCGCGTCTTTGACGAAAACAAGCATTCGCACGCGATCGAAGAAGTCAAAGAAGGCGATTTGATTCGTTACAAGATCGGTTCGTCTCAAGGCGCGATGCAGGCGAAAGTTCCGATTTACGGCGAAATTAAATTCCGCAACGCCGATTCGTTTGAGCGCGAGCGCGGTATTAACGTCGGCGAAGAATGGGACTATCGTAGTTATATTGCCGGCGCGACCGACGAGGCGATTATTTGGACGTTTGACAATATTTCGCCAAAGAAATTTGTCGACGGCTTGCCCGTCGAAATGACGATCAGCGTTTTCCGTACTCATATGGGCAATATCGAAAAGACCATTATGGGCGCGTTGTACGTTCGCAATCCCGTTACCGGTTTGACCGCCGAAACGCACGTTTTCAACTCGGAAAAATATACGACGAAGGCTTTGAATATTCCGCGCGAAATCGATAAGTCGAAGGTCAAAGCTAAGCCGTGGCTCGTCAAGAAAATGAACGATAAGTCGTCGTTCGAAGCGACGCCGGACTCCGAGACGCCTCAAAAAGACGTTTACGATCTGTTCGAGGATTTTGTCGTCGACGGTCAATTGGAAATTTGGCTCCAATGTTTGGACGACCAACAATATTTTGGCGCGGCCAAATCCGACCTTTACATACGCGCGACCGATGCGAACGTCTTTTGCAACTTCCTCAAGGGGTATCTTGGCGTTTGGCAACAGATGTTGATTCTCGTTGCTTTTGGCGTCTTGTTTAGCGCGTTCTTGAGCGGTCCGGTCGCGATGGCTTCGACTTTCGGCGTTTTGATCGCCGGATTTAGCAAGACGTTGTTCCTTAATATCGCGCACCTTCAATCGCTTGGCGGAGGTCCGATCGAGTCGTTTACGCGTTTGGTCGGTCACGACAATATGATGATCGACTTGCCTAATACGTTCTCGACCCATCTTGGACAGGCGTTCGACCATATCGCGGCCGGTTTCCTTAGCGTTATCGGTCTGGCGTTGCCGTCTTTCAGCGATTTCAACTATTACGCCGATTGCGTCGCGAACGGATACAATATTCCTTGGAACTCGATTTGCGTGCATCTCGTAACGACGGCTTCCTTTGTCGTTCCTCTGTTTATCGTCGGTTACGTCGTTCTTAGAAATAGGGAGGTCGCGAAACAATGACGCAACAAAATTTGTTTTATCGTAAGATTGTTTACGTCGTATTGATCGCGGTCTTGCTTTTCCCGCTCTATCGTTTGGGAAGTCCGTCGCAACGACAAGAAGACGGCAGTTTCTCGAGCGGCGGCATACTGGCGCAAAAGCGCGCCGACGCCGGACTTGCGGAAGCTAGCCTCGGGCGGATCGATCCGACCGGTAGCGCTATGAAATTAGCGACGTTCGGTATGCGCGGGGTGGCGATTTCGCTCCTGTGGAACCGTTCGCTTGAATATGAAAAGCGCGCCGACTGGGACAACGTAGTCGCGACCGCCAATCAGATCATTACGCTCGAGCCTCACTTCATTACGATTTGGGACTTCGTCGGCTGGAAACTGGCGTACAACGCGTCTGCGATGTTCGACGATTATCGCGAACGCTATCGCTGGGTTATTCGCGGTTTTGAGTTTGTCCAAGAGGGGACGACTTACAATAAAGAAGCGCCTAAGCTCTACGTTCGCACCGGTTGGACGATTTCGCAGAAAATCGGCATCGCCGACGAAAAGAAGCAATACAGGCGCCTTTTCCGCGAAGACGACGAATTAGCCAAACGTCAGGAAGAACGCGAAATTTTCGTTTCCGTTCGCGACAACTGGCTTTTAGGGCACGCCTTCTATAAGCAGGCGGAGAATCTGTACGAGAATCATAACGGCGACATCGGCAAAGAAACGCGTTTGCTGTTCTTTGGACGCGCTCCTTTGAATAGAATTCGGTATGCCGAGTGGATGAGTATCGACGGTTGCGGCGTCAATCGCACGAATACGCCCGTCTTCGACGAAGAACACTGCGCGAAAGCCTGGGCTCTTGCCGAAAGCGATTGGGAAAGTTATTCTAACAAAGTCGTTTCGACCACGATCGAAGTCAAAGATCGTCCCGGCGAATATCGCAAGACGTCGTTGAACGTCCAGAAAGAGACGTCCGCGCAGATCAAGGAGAAAGAAAATAAGCTCGTCTCCTTCTTGCCGGAAGGCGTCACGAAAGAGTCTATTATTTGGGATCGTTGGAACAACGAACTTGACGACAAACAGCGCGCCTCGTTGTACGACCGAATTATGCATCCTTTCGACGAGAACGACTACAATCTTGGCGAAGTCGGTTTTCCGTCGCGCGTCATTCGCAGTTACCTAGACGGCAAATACGGTCCTCAAGAAGGCTGGGAAGATTGGCAAACGAAATTACGCGAATTGCGCCTTTCTTTTATCGACGAGTCGTATCAAGAAGTCGCGCGTCGTCCGCGTATGTTGTTGGACTCCGCTCAGACCAAGGACTACGACGCGGCTTATTCGCGTCTGCACGAATGGCTCGCTCGCGCCAACGCGTTGACGACGCTGACTCCGGAAGTTTTGGCTTCTTACGCGACCGAGGATAAAAAAGCGGAAGCGCTTGATATTTGCGCCGAAATCGCGGAACTTGCGAAAGAAGAGAGTTTTTCGCGTATGTTCCGCGATATTATGGGCGCCAACTATCACGAACGCGAAGTGGCGTTTGAACAAACGCTTGAAGCGCGCGAGGCGCATCGCCATCGTCAAGCCGTTCGCGATCGATATTACGAAGCGCAGCCGGAAGAGGCAAACAAGGAATTTCTCGCTTGTTTCGATTCTTGGATCGCTTTGTTAAATCGACCCGATTACAAGGATTTGCGCTATATGCCGCAAATTCAGTCCGATTTTATGGGCGAACTGGAAAAGTACGTCATCGTACTGGAACAGTTGGAAACGATTTTCCCGAAGGAATACGCGTTCCAAGAAGTCGTTCGTAGGGATCAAGAAGTCGAGCAAAGACTGCGCGAATCGCAAGAAGCGCTTGAATACGTCGAAAAAGAGCTTGCCGAAGGCAAATACGAGGAAGCGCGCAACGACGCCGAAGCGCTTGCGACGAGTTGGAAGTACTTTATCGAGGACGGCGAGGCTATTTACGCGTTGGCTCCTTTGCCGGAAATAACCGACTCCTATTTGAACGCGGTCAAGTTGTGGGTTCGCGGCTGGGAGGCTTCTCCGGCAAGCGATTTTGACTTGGCGAAACAGACGGGTCGATTTAACGATTATCCCGCCAAAGATCACTTGGAATTTGTCCTGCAAAAAGGCGACGACAATTTTGCCGAAATCGAACGTTTGGAAGTCGAACGTTTGAACGATTCCTCGAAGAACTTCGAGAATCTTGAAAAACAGATCGACTTGTGGGCGAAGGTCGTCGAACGCGCGCCCGTTTTGAAGTACGACAACAGTTCCGAAATCTACGGTCGGATTCAAAGCGTCGTTCAGGAGTATTTGCTTGAATTGAAGAAGCGGGAACTTTCCGAGCCGGAAGATTTTCCGTTGAAGAGCTTTGAAAACGCGGTAGCGCCTGCGATCGGATCGTGATCCGGCGTCTTGCCGACTGCTTTTAAAGAGAATCGGGCGTAGTGAACAAACGCGCTTCGTTTGTTCCGCGCGTCAGATTAGAATCAATGAGTCGACGTCCAACGACGTCGGCTCGTTTTATGCTTGCGCGACTCGTATTGCGCGTTTATTGAAGTTCCTTCAACGACGCCGCATCGACGACCGTCGCGTTTTGAGACGCTCTTTTTTGACGTTGCGCGATAAAAACGCGTTGAGGGAATTGTAATGCCGTTATTTGATCCGGCTTCGACTTCGGCTTTGCCCGCGCCGTATTGGTTTGTGGAACTTTTCAAGACGCTGGGATTCGCGTTGCACCTTATTCCGATGGGCGTTATGCTTGTCGGGCTTCCTTGTTGCGTCTTGTTTTGGCTTTTTGGCGGCGTCAATTCGCGTCGATTAGCCCAACGTCTTTTTCAACAGTTCCCTATTTTTGTCGCGTTGTGCATTAATTTTGGAATCGTTCCTTTGTTGTTCGTTCAACTTGCGTATTCCAAGCCGTTTTATTCGTCGACGATCGTTGTCGCCGCGCATTGGCTGGGTTTCTTACCTATTCTTTTTCTCGCCTATTGCGCTTGTTATTTTTGCGCGAGCGGCGCTAAAAAAGAGAAAAAATGGTCGACGTTGTTTTTCGCGTGCTTTGCGATTCTTTGTTTTTACGCAATAGGGGCGATCTTTTCGAGCGTTTGGACGTTTTTCGAGCGACCTTATCTCTTATGGCGAACGCTGAGTTCGTCTTCGCGCGTAATAGACGCGTTAGGCGGCTTAACGTTGGGCGGTTTGGGAACCGCTAGCGGTTTAGGCGTTTTCTGGCGCGATCCTATAATATACGTTCGTTTTGCGGGCGTCGTGGGGCTTGCTTTTTACGCTTTTGCTTTTTGGATTGTTTTCGACGCCTTCTGCGTGTACGGCGGTCCGAGAAAACTGACCGACGAAGAAGAACTTGCTCTCCTCGAAGCGGAAGAAACGGCGACGGACGAGAGCGGCAAGTCGCGCAAACGTAAGCGAATGCGCGCGCCGATTCAAGAGAATCCCGACGTGTATCCGTACTGGGCGCTTTCCGCCGCGTGTTGCCTCGTTTTCTTAGGCGCGTTGGTCGCTTTTCCGGCGCTTGGCGATTATTTAGTCAATAAACTGAGCGCCGAGACGGTCTTTTCCGATCGTGAAAGTTGGAATCCCGTTTTATGGAAAGTTCTTTTCTATGGGACTTTTTCGTTTCTTGTCTTGCCCCTTGTTTTCTTGATTCTTGGAAAACTACGGAAAATATCCGGCAAGGCGTTGGCTTTGTCAATGGTCGTTTGCGAACTTGGCTTGGTTGGTTTTTACGCAACGTTGCGTCAAACGATTCAAAATCTGCAGTTAGAACCCTATTTTAACGCGAAAGCCGCCGACGATCCTTCGTCCGTCCAATGGTCGCCGATTCTGGCTTTTCTAGGCGTCTTTGTCGTTACGATTTTTATTGTCGGTTTAATCGTCTCTTTGACGGCAAAAACGCGAACGCGTCTGCCGGGCGACGGTAAAAAAACTAAGCCCGTGAAGAAAGAAAAGAAGTCGGCGACAAAAAAGAAGAAGGCGACGTCGGCTAAAGAAGAAGATACGGCGAAGAACGGGGAAAAACCGACGTCAATTCCTCAGAAACAAAAGGAAAGCAGGACGTCGGCGTCTTCCAACGCGTCAAAATTGACGCTCGGGTCTTCTTCGTATTCCGAAGTCGGCGCTAGAAAGCCGGGGGCGCCCGGCGGAGGAAACGTTAATAAGTCCGGTATCCGCCGAATGTAGTCGTCGAAAGTAGTTTTGTTTACGGATCGCCTGTTTTGTCGCGTCGGTTGTTTGCAATAAACGGCGCGAATCGAAAGGCGACCGTTTGTTTGGGGCGGCGCTTAGGCGTTTGCCGCCTTTTCTTTTTGTTATTTTAGGACGTTTGCGGAGTCTCTATGAAAATTACTCGTTTTATTCAAGCCGTCGTCCTCGTCGGCGTAGCGTTGACTTTCGGGAACGACTCTAGTTTCGCGGCGGACGACGCCAAGTCTGGCGACGATATTGAAGTCGTTTCCTATTATTTCGGAAATTATCACCTCGACAAGCGCAACGAAGAGCGCTTAGGAAAGGGATGGTCCGAATGGAAGTTGTCTCGAGAAGCGAAGCCTCGTTTTGAGGGACATCAACAGCCGAAAGTCCCTCTTTGGGGGTATACGGACGAAGCCGATCCGAAGGATATGGCTCAAAAGATCGACGCGGCGTCGAAGTATGGCGTCGACGTCTTCTTGTTCGATTGGTATTACTACGACGACGGTCCTTTCCTTGAACGAGCGATCGACGACGGCTTCCTTCACGCGGAAAATCGAGACAAAATCAAGTTCGCGTTAATGTGGGCGAATCACGATTGGGTTGAAATTTTTCCCAAGCATAAAGACGTCCCGAGCGCGTTGATTTATCCCGGTACGGTTACGCCCGAAACGTTCGATAAGATTTGCGATCTCGTTATTGAGAAGTATTTCAAACAGCCGAACTACTGGAAGATCGACGGCAAGCCCTATTTTTCCGTTTATGAATTGACGAAATTTATGGCGAATTTCGGTTCGTTCGAAGCGACGAAAGACGCGATCAAGCGTTTTCGAGAGAAGGCGAAAGCCGCCGGTTTTCCCGACGTTCACCTTAATGCAGTCTTCTGGGGACGCCCGATCGTACCCGGCGAGGCGACGTTAAACGATCCCGTCAAGATTATCGAAGGTCTGGGATTCGATTCCGTGACCTCCTACGTTTGGATTCATCACGTTCCCCTTAACGAGCGCGAGACTGATTTCAACTGGGTTCGCGACGAATACTTGAAGCATTGGGATTACGCGCGTTCCGCCTTTTCGATTCCTTATATTCCGAACGCTTCGATGGGATGGGATTCCAGCCCTCGCGCCTGCCAAGACGATCCCTTTGGCAATTACGGCTATCCGTTCACGAATATTATTTCCAACAATACGCCCGAGAATTTCAAGAAATCGTTGGAAATTATCAAGGAACGTATTTTGAGCGATCCGAATTGTCCGCGCATTATGAATATTAATTGCTGGAACGAATGGACCGAAGGAAGTTATCTCGAGCCCGATACGATCAACGGGTACGGGTACCTTGAAGCGGTTCGCGACGTTTTCGGCAAATAAGCGATTCTTGATTATTGCCCCCGAATAAAAGCCTGTTCGAAAAAATCGTTCGAACGGGCTTTTTTTACACGTATATGACGTCGTTTTCGTCGACAAATGAAATCGCTCTATCTTAAATTTGAAATATTCTTTACAATCTACCTGTTGTTTTGATTTTGCCGCTTTTGATTTTGACTTCGAACGGCGGGAACCCTAGAGTCGCAATAAGCGACGACGAGTCGACTATGTATAATTTTTGGCGCGCGTTTAAATTGACTTTGAAATACAAGTGGAGCGTCCTTTGGGTTCTCGTTTCCTCTTTGTGCCTTGCTCTTTGTTGGGGCGGAAATATCGCTACCGTTTATCCGTTAGTTCAAGTTTCCTTTCAAGGGGATTCGATCTGCGACTGGCTCGAGAAAGAAGTCGCAAGTCAGACGGAACGCGTGGAGAATATGCGTCTCGAACAAAACGAGTTGCTCGAGGAACGTTCGCGCGCGGGCGAGGACGAGTTCGATTCGCGACGCTTGGATTATTTGACGTCGCAAATAGAGACTTCCGAAAAACTGCTCAAAAGATACGCGAAATGGCGTCCGATCATTCAGCGATGGACTCCGGACGATCCCTTTCTAACGGTCGTCCTCCTAATGTTGTTCGTTTTGACGACGACGGCGATTAAAGGCGTTTGTACTTACGTTCATTCGTATTTGTCGTCGCGAATGGGACAATTAGGCGGCTTCGAATTGCGCTCGTTGTTTTTTCGTAGGATGTTGGGGTATGAAACGACGTTTTTTAGCCAAAAGGGCATATCGGACGCCGCGTCGCGTTTTACTTCCGACATGGGTCAGCTGACAAGCGGGTTGACGTTGGTTTACGGACGAGCGTTGCGCGAACCGCTGAAAGCGCTCGTTTGCCTTGTCGGAGCCGCGATCGTCAGTTGGCGCTTGTTGCTCTTTACGTTCGTTTTCGTTCCTTTTGCTGCTTTGTTGATTAGGTGGCTTGCGAAATCGTTGAAACGGGTCGTTCGACGCGCGATGGCGGAAATGGCGTCGATGTACGGACGCGTCGACGAGACGTTCCGTGCGATACGCGTCGTTAAGTCGTTTAATCGAGAAAGTTACGAACTTGCGAAATTTCGACGTTCCAATAAGGCGTATTTTCGACGCGGATTAAAGACGGCGAAATACGACGCTTTGACAAGTCCGACAACCGAATGTCTTGGCGTCGGCATGCTTGTTTTAGCGATTATGGCGGGCGCGTATCTTATTATTTACCAAGAGACGCGTCTGTTTGGAATCCCGACGTCTTCGCGTCCCTTCGATTTAGGCTCGCTTGTTCTGTTTTACGGGTTCCTAATCGGCGCGTCCGATCCCGCGCGACGATTGACCGATATTTTTACCAACGTTCAAACGGCGTGCGCGGCGGCGGATCGCGTTTATGAAGTGATCGATCGAGACGTTCGAATTAAAGACGCGACAAATTCTCGACGAATTAAAACGCTTGAAAAATTGATTCGTTTTGAAAACGTTTTCTACGAATATCCCGTCGAATCTGGTTTGAGCGCGCCGGTCGTCAAACGTAAGCGCGTGCGATTTGAAGACGTCGCGACGGAATTTTTCAAAAAACAAGCGCGACGTTTAACGTCGATATGGACGCCGAAAGCCGGAGCAAATACGACGTCGGAACATAGCGACGAGTCGTCGGCAACGCAAAGAGGAAACGCGCCTGAAAATGAAGACAGACTCGTGCTGAAGGGCGTTTCGCTCGAAATTCGAGTCGGCGAGACCGTCGCGATCGTCGGGCGTAGCGGTTGCGGAAAAAGCACGCTTTTGAGTATGATTCCGCGTTTTATCGATCCAAGCGGAGGACGCGTTCTTTTCGACGAAACGCCACTTCAAGAAATCAAGACGAGCGATGCGCGAGATTTGATCGGATTAGTCGCGCAAGATTCCGTACTGTTCAACGACACTGTTTACGAAAATATTCGTTACGGTCGACCGAGCGCGACGCGCGAAGAGATCGTCGAAGCCGCGAAAGAGGCGTATGCCGACGAGTTTATTCGAGAAGAATTGTCGGACGGTTACGACACGATCGTCGGATCCGGCGGCGGCGCTTTGTCCGGCGGACAACGACAACGAATCGCCTTGGCGCGCGCGCTGTTGAAAAATCCGAAAATCTTTTTGTTAGACGAAGCGACGAGTCAAATCGACTTGCAGAGCGAGCGATATATTCATCAAGCGTTGAAAAAATTTATCGGAGGACGAACGACGATTTTAGTCACGCATCGTCTTAGCGCGATTCAACTTGCCGATCGCGTCGTCGTAATGCAGGACGGCGTCGTTCAATTTGTCGGAACGCACAAAGAAGCCTTGAACGCCTCGCCGTTCTACGCGAATCTATGGGCGAGCGAGTCTCTTGACGATTCGGACGAGTAAACGGCGCGACGGCGACTTTAGAAAGGAAGAAATTGATGAAAGCGAACGAAACCGCCTTGATTCTGATCGAGTTTCAGAACGATTTTTGCAAGGAAAACGGAAAATTATACGCGCTCGTCGCCGACGAAATCGCGCGCAACAATACGATCGCAAACGCTACGCGTCTTCTCGACGGCGCGCGAAAAAAGGGCGTTTGTATTGTTCACTGTCCGTTTGTCTTGGATCGAGAATGGACGCTTGACAAACGATTTGAAGGCATTTTGAAGGGCGTCGTCGACGGCGACGTCTTTGCGCCCGGAAGTTGGGGCGGAGCCGTTATCGACGAAATGGCGCCAAAAGAGGGCGAAATCGTCTTGGTCGGCAAACGCGCGTTAAACGGGTTCGTTCATACCAACCTTGCTACGATTCTCGCGGAACGCGGAATTAAAAACGTCGGCGTCGCAGGGTTCCTGACGAACGTGTGCGCGCAAGCGACCGCTTGGGGAGCTTACGATCTAGGCTATCGCACGCGGTTGATTCCGAGCGCGTGCGGCGCGGCGTCCCGCGAAATTCAGGAATTTGTCGAAAAAGAAGTATGCCCGCTCTTTGGCGGCGCGCCGTCGGTCGACGAATTCTTGAACGAAATCGAGTAATATGATCAAATGTCGTTCATTGATATAATGAACGACAACAAGACGGCACGCTACGACTTCTACGCGTTTCCGTTGGCGACCGTTTTGTGCGCCGTAACGTTATACGTCTATCTAATCAAGATTCTCTTGTGGGATTTTTGTCGACGACGAACTTAATCCGGCGCATACTTCCTCAGCTATGTTGAAGATTTTTAAGCGTAACATACTCCTCGAACTTGACTTTTTCCACTTTTTTTGTAAAAATGCCACAGGTAAATTCCCTTACTTTTTTGGAACCGTCCTATAGTTTCGTATAAACTTCCTCTTGAGCAAGTCGTTCATTTGCGTAGGGGGCATAAACAGACGCAGAACCGAGTCTTCGTAGACCGTAATAAAGCCGTCGTCCTCCTAAGCGAAGGTTGGGATGCAGTAAAGATCGCCGAGACGTTGTTGATTGACGAACGCACGGTTCGTCAATACTTTTACGCATACAAGCGTCTTGGCGTCGATGGACTGATGTTCGACTCGCGTTACAGTCGTGAATCATATTTGAATTCGGAAATGCTAGCCGATTTAACGCAATGCGTCGACGAAGTCGCTTCTGCGACCGATAAGGAGGTCGTTGCCTAAGTCCGCGACAAACATAACGTTTCTTATTCTATAAGCGGAATGACTAGGTTATTACGGCGCCTGAATTTCGTTTATAAAAAAACGAGGAGCGTTCCCTCGAAAAGCAACGAAGAAGCGCAACGTGAGTTTGTTAAAACGTAAGCGTCCACGGAAAGCCGCGTATCAACGATACGCGGATCCCGCTGAACCGCCAAAAGACTTCGCGAACAGTGAAAAGCAAGCGCTTGACGGCTTTCTTACTTTCTAAGTTTAGGCGTTGTTTTTAAATGATCGTTCTCGAACCGAACGTATCCGCGCATCGTTGATGCGCGGCTTTCCATCGATACGCGGATTCGTTGAATAATCAAAAGACTTCGCGAACAGTGAAAAGCAAGAGCTTGACGGCTTTCTTACCTTCTAAGTTTAGGCGTTTTTTTTAAACGTGTTTTCTCGTGCCGAAGGTATCCGCGCATCGTTGATGCGCGGCTTTCCATTGATACGCGGATTTTCGTGAACGCTTACGTTAAAACGTACTGCGAGATTCGTGAAAAGAGCGAGGCAAACAAACCAATTCTTTTTATAGATGGACGTCATCCTGTTCATAATAACGCGGTAAGTTGCGCGTGGATTCAAAAAGGCTCCGAGAAAAGAATCAAAGCCAACTCAGGTCGTCAACGACTCAATATCAACGGCGCGCTTGATATTAAACTCATAACGTACAAGTTGTTTTTCACAGTGTATTAATGTCCAATCAACTATCGAACTGTTTAAACAAATCGAAGCGTTCTATCCCAACGCGACTCGTATAACGATCATTGCGGATAATGCAAGGTATTACAGAAGTCGTTTTGTTTCGGATTTTCAGAAAACGAGTCAGATCAACGTTTTGTTTTTAACGCCATATTCGCCAAATCTAAATTTGATAGAACGACTATGGCTCTTTATACGAAAGAAAGTTCTAAACAATTGTTATTACGAAACTTTCGCGCTGTTTCGTGCCGCTTGTGGAAACTTTTTCGAAAACATTAAACGCTTTTCGAAAGAGTTAGAGTCTTTGCTCGTTAAAAATTTCAGATTATCGGGCAAGCGGTATAATCAGGAAATTTTCAAAGGCAAGGAGTATAAACGTCTTCACAAATATCGCGCGTCGCTTCTTACTTTCTTATATCACGATGAAGTTCCTTTTGATAACGACCACGCCGAACGAAATATTCGACCGGCGGTTTTAATGAGCGAAAACAGTTATGGTAACGGAGTAAAAATGATACGGAAATTCAATCTATCCTGACGAGTGTTTTTCAAACGTTAAGACGTCGAAAATTATCGCCGTGGAAATATTGCAAAAGGCTCTTCAAACTTTCATCCTAACCGACATACTACCGTCTTTAGCGGAGTTTGAAGCGGAGTCTTGACTACTTCTTAAAACTCGGAGTCATTGAAGAGGAAAACGCTAACGTGCGGTTTCCTTCAAATGGCTGAAATATTACAAAAAATCAAATTCGCGATTATTGATAATTGAAGTTTTGATCGTCCATTCGAACGGGCAATTCCCAAATTTGCAAAGTCTGACGCGATTGAGACGGCGAATAGGCGGGCGAATGCTCGTATAAGAACTGCGTTCGAACCTGAACGCTTTCAATAAACTCTTTCCACGAAACACGATATCCGTCGTTTAACAAGCGACCTATGTTTCCATAATTCAAATCGTTGTAGAAATTCGACGCATCGAATTCTCGTTTTGTTTCTCGTAACACAACTTGGGGTAAGTCTTTCGTTTTAAACTTCATATCTTTCCACTGATGCTCGTCCGCGAGCGCCAACGTGAAACACCCGCCCCCTCGGTTGCCCTTGTAGGAACCTGCTGCGATTTGAGGACCCGATAAACGACGCGGGAACGAGAACGCCTTTTGTCCTTTACTCGAGGAATTGACGTCGACGACGCCTCGATAGCGCAAAAACAACTCGTCGAAAAGAGGCGTCGTTTCAGCGGTAACGGGCGCTACCTCGAAAGAGCCCAAATTCAGCGCGAGGTTGTTTGACGGATCGTATTCCGACGCGCAACAGTCGGTCAACAAGACGGTCAAGCGCGCGCCCCTTGCCTTCATCGCCTGCAACACTTTTTTTCGAGCAATTTTCTTGCCGTTTGCCGCGACCAAATAATGTTCGTCGCCGACGTATTCCCCGTGTCCGCTCCAAAAGACGACGAGCGCGTCGTTTGAAGTCGCGGGACAAACGGAAAGCGCTTTCAACAACCCGTCGAACGGGTCGTATTGGGACGAAAATCGCGCGCGATTAAGGTTGTTTGGCGACGTGTAAAGAGAGTTGATCGCGTTGTTTTCGTAGAGATTCACGCCTGTCCAATCCGAATCATAAAGATCATATTTCTTCGGAACATACGATCGGCAACGTTGGACTTGCTCAGAACCTTGCGACGACGAGATCATAATCGAACCCGCGCGCATTTCTATGGCGCCGCGTAGCATATTGGCGTCGTTGAAGAAGAAATTTCGTTGATAAACGTCCGTCGCATCGAAAAAGGATAGAACGTAAATTTTAGGTAACCGTTCACGGAAATTCGCATATCAATGGAAAGCCGCGTATCAACGATACGCGGATCCGTTGAACTGCCAAAAAACTTCGCGAACAGTGAAACGCAAGTGGTTGACGTCTTTCTTACTTTCTAGGTTTAGGAGTTGTTTTTAAACGAGTTTTCTCTAACCGAACATATCCGCGCATCGTTGATGCGCGGCTTTCCGTGAACGCTTACAATTTTAGCGACCGGCTTTTGCGCCGCAAAGACGTCTTGGTCGAAGAGGAACGGCGCGATCAATGCGACCGCCGTCGCTAAATAGCGCAAGATATTTTTCATTTTCTCTCCTTGTCGCAATTTTCTCATTGAAACATAACGAGGAATCGCGCCGTCTATCGATTCCGTCTTATTCTTTTATTCGGAAACAAACAAGTCTGCTTGGAAGCCGTCCATTTGACCTTTGACGACCCAATACCGAGCATAGCATTCGTCGTAGTTTCTCAACAAGTCTGCGGCGTTGGCGCTCAATTTACGAATTTCGCTTCGCGTAAACATAATACCCGGCGGGGACGTTTGCGTTACGAGGTAATCGGGGATTTCGTTCGGATCGCTAGACGGACGTTTGTTGCTTGGTATTCCCGAAAAATTGGTCAATTTGTCGGGGGTAACGACGACCAAGTGAACCGTCGTGGCGCCGGAACCGCCTAGGCGACTAATAACGAGCGGATAAAAGAGCTTCGTCGTTTTAAATCGATAGGAAATCGCCTCCTTATCTCGTTTCGTTCCCGGCTTGCTTGTTTGCAAGTCAAGCGCGAAATACCGAAACCCTGATCGCGCGTAATAGAGGAGAATTTTACGGTGTTTCGCGCCGATATACGCGGCCGCGCCCTTGCCAAATTCTTGTTCCACATAGGTGTCAAGTCCGGCGTAAAGATCCTTTTCGTCGTCGATTTTAAACGCGACAATTCGATGAGAACCAATTTCGCGCTTCAGCAACGGCGTAACTATTCGGCTCGTGTCTTGCGCTTTCTCTTTAATAAGGTCGCAACATTTATTGAATAGTTTTTCGTCGCCGCGATAAATATCGATCGGACGTCCGGGGAGGGGAAAGACGCTAATAATTGCGCCGTTTGCGGGCAACAACGATTTTTGAACCGTCGTCAACGTTAAGATTTCCTCTTGTCCGTTCCAGAAAAGGACGGCTCTTTGCGCGGGTTCCTCAAAGGAACGTCCCTCGTCAAAAAAATTGTCGGCGCCATATTCGTCCAAATCTTCCTCGAGATTAGTCTCGTCGAACGGTTTGGGCGTCGGTTCAGACAACTCTTCCTTAGCGTCGTTCGGATAGTTCGGGGGCGAGTCGACGATCGGCGTTTCGATTTGCGCCTTCATTTTTTCGATTCGCGTTTCATCGCGAGGTCGTTCGTCTTTCTTTTTGATTGGTCGATAGACTACGATTTGTCCGCTGTCGGCATAGATAGGCGCGGAAGTTGCGAGCGTCGCCGACGCAAGCGCCGCGACGACGAGTTTAAGAACGCGTTTCATCAAGAAATTCCTTTAGTTAATGCGGTAACGACTCGCGTCGAAACAATGAAAATTAATTTCGACGCGCTACTTAAAATTACGCGAATCGTTCGCGAACGTTCATTCCCAAGCGTACTGGCACCGCATAATCGGATAACCCGAAGCGCAACCCGTTACTTTTGCGCCGCCTCGCGGATCGTCTGCGAGATAAAGTCCAAGACGAGATTGGTAAGAGCTGGGATACAGTTTAGTTCGCATATAAAAGGGACGACCGTTTCGGTGATCGACGAATTTTAAAACGATCAGCGTGGGCGAAGCGGCGACTTTCGCATATACGTCCCTTGCATCGCGCGCTTTTCGCCCGTTGATCTCGACGAGACGATCGCCGATTTCAGGGTGAGCCGTCCAGGTCGACGACCAATCGAGATCGTCGAGATCGTCGAAATCGTCGTCAAACCCGCCTGAACTACCGCCTGAACTACCGCCGTTTTCCCAAGCGTACTGGCACTGCGTAATTGGGTAACCCGAGACATAATCGGTAATACGGGCGCCGCCGCGCGAATCGTCCGCAAGATAGAGCCCCAAACGCGAAGAGTATGAACTTGGATAAAGCGTCGTTCGTAAGTAGAAAACTCGCGCGGAACGATGATCGACGAGTTTCAAGACGATGTTCGAAGGCGAAGCTGCCACTTTGGCATACGCGTCCGCCGCATTACGCGCCTTTTGACCGTTGATTTCGACGACGCGATCGCCGATTTCCGGATGCGTCGTCTTACTTGTCGACCAATCAAGGTTGCCGTAATTGCCGTTGCCGACAGACGGCTTAGGACGTCCGGAAATACGCGTCGGCTTTTCGAAAATCTTGATATCTTGCGAATTTTGCTCTGATCTAGTCTGCTGAAAAACAAACTTGGTCGTCTTCCTTACGTATTCTAAGACTTCATCCCAGCTCGGAGTTTGATTTACGAAAACGTCAAACGCTCCAAACCCTCTATTTCCGCCGCTGTTGTCGGTTCCTTCTACTTTTGACCGCATCCATGGCGGCATACGATCAAAGAACGGATAGCATAGAGCTGATTCACTCGTTAACGCAAGCGAGAAGCAACCGCCGCTTATGTCGATAGGTTGAGACGTTTCGTATCCGACTGTATGAACTTTGTAATGTCCTTTGTACGAAAACGCTTTTTGAGACTCGGACGCCGCGTTGACGTCAAGCGTTCCGCTGTAATTGAAAAACAACTCCTTGAAGAGCGGCGAGATTAGATACCCGCCAACGCTTGGATTGACAAGCTTACCACCGAACACAACGTCGCTTGCGGCTATTGCGCAAGAGTCCGTGAACAACACGGTTAAACGCGCGCCTTTGTCTTTTGCCGCTTCCAACAACTTCTTGCGCTCGCATTTGGCGGCGCCATTGTTCTGTTCTAAAAAATACTTCCCGTCTTCGAAGAATCCGTGTCCGCTCCAATATATGACGATCACGTCGTTCGAACCTGCGGGGCATTTTTTGATCGCTTCGAGCGTACGATCAAAAACGTTGTAATTCGAATCTTGTTTGTGTCGAGACACGCCTTCCTTTCTAAAAATTCCGTCTGAATTTTCGTAACCGAGATATAGCTGTTCTCCCCCCCATTCGGGCGTTCCCCCCCGAACCCCTCCTGCTAT
>JAZUGM010000408.1:0-6122 GCA_045641205.1 Thermoguttaceae bacterium
ATTTTCGGTTCCGACGCGTATCTTAACGAAGGAGTTGGCGCGGAAGATCGTTTAACAAGCGCCTTCGTTCTTGGCGGCTTCAACGGGCGAGGGATTCGACCGCGCGTCTTGAAATCGCAAGAAGAACAAAACGCGCGCGTCAGAAGCGCCGCGGAAGTCTTCACCCCGACTTGGATTTGCAACTTGATGAACGAACGTTGCGACCGCGACTATTTCAAGCGCTCAAACGTCTTTAATCGCGCCGTCGGGCAAACGTGGCGCGTCGTCGGCGCGCCCGTCTATTTCCACGAAAAAAAGAAGCGCAAGCGCAAAGCGTGGCAACGATACGTCGATTCGCGACGTCTGGAAATCACCTGCGGAGAAGCGCCCTTTCTCGTTTCGCGCTACGACGCGACTACCGGCGAAATTATCCCGCTCGAGCGCCGCGTCGGCATTCTTGATCGCAAATTGCGCGTCGTCAAAGAACGCGCGACAAGCGAACAAGAATGGCTCAAATGGGCGTTTCGCGCTTTTCAAAGCGTTTACGGATACGAGTATCAAGGGGACAATCTGCTAATCGCGCGGGTCAATCTTGTTTCGACGTTTTGCGAATACGCGCGCGACGCGCTCCGACGCGAGCCGACGGAAAAAGAATTGTCTAAACTCGTCAATATCGTCGTTTGGAACCTTTGGCAAATGAACGGTCTGACCGACGCGATCCCCCTGCGCGAAGTCGATCGAGCGTTCGAGGTTCCCTCCTTTTGGGGAACGCAAGTTAAATTGCGACGCCAAACGTTTTGTAAAATTTTCGATTGGAGAAGCCGAAAGCCGCTCTTGTTCAAAGACTTAAAAGAAGGAAGGAAGAAAAACGCTATGAAATTCGATTACGTCGTCGGCAATCCTCCCTATCAAGACGATACGCGCGGCGAAAACGAAACGTTTGCTCCGCCGATTTATCACGAATTTATGGACGCTTCCTACAAAGTCGCGTCGAAAGTTATGTTGATTCACCCCGCGAGATTTCTGTTCAACGCGGGAAGCACGCCTAAGGCTTGGAACAAAAAAACGCTTGCCGACGAACATTTTAAAATCTTATTCTACGAACAAAAGAGCGACAAGGTTTTCGCGGGCACGGATATTGAAGGAGGGGTTGTAATCTCCTATAGAGACGAAAATAAAATATTCGGCGCTTTGGAAAGATTTACCTCCCATCCCGAACTCAATTCAATTTTGAAAAAAGTCAAAAACGCCGTCGACTTTCAAAGCATAAGACCGTTCGTTTTATCTCGAACGTCTTATCGTTTTACCGAAACGATGCATCAAGAACACCCCGACGCGGCGCTACGTTTAAGCGTCGGACACCGTTACGACGTCTCGACCAATATTTTTGATCGATTGCCCGACGTCTTCTTTGATCAAAAACCCGACGACGGAAAGGAATATATTCAAATACTAGGACGTCAACACAACGAGCGCGTCTACAAATATGTCCGAAAAGATTATATTGCGCCCGTTAGTAATCTTGAAAAATATAAAATTATCTTACCTAAGTCAAACGGGAGTAGCGCGATCGGCGAAGCCGCGAGTACGCCAATAATCGGCGTTCCTTTAATTGGCGCTCCTTTAACAGGCAATACGGAAACGTTTATTAGCATCGGTTCTTTTGGGACGAAAGAAGAAGCGGACGCGGCGCTTAAGTACGTCAAATCGAAATTTGCAAGGACAATGCTGGGCATATTAAAGGTCACGCAAGACAATCCGCCAGATCGTTGGGAATACGTTCCGTTGCAAGACTTTACGTCGTCTAACGCTATCGACTGGAGCCGATCGATTAGCGAGATCGATCGACAGTTGTACAAGAAATACGGCTTGACGAGCGAAGAAATCGAATTTATCGAAAGCAAAGTAAGGAGTATGGAATGACGGCGCCGCGCATACGGACGACTTCTCGCATAATTCCAATGCTTTACGCGTATTCGACGCCGAACGACTCCAGCCACGTCGGTTGGTCGAAGATCGGCTATACGGAAAAACAGGGCGTTGAAACGCGTATCGATCAGCAGACGCATACGAGCGACACGGCTTGGAAATTGCTTTGGAAAGCGTCGGCAATCTACGACGACGGATCGGGCGATTCTTTTACGGATCGCGAATTTCACGCGTATCTAGTCAAGCGCGGTTACGAGCGCAAGCCGAACGCGGAATGGTTCAAGATCGACGGTTCGACGTCGCGACGCGAGCTTTTCGAATTCAAATCGAATCGGGGCGAAATCGGTTCTTCGGGTTCGCCGGTTCCTTACGAGCTTCGCGCGGAACAGGAAGAATTCGTCGCCGAAACGTTGAAATATTTTTGCGCGCGCGACTCGGCGGAGGTTCTTTGGAACGCGAAGCCGCGCTTTGGCAAGACGCTCGCTTCTTACGAGCTTTGCCGTCGTCTTCGAGACGCGGAACCGGGTCGTGCTTTCAACGCGCTTATCGTCACAAACCGTCCTGCGATCGCGAATTCTTGGCGCGAAGATTACGTCAAGTTTTTGGGCGAAGAGTCGGGTATTCTTTTCGTTAGCGAGTCGGAGTCGCTTAAAGGCAAGCCGGGCGTTCGTTCGCGTTTCGTCGCGAATGGGGCGCATATCGCGTTCGTCAGTTTGCAAGATTTGAAAGGCTCGGTCTATTTCGGGGGCGAAATTAACAAGCTGAAGGAATTAAAAGAGCGAACGTGGGACGTTCTCATCGTCGACGAGGCGCACGAAGGGGTCGACACGTTGAAGACGGACGCGGCGTTCGATCAGTTGAATCGACGTTTTACGTTGCATCTTTCGGGGACGCCGTTCAAAGCGTTGGCGAACGAGAAATTCGAGCGCGCGGCGATTTTTAACTGGACTTACGCGATGGAACAACGCGCGAAGCGCGATTGGGACGAGACGCGCGGCGCGAATCCTTACGCGCCCTTGCCCCGATTAAATCTTTTCACGTATCAAATATCGGAGGCGATTCAAGGCGTTCTCGAGGAAGGAATCGAAATCGCGGGCAAGACGGAAGAATACGCCTTCGATTTGAACGTTTTTTTCGAGACGGACGCCAAGGGCAAATTCAAGTACGAAGAGGCGGTCGACGCGTTTCTCGACTCGTTGACGCGTTCGGAAAAATATCCGTTTTCCACGCTCGAATTGCGCGACGAATTGAAACATACGCTTTGGCTATTGAATCGCGTCGATTCGGCGAAAGCGCTGGCGAAAAAGCTCAAAGAGCATCCCGTCTTTAAAGATTACGAAATCGTCTTGGCGGCGGGCGACGGCAAACTTGACGCGGACGACGCAAACGCCAAATCTTACGACAAAGTTCGTCAAGCGATCGATGCTCACGACAAAACGATAACGCTTTCGGTAGGGCAGTTGACGACGGGAATCACCGTGCCCGAATGGACCGCCGCGCTAATGTTGTGCAATCTGAAAAGCCCGGCGCTTTATATGCAGGCGGCGTTTCGAGCGCAAAATCCTTGGAAATATTCTCGCGACGGCGAATATTTCGTCAAAGAAAACGCGTATGTTTTCGACTTCGATCCCGCGCGAACGCTGGAAATATTCGAACGATTCGCCAACGATCTCGACGACGCGACGGCGCTCGGGCGCGGAGCCGTCGACGCGCGCAAGCGGAACGTTCGCGAATTGCTGAATTTCTTCCCTGTCGTCGGCGAAGACGAAACGGGCGAAATGATCGAACTTGACGCGGAAAAAGTCTTGTCGATTCCGCGCAAGATACGTTCTCAAGAGGTCGTTCGTCGGGGTTTTATGTCGAATTTTCTGTTTCAAAACATTGGTTCGATTTTTAACGCGCCTCAAGAGATCGTCGACGTCATTCGGAAATTCGAGCCGGTCAAAGAGCCGGAGCCGGTCGACTTTTCCCAAGAGGCGCGAGACGAGTTTTCCGTCGACGAAACGGGCGAGGTTCAACTTGACGACGCGTTTGTAATCGGTCGTTCGCGCGAGCTTTTCGGCGCCAAAATTTACGAACGAATCGACGAAGATTTTGAACGTCAAATCGAAGAAGCGGCGCAAAATCCCGAAAAAGAGATCGTCAAAAAATTGAACGAAACGTTCAAGGCAAGCGTCGTCGATCCGATTATGGACGTCGCTAAAGAAAAGTACGGAGCCAAACTCAAGACGCAAGCCGAAAAAAAGATTCGCAAGCGACTTGCGGAGAAGACGAATCGTCTAGTCGCCAAAGAGACGAGCGCCTTACGGATCGAAGAGTCCGAAATTGAAGTCGAATTGCAAGAGGCGCTGAAGAATCTCGACGAAATCGGCAAGACGACGGAAGAGGTCGAGCGCGAATTCAAATCGCGCGCGCAAGAAGCGCGGGACAAATTCAAAGAGCGCGTCGCGCAACGGTTGCAAGAGACTTTGCCCGAACTGGAACAAGAGGTCGTTCGCACGATAGAAACGGCGATTCAAGAGCGCGAAAAGGAGCCGATCGAAAACGCGATTCGCGATCATTTGCGCGGTTTCGCGCGTTCGATTCCTTCGTTCCTTATGGCTTACGGGGACGCAAACGTTGCGTTGGCGACTTTTGATCGGATCGTACCCGACGACGTTTTTAAGGAGATAACGAACGTCACGCTCGACGAATTTCGTCTTTTACGCGACGGGGGAACTTTTCGCGACGCCGCGTCGGGCGAAGAAAAAATTTTTCGCGGCGGGCTGTTCGACGAGGTTGTTTTCAACGATTCCGTCCAAGAATTTCTGGCGTTGCGCGCGCGACTTGCCGATTATTTCGACGAATCGCGCGAAAAGAATATTTTCGATTATATTCCGCCGCAGAGGAACAATCAAATCTACACGCCGAAACGCGTCGTCAAACAAACGGTCGACTTGCTCGAAGCGGAAAATCCGGGCTGTTTCGACGATCCGAACGCGACGTTTGCCGATCTTTATATGAAGTCGGGGCTGTACGTCGCGGAAATCGTCAAGCGATTATACAACAGTTCGAAACAGAAGGCGCTTTTTCCGGAGTCTGAAACGCGTCTGCGACATATCTTCGAAAAGCAAGTTTACGGTCTGGCGCCGACGGAAATTATATACCGCATCGCGTTGAATTTTATTTTGGGATTCGACGAGAACAAAGGCAAATTCAAGCATAATTTCCGTAAATGCGACGCCACGCCGTTCGTCAAAGACGGAACGCTCGAGCGGAAATTAGACGAGTTGTTCGGAACAAACGACAACGCGCGACAGTTCAAAGATTTCGAAATAGCCGAAATTAGAAGCTCCGCGCAAGATTCGTAAGAAAAAAGCAAAAACGCCCCTTGACGTTTTTGTCTTTTGTGGGATACTAAGACCCGTAATTGAGGCGACGGCGTTGAGTCGTCTTCGATTGAGCGATTAGTTCAGTTTGGTTAGAACGCCAGCTCGACAAGCTGGAGGTCATTGGTTCGAGTCCAATATCGCTCACTTTGATATTTGTTTTTTTGAGCGATTAGTTCAGTTTGGTTAGAACGCCAGCTCGACAAGCTGGAGGTCATTGGTTCGAGTCCAATATCGCTCACTTTGATATTTGTTTATTTGAGCGATTAGTTCAGTTTGGTTAGAACGCCAGCTCGACAAGCTGGAGGTCATTGGTTCGAGTCCAATATCGCTCACTTTGATATTTGTTTTTTGAGCGATTAGTTCAGTTTGGTTAGAACGCCAGCTCGACAAGCTGGAGGTCATTGGTTCGAGTCCAATATCGCTCATTTCCCCTTTCAGCAAACGAAGCAAGCGTTTTTTGCGTTTGTTTCGTTTTTTTTTTGCGTTTGTTTTGTCCTGTTGTCACTTTTTTACTCTGATTTTTTAGTTTTTTGGTAGTATTTCTGTCTTTTGAGGAGAAGACGAAAAATCGACAAAAGCGCGACGCGTTTTACAGTTGGCGTCTCTCTTCAAACGGCTAAAATATTACGAAATTTTGAGAAAACGCTTGATTCGCGCTTGAATTGAAATTACAATTAGGTTGGCGTTTTGTCGCCGCCAAAACATTTTTGTTCAACTAACGGTTCAAAATTATGAGCGCGAAAAAAACACGACGTAAAGCAAAGCAAGAGCGATCGAATCCCGAATCGAACGTCGATTCATACGCGGGACTCGCCGTCGACGAGAAAAAACGCGAACAACTGG
>JAZUGM010000409.1:0-5569 GCA_045641205.1 Thermoguttaceae bacterium
TTTTGGCGCTGGGCGCTCTTATTGTCGGGGGCGTTTTTGTCGGATGGTTGGTCGGCGTTCGTTCGCTGCGCGGACTACGCGTTTCGCGTAAATTACCCGACGTCGTTTATGTCGGCGAGCCTTTTTACGTGGAAATCGAATTAGACGCGACGGCTAGGAAAGGTTCTTCGTGGGCGCTCGTCGTGGAAGATCGTTGGGAAGACGTCGAACGCGTTCATACGTCGTCGTGGAAAAACAGACGGGAAAAAACGTCAAAAAAAGGGAAGCGGCGTTTGATGACGCGCCACCTAGACGATAAACAAAGCGAGAAAGACGAACTTGAGGAAAAAATCAAAAACGCGTCGACGACCCGTCCCGTCGTCTATTTTCCGTCGATTCGCAAGGGCGAACGACTCAAAGGCTATTATGCGGGAATAGCGACCCGACGAGGACGACGCGTTCTTTCTCGACTGACGATTTCAACGCGATTTCCGTTTGGATTCTTTAGAAGCGTCGAACGATTTGACGCCAAGGGAGAGATTGTCGCATTTCCTAGAATCGGAATATTGACCGACTCTTGGCGCGCCTTCGCCGACGAGGCGATTAGTGAAAACGTCGACGTCGTCGAACGAACTTCGCGATCGCCCGACGAAACGGCGTCGATTCGAGAATGGGTTTCGGGCGACGCGCGGCGCGCGATCGCGTGGCGCGCGACCGCCAAACGCGGACGATTGATGGCGCGCGAATTCGTTCGTCGAGGCAAACGAACCGTCGTTTTGATTCTCGATCTCTATCAAAACGACGCGTCGATTTCCGACAAGAACGTCGAACTCGCCGTTTCTTTCGTCGCGACGTTGATCGACCGTCGTTTCGCGCGGCGCGAAGCGCAAATTTTTATAACGCTAAACGCCGACGAATCGGAGGAAGCGAATAAGAAACGCGTCAAAGGACGGGACGCGTGCGAAGCGATCGAATGGAACGCCGTCGACGAAGGCGGAACCCGTCGCGCGCAAACTCGTCTTGCATTCGCCAAGTCGACCGAAAAAGACTCTTTACGCGAAATTTTAGAGGACGCTCAAAGAAGATTTGCGACGAACGCGACGATCGTAGTAGCGTCCGTCGGAAGAAAACGTTTAGACGACGCGCGTTATGCGAACGCGCGTTTTATCGACGTTTCTAGCGTCGAATTTCAAAGTCTGTTTCATTGGAACGAATCGACGAACGACTAGTGGCGTCGCGTTCATTCCGCAAAGAAACGGCGAACCGTTTGGACGCTCTTTCCGTCCTTTGTCGCGACGAACGTATAGATCGATTCGCCCGAGTCTTTCGGATAGAGTTGATATTTAAAGAGTCCGTCGTCGGAGACGGGAACGTTTTCGCCGTTGATCGTTACCGTCGCGCCCGGCGTCGTGATTCCGTAAGATTCCGCGAGAATCGGACCCGCGTAGACTTGTTTTCCGTCTTCCGGGAAGGTTTGAACGACCAGACGCAATTCGCCGGACGTCGCTTCAATTTCTTGCGCTATCTCTTGACGCGTTTCTTCAATTAACTTGGCGTCTAAAGTCGTATGCGCAAGATCGGGTACGACGCGTCGCGCAAGTTCCTGCGAGCGACTCTTGGCGTCGAACGCCCAAACTTTCGACGCGTCGTATTCCGCTAAAATATTGGCGACGTTCGTTTCCAAGAGTTTGAGATATTCAAAATCTTCGGCGCTTTCTCGTTCAAGTTCCCAACGAATCGAGTCGAGCGGTCCGTTTTCGCCCGGATAAACGAGGTGCGTGTCGCCCGGTCCGTAAGTTTCCGTCGGCGCGCCGTAGGCGTCTCCTTGCCAATAATTGTAGCCCCAGTGAAGATACCCGACTAGGTCTTCCGCGTAGTTCAGCCAGTGCAAGACGCGAATGCGCGCGCTTGGCAAGTCCATAAAGCGATTGGGATAATCTTTTCCGTAGGGGTGACAGCAAATATAATACCAAAATTCTCCGTCCGCGCGACGCGCTTCAAAGGCTTTTCGCCAACGGTCAAAGTGCGAGAGTTTCGGAACCCAGACGTCGAGACGATTCGAGAAATTAACTGCTTCGATAGCGTCGATCTGCTTGAGTTCAGGCGCGATCGCTCGTATGCGCGCGGAGACTTCGCGCCACGATTCCACGTCGGGCAAATAGGGTTCGTCGGCGACGTGAATCATCGCGCGTTCAAGACGACCCGTTTTCTTGAGATAATCGCAAAGAGCGGTCAGCCCCGGTTCGATCCATTCGTTGAAGCCGATCGAGACCGCTTCTCCTTGTTCTTCGTCGAAAACGTTCGTCCCGTTAAGAGCGACCGTATGCCCGGTTCGATCGATTCCGCCGATATGCGAGAGTTCCAGACGATCCGCGACTCCGTATTTTTCCGCAAGCGCGACGACGCGTTCGAAGTTCGAAAAGTCAAATTCAAAGGAACCGTCCTTTTTACGCGTCCATTGAACGAACCCGGAAGCGGACGGAATCCAGCTGATTTGGAGGACGTTTTGACGATGTTCGCCCATATTCTTGATATAGGCTTCGTACAGTTCCCAGAAACGTTCGCTCAGATAGTCGACTTTATGATAACTGGCGATATTCCAAGGGGAATACCAGTTTGTCATATAAAAATTTCGCGCGTCGGAAAGTTCGAACGGAAAGACGTTCAATTCGAGCGAAAGTTTCTTTTCGACGTTCGCGCTTGTTACGGAAATTTCGCCGACGTATTTGCCGGGCGCCGTGCCTTTGGGCGCGTAAAGCGTGACCCAAACGCCTTGAGCTTCGTTTGGCTTCAACGTCGTCGAAGTCTTGTCGTAGAGAATTTCCGGCATATCGCAGGGCGCTTTGCGCACTACGATCGAGTCCGCCATCGGCGTGTTTTTCGTCACGGGCAAGGTTCCGATCATTCGTAGACGAACGTTCGACGCGTCGATTTGAGCGCCCGACGCCTCGCAAACGAGCGGCGACGCGCTAAACGCGACGTCGATCGCCGAATCGCTACGAATTCCGAATTGACGCGACTCGTACTCGTTCGCCGCCGACGAAGCGACGATCGAGGCGTTTTCGCCGACTTGCGCGTCGGCGAAGATTTTGTCGTGAACGTCGACCGACCATATGTCCAACGTTTGCGCGCTTGCAAACGCGCCGGAGAAAAGAGTCGAGGCGAAAAAAGCCAAGAAAAAGGTGTGTTTGCCGATCGTCATAAGACCGCCTTTCTAATTGGTGAATACGTTGTAAAGAGCGTGTTCTTATTCGAATTCAAACGAACGATTTTACAAGAACAAACGCCGTGAAGACGATTATACCAATTTTACTCAAGGCGTCGACGTTTGACGTTTTTTTGTCTCTTATTTTTAGATTTTTTATAGAAAAGCGCGTCGTAGAGAATCAGACGAGAGAATCGTTAAAAAAACCGCGTTTCTACAAGCGAACGAAGAAACGCGGCGATTTTGACAAAGAAGTCGATACGATCAGAACAATTTAGAATTGGAACGTCCCTTTTGAGCGGTCGACGCCGTCTTGGACGCCGACGCCGGAACCGACGGCGCGCGACGATCTCGCGTTGCAACCGAAGTCTGAACGTTGGCGGTTTGGCGCGACGCAACGTTTGTTCGCGCGCCGGACGCCGGAGAAGAATTGGCGACGGCTCTTGTTTCCGCCTCGTAAGTCTGTTGATTTAAAATAGAGAACGTTTCGTCGCGTTCCTCTTTCGTCCAACCTTGGTCGACCGTTCCTTCGATCGTCCACAAGCCTTTGTTGACGGCGACTTTTTCAAAGGTAAGATCCGTTTTGCTTTTGCCGTTGACTCCGATCTTGCGCATATAGGTCGGTTGCAAATCTTTCAGACTCAAAAGTACGACGATTGATTTGAACTGTTGCGCGTCGCGCGTGTAACGCGGGAAGGCTTCAAGCCAAACTTCGTTTTGCGCTTTGCTTTCCGGCGTTACGATGCGAAGATAGAAGCGCGATTTAAGAACGTCGGCTTTGGCGACGAAAAAGAGCGGAAATTGTCCATTGTCCATCGTCAAGTCCATATCTTGTTCTTCTTCGGCGATCGGAAAAATTATCGCTTTTTTGTTTTTGAAGTCGTATTGCGTGAACGCTTTGCCGTCTAAGACGATCTTCCATTCGTTTTGCGATTCTTTCCATTCCCCTTCGGGTTTTTCGTCCGTATAGGCGAATTCGCCCTTAACGTGATACGAAAGCTTGTTTGGCGAAATGAAACGGAACTGCCCCCAAGTATGCGCGACGGGACGCTTGGAATTTTGCGAAAGGACGGAATCGAATTCGCGCATATGCACGTCGCAAGAAATTCGCTTGATTCCTTTCCCGAAATTTTCCCAACGTTCGAGGAATTTGTCCAACTGCGCCTGTTCTTCCACCGTCGGATTGTAATCGGCGGGCGGAGGAGCGATCGCGTTGGTTATCTGTTCGTTGGGAATGTAGCCGCCGACGGGCTGGGCGTCGTCGCTCGCGCCTTGAACCCGACTCTGCGCTACGCTCGGGCGAACCCCTTGATTTTGCGATCGCGCCGAAGAAACGCGAGAATTGGACGACGCGGACGAGGCGGAAGGACGAATCGTCGTTTGACGCCCGGACGAGACCGAAGGGGACGAGTTCAACCCTGACGCGTTTAACCCGGCGGACTGTTGACGAGCCGCCGGATTTTGCGCAAAGACGCGAGGCGACGCAAACGGAATTGTCGCGGCGAACGCAAGCGCGGCCGTAAGCGCCGCGACGTTGATATTGGACATAGCTTCCTCCGACGTTTCGTTTCGAAGAACGACAAGCCGAATTTAAACGGGTAATAAACTTGATAACAATTAACGATCATATCGACCGATCATCGAAGCGAGTTTAGGGTTTTTAACGGTTGTTGTAAATAGATTTTTTTAGTCTCTGAGGCGATACGGGCGTTTGAAAAATTTTTTATTTTCCCTCTTGATTTAATTCGACCGCGATTTATAATGGGCGCGTTATTCGTTTGGAGGATAAGCGAATGGCTAGCAACCTCATTGGAAATGAGGCGCCCCTTGCTGGGGTTGCGGGTTCGAGTCCCGTGTCCTCCGTTGAGACCGGCTTATTAGCCGGTTTTTTTGTTTCTTGAGCTTGCGTTCTTAATATTCTCATAAGCGTTCACGGAAAAACGTGCAAATTTTTCACGCGCGTTCGGTTTGGAATAAACGCCGCGCAAGAACCGACGGCTTTCGCGCGTCGCTTTCTTCCTGTCCAACCGCCGATTTTTGGGGAATACTTTCCGTGAACGTTTATCTTTTCTTAGTAATCGTTCACGCAATATGCCGATCAAGGTTTGCGTTCGAACCGACGGCGCTAGCCGTCGGGCGATAAGCCGCCCGTCAACGACGGACGGATCGGCGCCGCCGAAAACCCGTCCGTTATCAAAGCGAAATTATCCGACAAACCCAAAAACTCCCGTTTACGGAGAGCCGAGTTTATCGGAAGAATTGGCTTTTGAAGGTTCTGCGAAAAACATACGAACATTCAAACGACGCGTCGACTGTAAAAAACAAAAATTCCTTTGCACAACGTCAAGCGAACCTCCGATCCGCCCGTCGTTGAGCGACGGCTTG
>JAZUGM010000410.1:0-27391 GCA_045641205.1 Thermoguttaceae bacterium
TGATCGACGGCAAGCCGACGAACGTTAGCGTCGTCGACGTCGCCGGACGTCGCGTCGTCTCGCCTTACCCGGCGCGAGTTGAAGGAAACGTCGTAAAAATTTCGGCGGAAAAAGGCGTCGCGTATCAGATTATGATCGACGGAACGGACGTGAAAACGATTAAGTCCGTCGGCGAAGACGAGATCAAGTTCTGACGGTCACGAACGACAATCACGAAGCGGCGCGCGAGACGAATTTTACGCGCCGTTTTGTGTCTAATATTATATTTTACGACGACAGGAGAGAAAGAATAACGATGGAATACAAATCAAATCGACGAGCCTTTTTGTCAACGCTTGGCGCCTTGAGCGTCGCGGTTCCGTTTGGCGGACTCAATTTGTTCGGTTCCGTAAACGTCGCTAAGGCGAGCGACGCTCCGAAAAAACTTGACGCGTTGAAGGACAAGCCTGTTTTGACGATCGCGCATTGTTGCGACCCTCAATTAGGCTTCGGCAAGTCGCCCGACAAAGCGGACGCCTATCAAGTCGACTTGGCGCGCTTGCGCAAGGAAATCGAACTTGTAAATCGGGTCAAACCCGACCTCGTTTTCTTCGCGGGCGATATGGCGAATAATTGCAAGCGTCTTGCCGACGACTGGTCAGAACTGTTAAAAACGATCGACGCGCCTTGTTTGGTCGCGCCGGGTAATCACGACATACCAGATCCAGTCGTTCGATCCGGCGTTCAGAGATTCCGCGCGGTCTTTGGCGACGATTTTGCGACGACGACTTGCAACGGCTGGAAAATCGTCGCGTTTAATTCTCAATATTGTCGTCCGACCGAAGAGAAGGAAATGTACGAAGAACACGTCGCGAGATTCCGCAAAGAATTGGAAGACGCCAAGGCGAGCGGAACGCCGTTGATCGTCGGCTCGCACGTACCGCCCTTTGTGAAGGAACTTGACGAAAAAGACGAATACTTCAATTTCCCAACGAACATTCGCCGCGATTTTCTCGATTATTGCGTCGATTCCGGCGTTAAATTCTATCTTGCCGGACACACGCACACGACTCTTGAACGTTCTTATCGCGACGTTCCGATTTTAAACGGCGAGACGACCTCTCAGAACTTCGACGGGCGTCCTTTCGGGTTCCGTCTCCTGCAGATCGACGCCGAACAAAATTACTCTTGGGACTTTACGCAGGTTGAATGAACCGTTCACGGAACCGCCGCAATCCGTTGCGGCGGTCTTCCGTGCGTTCTTACAGACAAATCACAACGCTTGAACCAATCCGATCAAACGCGAGAAAAGCGCCGTCAGTCTGAAGCCTTGCCGGTTTAAGCGCCTACGCGACGTTTGAACTTGACCTCTTGAAATTAGAAGTTTGCGAGTTCGTCTTGGATATACTTCAGTTTGAGCAACTTTTCCTTGACTTGTTCGACGTCAAGTAGTTGCGTGTTGCTCGAATTGAATTCCGTCAGGACGTTTCTTTCGACGTCGCCTTGTTTGAAGTATTTGTCGTAATTGAGTCCTCGTTTGTCGCAAGGAACGCGGTAGAAGTTCCCCATATCGATCGCGTTCGCGCATTCTTCGTTTGTCAGGAGCGTTTCGTACATTTTTTCGCCGTGCCTAATTCCGATGCAACGAACTTCGTGATTAGGCTTTCCGAAAATTTCTTTGACGGCTTGCGCTAGGATTCCGATCGTACACGCGGGGGCTTTCTGCACCATAATGTCGCCCGAATCCGCGTTGTCAAAGGCGTATCGCACTAAGTCGACCGCTTCGTCTAGGGACATAATGAATCTTGTCATCGTAGCGTTGGTGACGGTAAGGGGGGCGCCTTTGCGCATTTGATCGATGAAGAGCGGCACGACGGAACCGCGCGAACACAGGACGTTGCCGTATCGCGTGCAACAGATCGTCGTGTCCTTGGGATCGACGGTTCTACTCTTCGCGATAATAACCTTTTCCATCATCGCCTTGCTCGTTCCCATCGCGTTTACGGGATACGCGGCTTTGTCGGTGGAGAGACAGACGGCTTTCTTGACGCCCGCGTCGATCGCGGCGGTAAGAACGTTTTCCGTTCCGAAGACGTTTGTTTTTACGGCTTCGAGTGGAAAGAATTCGCAACTCGGGACTTGTTTGAGGGCGGCGGCGTGGAAGATATAGTCGACGCCTCGCATCGCGGGTCGAATACTCGGCAAGTCGCGGACGTCTCCGATATAGAAGCGGATTTTTTCGCTAAATTGCGGGAATTCCGCTTGATAGAAGTGACGCATATCGTCCTGTTTTTTCTCGTCGCGCGAGAAGATGCGAATTTCTCCAAACGCGTCGGAAGTAAGGAAACGATTCAAGACGGCGTTTCCAAAGGAACCCGTGCCGCCTGTAATCAGTAACGTAGACGCCGAACAACTCATTGTTATTTCTCCTCTATGAAGGGGGCGCGCGCGCATCGGTCGACGCCTCAAACAAATATGCGTCAAAGGTCGGTTTGCTTTCTCACGCGTCGCTCAATCCCCTTTGCTATGACCGTTATGATAAGCAAGAAAATCAGATTTGTAACCCCTCGGCGCGTTTGAAAGGAGGGTTTATTTGATAAATTAAGGTCTTTTAACGGTTTTTGTCGTTTGTAAAGTTTACGTTCGACTTTTTATCGTTCTTCGCCTTTGACGAAACATATTTTCCAAGTTACGAGCGCCTTCTTTCGTTTACGAATTTGAAGGCGATTTAGCTCCGCTAGTCGTTCAATGATTTTTCCAGAACGTCGGCGATTCTTTCCGCCGCTTTACCGTCCCAGTAGGGCGGGATCTGCGGTTCGGAACCCTTACCAGATTTTATTTGCGCGTACGCGTCGAGGATTGCTTGGGGGTCTAGTCCAACTAAGCGATTGGAACCGACTTCGCACGTGCAAGGTCGTTCGGTGTTTTCGCGTAGAGTAACGCAAGGCGTTTTTAGAATCGTCGTTTCTTCTTGAAGTCCTCCCGAATCGGTGAAGACGAGCAAGGCGTTTGCGTTCAGCTTGAGAAATTCCAAATATCCTTGCGGTTCGAGTATTCGTATGTTTTCCATTTTTTCAAGTCGCGGCGTCAGACCGAACTTGTCGAGATTGTTTTTCGTGCGCGGATGAACGGGGAAGACGATCGGCATGTCCCTTTGGACGACTTCGAAAGCGTCGAAGAGACGATTTAAGACGTCGGGATTATCGACGGCGGCGGGTCGGTGCAGAGTGAGCGTCGCGTATTTTTTCGCGCGGAGTCCCAAATCTTCGAGAATCGAGAGCTTTTCGGCTTTTTCACGATTTTTTAGGAGCGAGTCGATCATCACGTTTCCGACTAGAAAGACTTTTTCGTCGGGCGTTCCTTCGCGTTTCAAATTTTCTAGCGCGCTTTTTTCGGTACAAAAGAGGAAGTCGCTAATCGAGTCGACGACGATTCGGTTGATTTCTTCGGGCATAGTACGGTCGAAACTTCGTAAGCCCGCTTCGACGTGGATCAGTTTGATTCCCATTTTGACGGCGACAAGTCCGCAAGCGACGGTTCCGTTGACGTCGCCGACGACCAATACTGCGTCCGGCTTTTCCTGTTGGCAGACTTTTTCAAACGCCGTCATCGTTTGCGCCGTTTGGACGGCGTGCGAACCTCCGCCGACGCCTAAATTGACGTTCGGTTTAGGAATCTCCAACTCGCGAAAGAATAAGTCGCTCATTTTTTCGTCGTAATGCTGACCCGTATGAACTAAGTACGGCTCAAACGTCGGTCGTCGTTGAAACGCGTCGATAATCGGGGCAATTTTTACGAAGTTGGGTCGCGCGCTTGCGACGCAAATAATTTTTTTCACGGCGTGTTTTCCTTTAAACGATCTTAAACGATACCTTTGGCGTCCGCGTAAACTTTCCACGCCCTATTGTCCTCTATCTCAAAGGAACGCGTCTTACTACTACGTATAGAGTAACGAGAGGACGTTTTTTTTCAAGGAGTCGTATAAAGTTTTTTGCCAAAGCGCCAAATCGAAATTAAAAAACGCTTGATTTTTCTTTTGTCGCTTGTCATAATATTACTAGGAACTTTTAGACGACGTTTTACAAGCGTTTAACGGCTAAGGAAGCGGACGAAATGGACGAGGAATCGTTAGAATTATTAGAGACGCCGGAAATTGAGACGAACGTCCCGACAAACGCCGATTCTGCGGAATCGTTCGAAACGCCGTCGGAAAAGTCGGTCGAAATCGACGAGACGCGCGTCCTTTTGGAACGATCGATCGAACTGAGCGAACGTCTTGAGCGACGATTTGAGGCGAAGTTAAAGTACGACGAACAAAAGAATCGTATGATCGACGCGCTTTACGCAGAGAATCGCGAGTATAAAAACGATCTTGTTTGGAATTTGAAGAAGGAACTTGTCGCGGGTTTGATCGAAGAGATCGACGACGTGGAGAAACGCTGGTCGCGCGAATTAGCCGAGTCGCCTTTGCCGACCGCGTCCGAGGAATTGGAAAAACTCGTTCGTAAGTTGATTCGTTACGTTTGCGAGGAACTACCCGAGAATTTGCGAACGCTTCTCGATCGTTTGGACGTTTTTAATTTCCGTTCCGAGGAAGGTTCTTTGTTCGATCCTAAGAGACAACGCGCGTTGAAAAGAACGCCGACCGATTCTCCCGCGCAAGACAGAACGATTCGTTCTTTACGCGCCGGTTACTTTACCGAGCGTCAAGGGGTTGAAACGATCGTTCGTCCGGAACTTGTCGAAGTTTTTCGCTTTGTTGAAAAGGAGTAGTAAGTCAAATGGAAAATAAAATCTACGGAATCGATCTTGGAACGACCTATTCCGCGATCGCTTACGTCAACGAGTACAACCAAGCGGAAACGATACGTAATTCAGAAAACGAACAGACGACGCCATCGGCGATTTTTTTTGAGTCGTCCGACAATATTATCGTGGGTAAAGTCGCCAAGGAGGCGGCCAAGACTGACGCGGATTCCGTCGTCGAGTTTGTGAAGCGACAGATCGGAACCGATTGGACTTTCAATTTCGACGGGACGGAATACAAGCCCGAGGAGCTTTCGAGTTATATTTTGCGACGACTTGCCGAAGACGCGCGTAAGACGGGCGAACACGAAGTCAAAGAGGTCGTAATTACTTGTCCGGCGTATTTTGGGGACGCGGAACGAAACGCGACGCGTTTGGCGGGCGAGCTTGCGGGGCTTAACGTCGTTCAGATACTTGACGAACCGGCGGCCGCCGCGCTATATTACGGATTCGATCAGAGCGAAGGACGCCGCAACGCGATCGTTTACGACCTTGGCGGCGGCACGTTTGACGTAAGCGTCGTTTCGATCGACGGCTCGGAAATTCGTATCGTCTGCACCGACGGCGATCATCGACTTGGCGGAAAAGATTGGGACGACGCGATTATCAACGATTTCGTTTCCGATTTCCAAAACGAAACGGGCGTCGAAGGGATTCTGGACGATCCTGAAACGTGCTACGATTTGCGTTTGTCCGCAGAAAACGCTAAGAAGACGCTGACGAATCGCGAGACTGCGCCCGTGAGAGTTTCGTTTGGCGGTTCGCGCGTCAATATTCAGTATTCTCGCGAACGCTTCGAAAGTTCGACGAGTCATCTTCTGGATCGAACGATCGAATTTACGCGATCCGTTCTTGCCGTTGCGCGCGCGAAGGGCGTCGAGAAAATAGACGATTTTCTCTTGGTCGGCGGTTCGACGCGTATGAAAATGGTCGAGCGACGCATTCGAGAAGAATTTGAGTCCGAGCTTGGCGTCGTTCCGCGCGCGCTCGACGTGGACGAGGCGGTCGCGAAGGGCGCGGCGCTCTTCGGACAATGCCGGAACGTAAAAATAACGCTGGAAAAGAAAGCGCAAGAGCTTGCGGGCAAGTCGTTTGACGAGCTTTCCGATTCCGAACGCGAGTCGGTGGTCGACGAGACGAGCGCGGAGCAGGGCGTTTCGAGCGATTATCTTTTGGAGACGTCGAAAATCTCGATAACGACCGTCGCGACAAAAAGCTACGGCATTCGCGTCAAGAAGAACGGTCGTCCGATTCTTCATCATTTGATCGTGCGTCAGTCTTCCACGCCGGTCGTTAGCGCGTTGACTTGCTACACCGACGAAGCCGACGCCGAAGCGATCGACATTCGCGTGTTCAGTTCGAACTTGGACGCGGTAGACGCGGAACTTGACGAGGGGGAGGAAGTCGGCGTCACGACGCTGGAACTTCCTCCGGGTCTTCCCGAACATACGCGAGTCGAAGTAACTTTCACGCTTTCCGAAGAGGGCGTCTTGGAATTGACGGCCGTCGCTTCGGGGCGGGAGGCGAAGGCGACGTTTAAGGCGGAAGTCGGTATGAGCGACGAGGAGATTCGCGCGGCGAAAGAGCGTAGTCGCGACGTCGTGATCGAGTAGGAGACGCGCCGATGAAAGATTCTTCGAAAGTCTTTGGAATCGATTTGGGCACGACGTATAGTTGCGTTTCCTACGTGAACGAGCGCGGGTACGCGGAGATCGTCCCCAATGCGAACGGCAAACGCACGACGCCTTCGGTCGTTTGGTTCGACGCCGGACGCGCGATCGTCGGGGACGAGGCTAAAGAAGCGACGAAAGTCTTTCCGCTTGACGTCTGCCAATATGTCAAGAGAAGCATAGGGGACGCGAGCTATTTTGCGGAATACGGAGGCGTCTCGTATTCGCCCGAGGAGATTTCGAGCTTTATTTTGCGAAAATTGGCGCAAGACGCGTCCGAAACTCTTGGGGAACGCGTTAAGGACGTCGTAATTACTTGTCCGGCGTATTTTTTCGTGAAGGAACGGAACGCGACTCGTCGCGCGGGCGAGCTTGCGGGTTTGAACGTGTTGCAGATCGTCAACGAGCCGACGTCGGCGGCGATCGCCTACGGTTTTAACGCCGAAGAAGACAAGACGATTCTTGTTTACGACCTTGGCGGCGGCACGTTCGACGCGACGACGATCCGCTTTTCGAAAGAGTCGGTCGACGTCCTGTTTACCGACGGCGACCATCGTCTTGGAGGCAAGGATTGGGACGATCGACTTGTTCAGATCGTCGCGGAGCGTTTTCGAGACGGAACGGGCGTCGAGGACGATTTGCTCGATTCGCAGGAGGCGACTTCGGAACTTGCGCTTGTCGCGGAGACGGCGAAAAGACAGTTGAGCGAACGTGAAAAGACGTCGATTCGTTTCACGTATCGGGGCGAATCGGCGCGTTTTGAATTGACGCGCGCGGAATTCGAAGAAGCGACGTCCGATTTATTGAATAAAACGATCGCTTTTGCGAGGGATATCGAACGTCGGACGCGCGCTAGCGGATATGGAATCGACGAAATTCTCCTTGTAGGCGGTTCGTCTAAAATGCCTGCCGTCGCAAAACGATTGGAGGAAGAATTCGGCTTGAAGCCGCGACTCTTTGAGCCGGACGAGGCCGTCGCGCGCGGCGCGGCGATTATTGGGAACAACGTTCGTTTACGCGCGATGGTCGAGGAGAAAATCAAGACGTCGAAGGGTAAGCGCGCGGAATTGACGCTTGACGAAGCGTTTGACGCCGTTGCCGCCGAGTCGGGCTATATGCTTGAAACGATAAGAAAATCGACGCGCGCGGTTCGCAACGTTTCCAGCAAGAGTTTTGGCGTCGACTTGCTTCACGGAACCTTCAACGAGGAACGCACGTTTAACTTGATCTATAAGAACGCGCCCTTGCCCGCCGAGGGGGAGACCGTCGCGGGTACGAGCGTTGCGAATCAGTCGTTTTGCGTCTTTAGGTTGCGCGAAAACACTTTTGCGCGCGGAGATTTCGACGATGCGGACGGCTTGGCGATCGATCCGAACGATCCGCCTTTGTGGGAAGGGGAGTTGGAACTTCCGAATAAGAAATTGCCGAAAAATTCGCCGATTAAAGTTACGTTTAAATTGAACGAAGAAGGACGTCTTGAAGCGACTTGCGCCGATATGACGTCGGGCAAATTCATTACCGCCGTCGTCGAAACGAGCGCGAATGCGTCGGAATCGGAAAAGAAACGTCAGAAAAAACGTTGCGAATTGGTCGTCGTCGAATGAACGCAAACTTGAATCGTAAATCGGATCGCGTCGCCGTCGGAATCGATTTAGGCACGACGTTTTCAGTCGTCGCTATCTACGAGCCCGAGTCGGGCGTTCGCGTTTTGAAGAATTCTTTCGGAAAGTCGACGACGCCTTCGGTCGTCTGTTTTTTGCCGAACGGCGAAACGCTTTTCGGCGAGGACGCCAAGGCGGAACAAGCGGCGGGCGCGTCCGACGTCGCTTCTTTTTTCAAGCGCCAAATGGGAGACGCGTCCTATTTCTTTTCCGCAGGCGACACGGATTATTCGGCGACGGAACTTTCGACGATCTTGTTGAAGGGACTGAAAGCGGAGGCGGAAGAGGCGCTGGGATGCGCGATCACGGACGCGGTAATCGCCGTACCCGCGTATTTTAACGACGCGCAACGTCGCGCGACGATCGACGCCGGTCGCGCGGCGGGATTTAACGTCTTGCGCGTCTTGAACGAACCGACGGCGGCGGCGCTGGCGTTCGGCTTGAAATCGGGTTCGAATCGCAAGCGTTATTTGATCTACGACCTTGGCGGCGGTACGTTCGACGTTTCTATCGTCGAGATCAAGGACGAAGAAATTCGCGTTTTGGCGTCGGACGGCGATCATAAGCTCGGCGGCAAAGATTGGGACGATCGGCTTCTCGCTTACGTTTCAAGCGTTTTTCACGACGAAACCGGGCTTGATTTATCGGACGACGCGGAAGCGGTCGGCGAGGCGCTCGTTCGTGCGGAACGCGCTAAAATCGAATTGTCTTCGCGGTTCAAGACGACCGTTCGCGTTTCGAGCGGGGGCGAAACTCGAACGATCGTAATTTCTCGCGCGACGTTCGAAGAGATTACGAGCGATTTGTTCGAACGGACGGTCGAACTTTGCGCTTCGACGTTGGCGCTTTGTCAACCTCCGCTCGATTGGGGCGATTTAGACGCGATCATTCTTGTCGGAGGATCGACGCGTCTGTCCGTCGTCGCGCGGAGTCTTGCGGAGAAGAGCGGAAAGCCGATTCTCAACGGCGTGAACGTCGACGAGGCGGTCGCGACGGGCGCGGCGTTGCAAGCGGCGGCGGAACTTGAAGTCGATTCGAACGAATACGCGTTAGAAACGCGTCCCAAATCGCGCGGCGTTCCGTGCGCGCGCCTTTTTGACGTAACAAGCCATTCGCTTGGCATGATCGCGGAAAACGAGGATCGTTCGAAATACGTCAACAGCGTTATTATTCCGAAAAACTCGTCGGTACCGGCGCGACGCGTCAAGCGTCATCGTTTACGCGTCGGAGACGGCAAAGGCGCGGAATTGGAAGTTTACGTTCTTCAGAGCGAATCTGAAATTCCCGACGCTTGCGACGTTTCGCGCAAGTTCGTTTTTTCTGGCTTTGCCGCAGAATCTTCGGGCGTCGCGGAAATCGACGTCGCATACGGCTACGATCAAAACGGAACGATCGTCGTCGAAGCGGTTCAAGCGTCGACGGGAAAAGCGTTGACTCGTCGCGAAGAAGCGTCGTTTGGCGATTTGTCGTGGTTGAAAGAATCGCCGCGCGATATTTCCGGCGTCGACGGCGAAGATTTGACGATCGTCTTTGCGATCGACGTTTCAGGGAGTATGACCGGCGAGCCGATCAAGAAGGCGCGCGCGGCGTTTTTATCTTTCGTGGATAAATTTGAACCGACGACTAAAATTGGAATCGTGCAATTTGCCGATTCGACCGCCGTCGCGTTGAATCCGACCTGTTCGCGTTCGTTAATTTCTCGCGCGATTCAAGAAGTCGACGTTCGCTGGGAAGGGGGCGTCGGCTTGAACACGACGGCGGTTCCTTTGGAGACGGCTTGTTGTTGCGCCGGCGTTCTTCTTTCGGAGGACGTTTCGACGTCTCGCTTATTGCGTCGAAAGAGGCGTCGTTTTCCTAACGGACGCGTTTTTATCGTCGTCTTAACCGACGGCTGTTGGGAACGACGCAAAGAAGCGATTCGCGAATCGCGACGTTGCGCGGCGTCGGGCGTCGATATTCTCGCCGTTGGGTTTGGATTTGCCGACAAAGGTTTTTTGAAAGAAATTTCCACGATCGAAGAAGGGGCGCTTTTTACCGACGTCGGAAGACTGGAACAGACTTTTTCTAAGATCGCGCAAACGATTAAGACGAACGTCGAACGGAGTTTGCCGCGCGTTAGGATTGGGAGCGAACGATGAACCGCGCCGAGAACTATTATTTGGCTTTTGAGTTCTTTCTCGATCCGCCTCCGACCGACTGGCGCGAGGTCGAAAAACATATCGACGAAAAAAAGAACGAATGGAATAAAAAGCGTAATAATCCCAACGGGCTTATTTACAAACAACTGAGCGAGCAAGTCGAGACGATGCGCGCGACGTTGCGCGACGTCGGAGTGCGCCGTTCGCAAGCCGAGGAAGCGCGCCGACTGAAATTAGCCGAGTTTGAACGACGCGTCGCTTCTTGCTCCGACGAGACGATCGCGCCGGAACAGGTCGAACGTTTGGTCGGTGAATTCAAGGCGTTTTTCGCGGAAGAGACGCTCCGCGCGCAAATTCGGATTCCAATTAAGGAGGCGGAGCCGATTCGTCGAGCGCTCGATCCTCCGCAGGAACCGAAACGGGATCCGTCGATTCCGAATTTCGATTCGAAGATGAAGCCTCTTGCGAACGATTTGCGAGTTCTTGGCGCGCCGACGCTCTATCTTGCGTTGCGCCTTACGCCGAAAACGTCCTTGGAACGTCTGAACGAGGCGAGTCTCGAAGCGATCGACAGAGCGCAACGCGCCGGTTCGAAGACCGCGAAGATTGACGCGCAAAAAGAACTGGGGCAGATGGCGCGCGAGTTTTTCAAAGACGAGCGCTCGAAGGAAGGCTTCGACGCCTCGTGGGCGCGTTTCCAAGCGAAAGAAAAATTGGAATCGCGTTTTCAAGACAGAATCGTTTCGCGTAAAGAGAACGGAAAAAACGAAAATTCCGTTTCGAGACGGTTTTACGAACGATCGTTAAAGGACGCGCTTGAAGAGGGGTTGGCGCCGGAATTCGCCGCGTGGTTTGTTTATAATTTTTACGTCGAAAGGCGAAAATGCCCCGATCCGCGCGTCGTTGAGGAGAAGAGTTTATTCGCGTCGTCGATTTCTTGTCCGAATTGTTTTCGTCAAAACGACAAGAACTCGAACTGTTGTTTTCACTGCGGTTACGCGTTGCAAACAACGTGCCCGCAGTGCGAGCGGCGTTGTTCCGTCGTCGATTTTTGTCCCCATTGCGGCTTTTCGTTCGTCGATATGACGAATTCCAATCTTCATACGCTCGACGCGCGCGTCGCGTTGGGCAAATCGGAACTTGACGACGCGTTGTTTTCGTGGCGTCGAGCGCGCGCTTTTTGGGCGGAGAATCCCGATTTGCCGACGTTGTTGAACGAACTGCGCGATCGAATCGCCGAACGGAATTACGACGCTTTTGAAAAAATGTTTGCGTCGGGTAAAATTTCCGAAGCGCGTTCGATTCTTGACAAACTTTCCTTCGACGGGCGCGATTCGTCTTTTATCGCCGTCAAGCGTAGTTTGGGCGAGAAATTGCTCGACGAAAACAAAGCGCGAGAAATCGGTCTGGCGTCGATCGAGCGAACGTTTCAGGCGAAAAGATTCTTTGAAGCCGAGGAAAAGCTCGATGAACTGATCGGCAAATTAGGCGCTTCGACGGCGTTTGAATTGAAGCGCGCCAAAATACGCGCGGCTCAAAAAGACGTTCTTGCCGAAGCGGCGGAGGCGTCGAAGGTCGCGAACGTCGAGGAACGCGAGACGCTTTTGGCGGCGTTGGCGTCGAAATATCCCGATTGTCGAGAAATTGGCGCGCTTTTGGATTCTTTGCCGCTCGAACCGCCCAAGCGCGTAGAAAGCGTTCCAACGTCGGAGGGAATCGAAGTTCGCTGGACGCCTTCTCGTTCGCGCGGGATCGTTTATTATCGCGTCGCGCGCGTGGAATTGACGCCGGGAAAAGACCTGCGTTCGCTTGAAACGGTTCTTTGCGAGAAAACGGAAAAGACGTCCTTTTTGGACACAAGCGCGGAAGAATTCAAATCTTACGTATATTTGACGACGCCCTTTCGCGAGACGAACGGGGACAAAGGCGCGAGCGTCGAATCGAACGTCGCTTTTCGCGTCGGCAAACTACGAAATCTCGTCGCGTCGTCTCGTTCAAACGCGCTACGCGTAAGCTGGGACGTTTCGAAAAACGCGCAAGGCGTCGAGGTTCGACGTCGCGACGCGTCTTCTTTAGACGACGCCTTCGTTGCGATTAGCGACGTCGGCGCGTCGGGGTTCGAAGACGTCGGTTTGATCAACGGAACCGAATATCGTTACGCGTTGTCGATTCGTTACGTCGACTCGTCGGGCGCGCCGCGTCAAACGCGCGTTCAATACGTTTCGGGGGTTCCCGACGTTCCTCCGACGGCGCTTTCGCAGTTGCGCGCGCAATATTGGGAAGGTCGAATTCGTCTTGTTTGGGACCTTCCCACGAAAGGCGTCTCGTATTTTTTCCTTTCCTTTAAGCCGAGCGGAAAACGCTACGGCGAGGTCGTTAGCGCGACGCTGGACGAATTGACGCGTCTGTTAGGCGACGTCGCGACGATTAAGGATTACGCGACGAAGGGGGGAAGAGCTTGCGGCTTTGTAGATTTGCCTTCCGACGGTCGTTCGGGCGCGCTTTATATTCTTCCCGCGACGGTATACGGACGCAACGTCGTTTTCGGGCGCGAGACCTCCGTCGCCATTCTTGAGCCCGTCAAGGGGTTAAAGTCGCAACTTGTCGACGACGACGTTTATATTTCTTGGGACTGGGCGCCGGGTATTAAAGAGGTCTTAATTTTATACAGCGAGCGTTTTTTGCCTTGCGACGTCGACGAACAAAAGTGCGGCAGAGTCGTTCTTTCGAAGAAAGAATACGACGTCGCAAGCGCTTGGCGTCGTTTGGGACAGGGCGAAACTCCTCTTTACGTCGCGATTTTTCAGCGCGTCGAACTTGAAGGACGCGTCGCGTATTCCTTGCCCGCGCGACTTTGCACGGAGAAGTTTTATATTGCATACGTTAAACGCAAGCGCCTTTTCCTCGGCAAGACGTCTTCCGATTCCAAACGGGGACGGGCGTTGCGTCGCTGGGGCTTGTGGAACGTATTGGCTCGTTTTTTACCGACTCGCGAAGAATACGCGCTTATTTTTCGTCCCCTTGGCGGTCGTAAGAAAACGCCTCGAATCGCGGTCGTCAAACGCGCTGACAGGGCGCCCTTGCGTCGCGACGACGGAGAGACGGTCGCGATTATTCCCGCGTCGAACGAAGGCGCCTTCGAGTTTAATTTGGATCGATTCGTATCTCCAAACGCGTTTTTTAGTTGTTTTTGCGCCGACTCTTCCGACGTCGGTTTGTTCGCCCTGATCGACGAGAGTTGACGTTATGAGTTCCGTTGTCTGCCCCTATTGTTTTACGCTTAATTCGCGCGCCGGGACGTGTTCGAATTGCGGGGAACGTTTGCTCGCTTCTTTCGACGGTTCGGAGTCGACTATTTCGATCGTCGGTTCCACGTGGTCGGGCAAGAGCCATTACATTGCCGTTCTTATCGAGCAACTCTACCGTCAGGCGGAGCGTTTTCAGTGGTCTTGTCGCGCTTTGAACGACGAGACGCTCGACTTGTATCAAGAACGATTCAAAAATCCCCTGTATAGTCGCGGACTTACGATCAACAAGACGCAAACCGCCGACGTTCGCGCGCATCGACCTTTAATTTATTCCTTGCGTATGAACGACGCGCGAATTCCGCCCGTTACGCTGACGTTTTACGACGCGGCCGGCGAACGGTTCAACGATCAAGATTCGATGGCGACGTCGACGCGTTATCTGCGCAATTCTTCGGGCGTTGTTTTTATCGTCGATCCGTTGCAACTCGAGTCGGTTCGCGAGCGATTCTTAAGTTCGGGACAGGGAACTGAAAAAGATTTGCCGCCGCGCCCCAATGATCGCGCGCGCGTCGGCGCTATTTTTCAACGTATGATCAACGTTCTTCAAGAACGCGAGAGCGGCGAAAAGATTCAAACGCCCCTTGCGCTTGGAATTTCTAAAATTGACGCGTTGCGTTTTCTACTTTCCGACGAGGCGCCCGTCTTTTTGCCCTCTTTGCACCGTCGGCGACGCGCTTTTTCCGTTTCCGATTTCCGACGCGTCGACGCTTATTTTCGTTCGTTTCTCCAAGCGTTCGACGTCGACCGCGAAATACTGGCGAACGTCGAAGCGTTTGAAAACGTCGGCTTTTTCGGATTTAGCGCGTTGGGGCAAAATCCCGAACGACTTCAGAAACTGAATTTCGAGCCGCGTCCTATTCGCGTTCTTGACCCTTTTTTATGGCTTCTTTGGCAAAACGAGACGATTGCCGAGGCGAATTGATATGAGTTCTTATTTTATGACGGATTTTCAATCGAACGACGCGAACGAGGGCGGCGTCGAAGGGCGCGTTCTGCAATGGAAATACGCTTCATGTCGTTATAATATCGAGGGCGCCAGCGGTTTTTATACGTTTTCGAAATCGGAGGCTCTTTCGAAAGGCGAAAAAGAGGAGCTGGTCGAAAAAGTCGCGCATTACGAGGCGCCCGACACGTTCCCCAAGCGCCCGGACACCGAGGAATTGAAGACTTTTCCCGTTGCGTTTAGTTCCTTTCGTCTTTCCAACGGCAAGTCCGTTCTTTGTCGAACGCAGTACGTCGGGCGCGACTACGGCGGAACGCGCTTCGGCAATTTCTTTGCGCACGCGTTAGTTCTCGACAAGGGAACTTGGCAAGACCCGATCCGATATTATTGTTCCGGTTCCTTTGCGCGAGGTCTTACCGACGAAGAGATTAATTTGGGACGAAGACCCGACGCGTTGCCCGAACGCGATGCAAAGTCGATTAACGCGGACGATTCGCTTATGCCGGGCGCGCGAGAAAAACTTGATCTGTTGCAAGGACGGATGTTGCGCGCCGTTCAAAAAATACTTGACGCCTTTATTTTAGCGGCGTCTAAGAACGCCAACTTGGTCGTTTATTTGGACGATAAGACGATTAAGTCTTACGCGCTCGCTTTTTTGGCGTTTTTCTTTGCCGCGATACCTAAGGAGATTTCGCGGAAAATTTCCTTTTCGACCTACGTATACGATCCGACGACGGAACGATCGCTTAACGATAATCGAACTTGCTATTCGTTCGTCGCTTTTGCGCCAAGTTCGAGTCGCGAACGCCGAACGAAGCCGGGCGTTATGTCGGTCGATCTGTCCGATTTGAACGACGAGGCTTATTCTCCCAAATTCTCCTATTCGCAGTATCTTTCGCGCGATTTCAACTCCTTTTTGCGACGTTTCGCCTGTCCTAATTTTGGAACGGGCAGAGCCGAAGACGCGATCGCCGGACTTCAACGCGAACGCAAGGAAGACCTTCGGTTCCTTCATAATCTTGCGCGTTTATACGAAACGGTCGTCAAAGACGGTTCTTTTCCGACGGACGATCGTTTGACGCAGACGTGGCGTTTTTTAAACGACCAGCCTAGCGAAGTCGCCGACGAAGTTTTGTCGTCGTTGTTGCAAAAGGATTATCGCCGTTCCTCTAACGCGCGCGAGACGACTCGTGAAATTCTAGCCTATTGCGTTCGTTTTAACGCGCGTCTTGAAGAGGACGGGGAAGACCCGGAAGAGACGCGTCGTCGCGTCGAACGCGTCGTCGCCTTCTGGAAACGAAATATTCCAAGAGACGCGAACGAACTCAAAGAATGGAGACGCGGCTTGCCCGAAGAACTCGAAACGATTTTCGGAACAAACAACGCCGCAAGTCGCGCCGCAGGGACGTTGGAATTTAAAAAAACTTTTTCCGCCTCTTCGTATTTGCGCGAGTTCGTCAAGCGACGAACCGGCGATTTGGCGGAAGAACGGTTAATTCTTGCTTTGGGCGCGTTTGCCGCGATCAACGAGCCGAACGACGTCTCGCTTGCCGACGTCAAGTCTATTCGCGCGACGTTCGAACGCTTGCGCGCGCGTTTGGGGGACGCTTGGCTGAACGAATTTTGGTCGATTTATTTTCCCGTCTGGCGCGCTAAAATTACGTCTTCCTCTTCTTTCGACGTTTTGTTCCAAATTCTCGGCGTTTATGAAAAAGAGGACGGCTTCGCGTTTTTTGTCGACGCTTTGATTTCCGACGAAATACGGGACTGCTGGCGTCGAGGAATAGGCTGGGAGTCGCCTGCAAACGCCGCGCGATCGGAAGCGTCGACGCGAAAAAATCGTTTTTTGGATCAGCTGGTTGAAGAACAGGACGACGACGATTTCGAAGCGGAATCGACGAGCGCCGAATTGGTTCTTGTGACGGCGGCGTCGGTCGAGGCGGCGCGAAAAGCGCAACGTCGTCGAGGCGCTCGCAACGCGCGCGCAGTCGCGACTTCGACTTTTAAAACGGACTCGCCCGGCGCCGACGCGCTTGTTTGTTATTTTCTCGAAGGACGTAAATTCGACGTTTTAAAACGCGAGGAATTTTTCGGGACTTTTAGCAAAGGCGAATTTAAGCGCGCGTTGGGATATTTTCTCCAGTTTTCGCGAAGCGCCAACTGGCGCGATTTTAAAGAGTCGGTCTACGGCAAAGACGTCGCCGTTTCTTGGTTGGCGATCGTGTCGAGCGTTCTTTTAATTCTTGCGTTGTGCGGCGCCGGATACGGCGTTTGGCGTTGTTATTTTAGCCAAGGCGCGTTAAACCCCGACGAACAATCCCAGCGCGTCGAGAGAGAACGGACTGTTGAAGAAAAGAGCGAGGTCGAGCAATGACGATCGTAAAATATTTGCTTGCGGCTTTTTTTCTTTGTCTTTTTTGCCGACCAATTCTCGCTTGGATTTTACGTAAGTTTGACGATTTCGTCTACTTGGTTCAGCAGAATTTTGTCGTTTGTCCGCGTTGTCACAAGCGACTCAAGCGCGTTTATTTCAAGTGCCCCGGTTGCAATCGCGTTTATACCGACCTTTTTCCGGCGCCGACCCGTTTGTTTCACATAACTTGCGTTTGCGGACGGCGACTTGCGACGACGCGTCTCTTAGGACGCACTCGTTACGAAGCGTTCTGTCCCGCGTGTATGTCGCCCCTTGGCGCGAACGCGAGCGAAGGTCAAGTCGTCGCTTTTCCTATCGCGGGGGGGCGATCCGCCGGCAAAACCGCGTTTCTAATGGCGGGAATTGAAGAATTGACGTCGACCGTGCCCGACAAATTTGGCTGGCGTCCGAGTTTTCCCTATCAGGACGACGTGTTTTTTGCTCGTAAACTACACCGTAATTTTATGAACGGAATCAAGCCCGATCAGACGCATATACAAGTCCCGTCCGCTTTTTGTATCGATTATCGCACCGGCTTTTTGAGCGAAAGCAAACGTCTTTGCATTTACGACCCTTCCGGAGAAACTTTTTCCAGCGATTATGAGAAATTAAAGAAGCAGACCTATTATAATTTTATGGCGGGCTTGATTTTTATCGTCGACCCTTTCGCGTTGCCCAAACTGCGCCGCGCTTACAGTAAGCAGATCCAAAGCGCCGAAGAATTAAACGCGAGCGAAGCCGATCCCGAGGAATGTCTGCAAAGGCTCTTGAATCGATTGGCTACGACGGGACGCGATGAAGACTTCTTCTTGCGCGATAAAAAACAAATTCCTTGCGCCGTGATTTTGACGAAGGCCGACGCCCTCGATATGGAACGTTACATAGGAGACGAGGCGATAAAAAACTTTTTGGCGAAACGCAAGGGGTATCGATACGACGAAGCGATGGATCAGGTGTGTCGATACTGGATTCAAAAATGGGGCGGTTACAATATCTTGGCGGAATTGGACGACCAATTCGGGCGCGTTCGCTGTTTTTCCGTAAGTTCCTTAGGAAAACGACGTGAAGGGCAAGAAGGCGCTTTTGAGCCGGAACGCGTCGACTTGCCCTTCAAATGGCTCTTTGAGACGGCTTGTCCAAGGCAAATGAACAAATTTGGACTGACGCTTTTTTTGTTGTGCGTCGTAGTCGTCCCGTTGACGTCGCTGATCGTTTGGATTATCAAGTTGGCGAATACGACTTGAAGCGACGTCGGTTTAGGGAGACCGACGGCGTCGTTTCTCAATCAGGGCGTTTTATAGACGTCGCGCGAAATAGAAGGTTTGTAAATTATGCGCGATTTATTACGGTATTGTTTATTAGATTGACTCTGGGGACTATTGGGGCTTTTCAATAACAAAAAATTTGTTTTTTCTTTTTCGCCGATATGGTAGAAGAGGGGAAGAATCCTTATAATTGTATTATGCTCGTCGCTTTGTCGTCGGGTTATGTTTGCGCGTTCCTTTCGCGCGTTAAGCGCTTGCGGTTTTTCAGAAGAAACGAAATATTATGCGAAATAGAACTCGATACATTCTCGCGTTGAGCGCGTTTTGCGCGATTTGTTACGCGTTTGGTTCCGTCTCTTGGTTCGACGGCTCGTCTTGCGCGGCGTCTTCCGTAGCGGCGCGACAGGACGACGATCCGTTTGCGGACGACGACGGTTCCAGCGATCCTTTTGCGGATTCTTCCGAGGACTTTTCTGAAGACGAGGACTTTTCTGAAGACGAGGAAGCGAATTCTTCCGACGCCAACGATCCTTTTGAAGACAAAGGGCGGGTCGATCCTTTCGCGCCGTCGTCGTTGTCGAGTTCCGAGACGACTTTGGGCTCCGGGTCTAAGAAGGTCGATTCTAAGAAATCCGAGTCGGAAGAGGAACTTGATCCCGAGGCGAAAGAGCGAGCTAAGGAACGCGCGAAATATCTCCGTCCCGAGGACGTTCCAGACGAATTGAAAACCGACGAAGATTTTTACGCGACCGCAAGTCCGGCGGAAAAAGCCGTTTTGGCGAATGAGCCGAAGACCGTTGCGGAATGGTTTAGCGCGGCGGTTCGCGTCGCGAGGGTCGGCAGACCGTCTTTTGCCCGCGTATTGATTGCGAAGGCGCTGGAAGCGCCGGAAGGATCGCCCGAGGAATGCGCTAAAACGCTCGACTCGTTAGGAGCCGGACGCGCCGTCTATTTTGTCGCGAATCCTGAAATTGGCGAAATCGGCTCCGAAGTCTATCAAAAAGTATTTGAGTCGGCGCGTCGATATTGGGAGAGCGAGACGACGTTAAGGGACGCGATCGCGCGTACGGAACGCGGTTCCGTGTCGGATCGCGCGCAAGCGATCGTCGACGTTCGCAAAGGGGGCGCCGTCGCGATTGCAACGTTGATCGTCGATTTAATCGGAGACGACTCCGCCAAAAGCGCGACCGCCGCGACGTTGATTCCGTTCTTTGAATCGGAAGGCGAAGAGGCGCTTCTTGCCGCGTTGCGCGAGGTCGACGAAGAGAAATTGCCCGCCGTCGTCGACGTTTTGGAAAAGTCGCTCGAGTCGCGCGTTGGTTTCGAATTAGCGTTGCGCTATTGTTTGGGCGTCAAGGACGAATCGGCGCGAACGGCGCTTGTCGAGGCGTTGGTCAAACGTTTCAAGTCGGCGCCGACGCAAGAAGAATACGCGCGTCTTTGCTTCCAAAAAGCGCTGGAACTTTTCAAGCGAACCGTCGTGCCGACGGAAGTCGACGGTCAAGTCGCGCGTTGGCGTTGGGATTCCAACGGCGCCAAGCCTTATTGCGAAGAAGTCGAGTCGGAAAGGGCGCGTCTGGACGAAACGGCGCGTTTGGCGCTAGCGTCTCGCGCGTTGGGGCTCGCTTCCGGCGTTATGCCGTCCAACGCTACGGAACTTGCGGTCGTCGCTTTTGGCGAGCGCGAACTTTATCGCGTCGGCGCGGATTCCGCTTCGGAAGTCCTAGACGATTTTGACGTCGCGTTTCCCGAGTTGAGCGTCGCGGAACTTTGTTCTTCGATCAAATTCGCGCTAGAATCCAAGCGTTTTGACGGAGCGCTTATTCCGACGATCCTTCTGCGTTCTCGCGGAGACGAGTCGCTTTGTTATTCTCGCGACGGCGAGCCTACGGTCGTCGTTCAAGCAGCGATTTGCGCCGATCGTCGCGTTCGTTACGAAGCTCTTTCGGCAATTATGCAATGGAACCCCCGCAAATCTTATCCTATGTCGAGTCGAACGCTTGAAGCGCTCGAATGGTTTGCCAGTTCAAAGGGCGAGCGCGTCGTCGTCGTCGCTTCCCCGAAATTAGACGACGCAAATAGAATTGGACTCAATCTTACGAAACAAGGGTACAAGTTTATTTCCGTCTCGACGGGTCGCGAAGCGCTTTTGACCGCTCAAAGTTGCGCCGACGTTGAGTTTGTTTTAGCGACGGAGCCGGTGAGTTCGCCCGATTTGCGCGTCGTCGCGCAGATGTTGCGTAGCGATCTGCGCACTTGCGACGTCCCTCTTCTCGTCGGTTACGACGACGAGCGACAAGCGACGTCCGCAAACGTTAAAGTCGGAACCGAGCCGAACGTTTTCATTGCGCCGACTCCGTTTAATTTGGAATCGAGTTCCTGGGCGATTCAATGCTTGTTTGATAAAACGAAAGCGCGTCCAGTCGCGCCCGAAGCTCGTTTGGCGCAGGCGAAAAGCGCCGCGCGCGCTATTTTGGCGACGTCGCTGACGCGTCCGAACTTATACGAGTTCGACAATATGAACGATATGACGCGTCGTTTTTTAGCGTCGCCTTCTATGTTTGACGTCGGGCTTGAATACGCTTCCGTCATAAAGACTTCCTTCGCGCAAAACGCCCTGATCGATTTAATGGGCGACGTTCGTTTCGACGTTTCGACGCGACGGCGCGCGTTGGAGGCGTTTAAGAAGCAACTTGGCGCGAATGGTTCTCTTTTGCGCGGTCCCGACGTTTCCAAAATGTACGATCGTTATAACGCCAGCGAAACGGAAGACGTTGAAACGCAGAAGGTTCTTTCCGAAGCGCTAGACGCTTACGAGCAAGCGACGAAGTAGTAACGCGAAGTAACACGCAAAGTATAACGTTCCGTCGTTCCTGTTTGGCTTATTTTGTTAGGGCGTCGGTCGCGCGACGATTTTTTATTCTTAGCGCGATCAGCGCCGGTTTTGTCTTTGAATCTACCGTCAAGCGCAAAACGCGCATAGTTTGGAAGGGGAGTCGTATGCGAAAAATTTCCGTCGTTTTGACGATAAGCGCGTTCAGTTGCTTCTGTCTCGCTCTGAACTTAGATTTGACGTTAAACGTCTCTTTTGCGCAAAATTGGGTTTGGGACGCGTCGCAGGACGCGCAAGGGAACGGCGATTCTAGCGACGTTTCTATTGAATTCGATTCCAACGCGGAGGACGAGGCTGTTGAACAAGGTGGAGAAAAGACGGAAAAGGGAGAATCCGACGACGATTCGCTTGAATTTGACGTCAATTTCTCCGCCGACTTGAGCGAACAAACATCCGACAAAACGGAAACCGACGAAGACGCCGACCTTTCTCTGACGTCCGATCCCGTCCTTGCCGAAGAGGAAAAAGAAGCGGAAGTTTCCGACGTAAGCGTTAACGACGTCGACGACGCGAAAGACAAGTCAAATCAGACCGACGAGAAGAGCGACAATAAGAGCGTCGAGGAAACCGTCGTCGTTTCGGACGAATTTGAAATCGATAAGAACGATATTCTTGGTTCGGCTTTTAACGGTTTGATTCCTTCGTCAGACTCCCTCGAGACGAAGAAGACGTTTAATTTTGAAGAGGAATTCGCGGTCGAGCGCGTCGGCGTTTTTAACGCGGGCGCGTGGTCGACGGAACGCGTCGAGCGACGAAAAGTCGCGCGCGAAGCGGAACGCGTCAAATACGACGATCCTGTCGACGCGCCCGACGAATACAAGTCGATAGAGGATTTTTGGGCGACGGCGACCGCGCCTGAACGTCGGATCATAGACAAAGGAACAACGCCGGAGGACGCGTTCGACTGGTTCCAATTTGCTCGCGAAGTCGCAAAAGTCGGTCGAGCGGAATTTGCAAAACGCGCGCTGGAAGAGTCTTTCCTTGCCGAAACGGACGGGGCTAAGACGCTCGTTATTTCTAACGACGAGCTGGAAAAGGACGCGCGACAATTTGAACTTGACGACGCGCGTCTTCGACTTGAACGGAACGCTTTGGAACGCCTTTGGCTTGCGGCGCTTGAGTATTGGAGCGACGCGTCTCGTTTTGACGACGCGTTTGAGCGTTTGTTCAGCGGGTCGGTCGAGGAGCGTTCTTCGGCGCTCGTGAAGCTAGTTCGCGCCGGAGATTACGGAGCCGCGCGTTTCTGTCGTCTTTCGTTGAACAAATTTGCCAATTTCGCGGTCGACGCTCGAGGACAAGTCGTTTTTGGCGATAATCTCGCTTCTTCGCAAGAATTTGCCGCGTACTCGCAGACGATCGCTTCATATTTTGAACGCGTTGGTTACGGCGCCGCAGTCGCCGCGCTTTGGGGAACGGACGTTCCCGCCGTCGAAGCGATCGTCGAATCAATGAAATACGCGGACGCGTCTTACGTTTGGGCGGAATTAGCCTTGCGTTATTACGATAAGAACGCGTCCGATTCCTTGCGTCGCGCGATCGAAAGGACGTTGCTACTCAAGTATCATAAGATTCCGACTCGTTCGCAAGCCGTAATTATGGCGTACAAACAGGCTTTGAAATATTACGAACGCGCGATTGATTTACCATGCGAGACTTTCCCGAAAACTGATATTAAACGAAAAACGAATTTTGACGCCGACGCGAAAACTTTCATTTGGCGCTGGGACGACGCCGAACAAGCGCCGAAGCCCGTCTTAACGAACGTCGAGTACGCGTTTTTATACGAAGCGGCGCGTTTGGCGCGCGCCGCCGATAAATTGGCGCGGGAAAATCGTATTGCCAATAGGGAGGCGCGCTCTCTGGCTATAGCGACGACTAGCGAATTATTGATCGCTCAAGTCGGCGCCGACGCCGCGCGCTCCGCCTTGTCTCGATTTGAGAGCGCTTGTCCAAATCTTACTTTGGACGATTTGGCTTTAGCCGTTCAATACGCGATTAAATCGAAGCGACGTCGCGGCGCGTTGATCCCGATGATTCTTTTGGGAGACAAGGGCGGGTCGGCGTTGTTTAACGCGACGCGCAGCGCCCCTTCGATCGTCGTTCAAGGCGCCTCTTGCGCGGATCGACGCGTTCGATACGAAGCGTTGCGTGCCGTTTTTAAGCAGAATCCTCAACGCGATTTTGTCGGTTCGCGCGTCGTCGTTCAAGCTCTTGAATGGTTTGCCTCGGCGCAAGGCGAGCGCGTCGTCGTCGTTATGGAACCGAATTCGGAGACCGCCGCGAATATTGCCGAACGTTTGGAAGGATTTGGGTTCACGGCGAAGACGTGCAAGACCGTTCATGAAATGTTGCTGGAAGTGCAAAAAGAAGCCGACCTTGAATTTGTGTTCCTGCCCGACGGCTTGGATTTGCCGACGTTGCAAAGGGCGGCGAAGACCTTGCGTTTTGAACAAGCGACCGCCGAAACGCCTTTGCTCGTTGGAACGTTGGACGAAAAAGCCGAAGTTTTCGATTTGGAAGCCGACGAGCTTGCCGGACTGAGATTTTACGATTCAGTCGCGCCTTCGAACGCGTCGGTCGCGCTTCGCGCGCGTCAAGCAAAATGCGCGGAACGCGCGTTGAAAGCGATTCAACAACTTCGCTCCGATGCTTTGAACAAAAGCGATCAGGCGTCAAAGCGCCTTCGAAGCGTTCAAACTACGCCGGTTCCGCGATCAAACGAAGAATCGATTCAGAAACCTTTGGGCAAGGTTCGCCTTAACTAATCGGCTCTAAACACGTGCTTTTTGTCTATGCGGCGAGACGTTAAATTCGACGAAGATTTCGCGTTTCGCCAGTGTGAACGCGTTGCGCGCGTTATCCTTTGGCGTCGGCGCGACGTCGCGCGATTATTTGTATTTGCCTTGCAAATCGAGTCGTCTTTTCTTCTCGTCGTCTTCTAAGCGTTGCGTCGACGCAAGGAAAGTCTTCAGTCTTACTAAAGATCGACTTGTTTTATTCTCGTCTCTTGTTTCCGTAAAAGCTAACGGGAGCGAGGGCGGACGAAAAGAGACGAAGAACTTGGAACAATGTTGCGATGCGACGAAATACGTTTGTTTTAGACGATGCGGAGTCTTATCGTTCGGAATCGAAATTACCGCAACGACGCGTTCTTGTCTTTTGTGAAACAAACACTTCATACGGACGCGGCGTCTTGGAGGGTCTGTCGCAATACGCTGCGGAAAAAAATTGGATTCTTAGCTTTGAACAACGCGGTCGAGACGCGAGATCGTTTGAACGGTATAAACCCTGGCGCGCGGACGGAATTGTCGTCAGGTCTTATTATCGTTCGTTTTACAATAAACTACAAAACGTGGGACTTCCCCTTGTCGAACTACTCGGATACGCCGATTCGAACGCATTCCCTGCGGTTACTATGGACGAACGACGAGTCGCCGAATTAGTCGTCGACCATTTTCTTGAACGCGGTCTGCGTCGTTTCGCTTATTATTGTATGGAAGACGCGCCTATTTTTTACGCGCGTCGCGACTTTTTTCTCCAACGTTTGGAACGATCGGGATATTCTTGCGACGTCTACCCTACAAAATGGGGCGTTCGCGACTACACGTTTCCGCGATGGAATGAAAAGTATCGTCCGAAATTAGCGAAATGGCTTCAAGCGCTCCCGAAACCGATCGCGCTTTTTGCTTCGCTTGATCAATGCGGGCAAGTCGTCCTAGAACTTTGTCAGGAATTGGGAATTCGTGTGCCGCAGGAAATATCGATCGTCGCCGTTGGAAACGACGAATGGATTTGCCGTTTAATGAGACCGCCTCTGTCCAGCGTCGACGGAAACGGATTTGTCGTCGGATGGCGCGCGGCGCAAATTCTTGAACGAAAAATGAACGGGGAAACGGTCGACGACAAGACTATTTACGTGCCCGCGAATTTCTTGGCGACGCGACGTTCGAGCGATTTTTACGCCGTCGGAGATCCCGACGTGGAAAAGGCGTTGACGTTTATTCGCGAACACGCTTGTCAGCGTATCCGCATTCAGGACGTGCTTTGCGAAGTCAACGTGTCTCAACGCACGCTTTATCGCGGGTTTGAAAAATATCTTGGAAGAACTCCGCAAGAGGAAATTATGCGCGTTCAAATGGAACAGGCGAAGATTCTTTTGCGTGAAACGAACGACTCCGTTTCCACCGTGGCTTATCAGTGCGGTTTTTCGAGCGACGTTTACTTCATTAAGGCGTTTCGCCGCGAAGTCGGGACGACTCCAAACACGTTTCGTCAACAGTTTCGTCTTGATTCTGAAATATTCAAAAACGCTTTTCTCAAAAACGACTCAATCTCTTGACGATGCGTCAACTCTTGACGCCCGATAAGTTACGAAGACAAACGCGTCTTATAAAAAATTTCATTTTGGCAAGATTTGTATATAGAATGGCAAGTTTCTACCGTTGACGCGTTCTAGGTCAAGAATAAAATTTAAAGGCGAGCGAGGATAACGCGATGCGCGCGTTTTGTGTGAACGCGCAAAATTTGCCTTTGTATTTGAACGAGTTCAGCGAAACGCAAATTTTGTTTCGTGGTATGCGTTCACGGAAAGCCGCGTATCAACGATACGCGGACTGTTTCGGTTTGTGAAAACGCATAATCGAAGACCTCGGTTTAACGCTCTTGAATCAAATTTTTGCGTTTTTAGTAATTCAGCGAATCCGCGTATCGTTGCTGCGCGGCTTTCCTTAAACTTTCAAAGTATTAGCGTTTCACTGTTCGCGACGCCTTTTTGGTAATTCAACGAATCCGCGTATCGTTGCTACGCGGCTTTTCGTGAACGCTTACGTTTCGTGAGACGTCGTTTGTTGAAGGGGAATAAAATGAGTTCTATCGATGGAACGCGTCGGCGCGGTTTTACGCTCGTCGAGTTGTTGGTCGTAATTGCTATTATCGGTATTTTGATCGGACTTTTGCTTCCGGCCGTTCAAGCGGCTCGCGAGGCGGCGCGTCGAATGCAATGCTCGAACAATATGAAACAATTCGGGCTGGCGTTGCATAATTACGCGGACGTAACGGGGAAGTTTCCTGCGCTTGGCACGAACTGTTACGGGTACGCATACGTCGGCGGAACCGTTTCGCTGTTGCCGTATATGGAACAAAGCGCGCTTTACGACGCGATGCTTGGCGCTTGGAAAAAGACGAAAGGTTTGCCGCCGGACGAAACGCTCGTCGCAAGTCTTGGGAAGACTCCGATTTCGACGTTGTGCTGTCCTTCCGACGCGAACTCGTCGCAGATTATGGGGATTTCGGGACATCTTGCGCCCGGCACGAGCGTTATGTTTTCACTCGCCGACGTCGCTTGCGAGAATCATATCGGAGGATTGACCGGACCTTACGGGGACAACGCGACGTTGGGAACTTCCGGATCTCAAATGACTGGGCGAGGAATGTTTTTCGTCAACGTTTGGCATTCTCTTGCCTCGATTACGGACGGAACGTCGAACACGGTCGTCGCGAGCGAATCGGGCACGGCTTCCGCCGTCTCCAAGGGATCGGGATACGCTAGCGAGTTGCGCGGCGGCGTTACAAATCGTCCGCCGGGTGGAATGGTCAACGGTTCTTGGCAACTTTTGGCGGCCGATTGCTTGAATATGCGCGATCCTCTTAATCCAAACCATATTCAGAATCCGACGCGCAGTCTTCGCGGTCGTCTTTTTGGCGCGGGCGGCGCTCAGATTACCGGTTTTTGCACGATTCTTCCTCCGAATTCGCCGTCTTGCGCGCGCGTCGGCGGCGACACGTCTTACGACTGGTGGGGAATTTACTCGGCAAGTTCGTATCACTCGGGCGGCGCGAACGTTTTGACCGCTGACGGTTCCGTTCGTTTTATCGCGGATACGATCGACTGCGGAGGCGTCAATCAATATCAAACGATTAAAACGTATTTGACGGGAAAAAGTCCGTTTGGCGTTTGGGGCGCGATGGGCTCGATTAATGGAAGTGAAACCGTTTCGTTGTAACGAAATTTGTAAACGCGCGATCAAAGAAGCGTTCGTTGCAGGACGCGTCGGCGTCTCCGTCGCGTTTTGTCGTCTACTTTTAACGAGGCTAACGCAATGATAAGAAACGCCTTTTTTACGTCGTTGGTTGTTTTGTCCTTGGGCGTCGCGTTGCCTATAGGGACGCGAGGGCAAGACGCGTCGTCGGAAAGAAACGAAACGCGCGAAATCGTCGAACTATGGACTGGTTTGGCGCCCGGAGAGAACGTTCGCGAGCCGAGCGTCGAGAATCCGCCGGGAGCCGCGACGCGCGTTACGACGCCGTACTTGATTA
>JAZUGM010000411.1:0-14998 GCA_045641205.1 Thermoguttaceae bacterium
GTTTTTAAATATCGTCGTCGTTTGTAGGACGTCGACGTCGACGAAGGGAAGCGGTTGGTGAAATCGTAGGATCGAAGCAAACGATCGCGTTGTTTTATGTTGCGTTTTATTGAGGAGAAGATTTGGACGATCTCAAACGAACGTTTTTGGCTTATTCGCGCGACGAATTAATTGATTTTTTTAAGTCGCTGGGCTTGCCTTCTTATCGCGTCGGACAGGTTCGACGTTGGATTTTTTCGCGCAAAACGAGTCGTTTTTCGGAAATGAGCGACTTGTCGAAAGACGTTCGCGCGAAATTGACGGAAATTTTTTCCGCAAATTTATCCGCGCCGAATTACGAGGCGCCGCGTCCGATTCTAATTCAAGCCGGAAAGGAAACGCCCTTAGAAAACGCCGACTTCGACGATTCTATTTTCGAAGGACGACTAGTCGCGAAATCGATTTCCGACGACGGGTCGGAGAAATTATTGATCGAATGGCGCGACGGACGCAGGGTCGAATGCGTCTTGTTGCGCGACGATCGCGCGCATCGCACGGCTTGCGTCAGCGTTCAGGTCGGTTGCGCTATGAGATGCGCTTTTTGCGCGAGCGGACTCGGCGGATTTGTCCGTAATTTGACAAAAAGCGAAATTTTGGAAGAAATCTTGCGTTTGAACGCGCTTTTGCCAAAGGACGAACGCTTGACGCATATCGTCGTAATGGGCACGGGCGAGCCGACGCTGAATCTTGACGCGCTCTTGCCCGCGCTCGCCGAGGCGACTTCGGAAGACGGACTCAACATAGGAAATCGCAAAGCGACGATCTCCACGGTCGGCATACCCGACGGAATACGCAAACTTGCCGACGCGAACGTCCCGTATAAATTGGCGGTCTCACTGCACGCGCCGAACGACCGTATTCGAGATTCGATTATGCCGCAGAATAAAATTCACCCGATAAGGGAAGTTTTAAGCGCGGCGGACGTCTTTTTTCACAAGACGGGAAGGCGCGTCACGTTCGAATATATTCTACTCGACGGGATCAACGCGTCGGTTGAACACGCGCTTGAACTTGCGCGATTGTTGCGCGACAAAACGGCGATCGTGAACGCGATCCCCTACAATCCGGCGCCGGAACTGCCCTTCAAAACGCCGTCGAACGCGACGATCAAACGTTTTGTCGAAACGCTTGAAAACGCCGGAATTCAAGTGAAAGTTCGGTTCCGAAAAGGGGATAAAATCAACGCCGCTTGCGGTCAGTTGCGCTGGAGTCTGCGCGACAGGTAGCGCGACCCTTTTAGCGGCAGTCTTTCGGCAGATTGAAATCGACGCGACGCTTGCTCGAAGTTTAGAACTCGCTCGTTTAGATCGTATGATATTTTCTCTTGACGTGTTTTACGACCAAATATATAATCCCGCGCGGCGGTTTGAAATCCTATTTTCAGCGGTCGGACGGCTTATTTATGGTTTTGTCGTCGACGGGAGATATCAAATGCAAGTTAAATTTAAACGACTTGACGCGACCCTTATTATTACAATCGTCGGTCGAATCGATTTCTACACGTCTTCAGTTCTTGCCGACGCCTTGCGCGCGAATTTGAAGAATTCCGTCAACGTGATTTTTAATTTTGCCAACGTCGACTATATTTCCAGCGCCGGAATTCGCGTAATGTTGCAGACGCGCAAACATACGCAGGCGCTGAATGGAACGATTATGATCAAGAACGCCAACGACGACGTGAAAGCCGTTTTCGCCATAACCGGCATTGCTCGGTTGTTTAATATTTGACGAGTCTCGATTTGAAGAAAAAACGTCTAGGAACTTGCGTTTTAATCGGAGGTTGCATCCTCCTGATTCTGTTTGTCGCGGGGACGTTTGTTTGGACGTCTTATACTCGCTCGGGCGCGTTATGCGTTATGATCCTCAAGGCGTTGGATATTAAGGACGTCTTTCTTGTCGGCTTTACTTCTTGCTGCGCGGGGTTGGCGGTCGACCTTTATATGCTTGCGAGACTGTTGAGCGACACGCAAGAGGACGAGTCCCGCAAGGACGACGCCAAAATAGAAACGCCGAAAAAAGAAACGACGAAAATAGAAAACGATGCAAATTGAAGTCTTAAAGCAAGGCGCGCTCTATCGCGTTTGGGCTCCGGCAAAGGTCAATCTGTTTTTTGAAATTCTCGGCAAACGTTCCGACGGCTATCACGAAATTCAAACCGTCGTGGCGCCGATTAGTCTTTTCGACAGGCTCGATTTTCACTTTGCGCGCGGCGTCGAGTCCGATTTGACTCTTGAATGTTACGACGAGGAAGGCAAGCCTGATCCGACCGTGCCGACGGATCGTTCGAATCTTGTGGCGCGCGCCTGCGACGTTTTTTTTGATGAAATAGCGAAATTAGACAAAAAATACGAGTCGTTTTCGCTCCTCGTAAAAATTTTCAAGAAAATTCCTTCAAAAGCGGGATTAGGGGGAGGATCTAGCGACGCCGCCGCCGCCTTGGCGGTGTTAAACGTCGCAAGCGGATTTCCTTTTTCCAAAGAGAAACTGCAGGAACTTGCCGGAAGAATCGGTAGCGACGCCCCCCTATTTTTTGAGGAGGGCGCGTCGATCGGGCGCGGTCGAGGAGAAATTGTCGAGCCGATCGACCTTCCCGAACTCTTCCTAGTCGTTTTGAAGCCGAACGTCGGCTTGTCGACGCCCGAAGTCTTTCGGACCTACGCGTCGGCGCCTAAAAAGCCGAAACGTTCGTTGGAAGAATTTCTAGAGACGGTTAAAAACGCGAAAGACGCGAGTCAAATCGCGCAAGTTCTTGCGAATCGCTTGGAAGATTCTGCGGCGCTGTTGTGGAACGGACTTGTAGAGCGTCGCGCGTTATTAGATTCGACTTCAGATGTTTTAGCTTCGCAAATGACGGGAAGCGGAACCGCTTGTTTTGCGCTTTATCCGACTCTTGACGCGGCGGAACGCGCGGCGGAAGAAATTCGTCGCGTCGTCGCGCAAGGAACGGAGAAGGAATTTGTCGGCGAAAAAGTTTACGTCGTCTCGACCTCGACTGCGCGTTCCAAAATCGAAAATTTTGACGAGCCGTAGTTTGCGCGTTTTGGTTGCGACGCGTCGCTTTTGAGCGTTTTCCTTCGCGTCGTTTTTAAACGGATTTTTCCGTATTGCCGTCGATTTGCTCGACGACGAATCCAACATAGAAAACACTACGATGAAAATCACTGAAGTTAGAGTGAAGCTAATTAATGGCGATCCGTCGCGTCAACGTTTGCGAGCTTTCTGTTCGATTACTTTTGACGGATCCTTTGTTGTTCGCGATTTAAAAATTCTCGAGGGCGCGCAAGGTTATTTTGTCGCGATGCCCAGTCGCAAATTGTCTTTTAAATGTCCGCGTTGCGGTCAAAAAAATACGGTCGCCTCAAATTTTTGCAGTCATTGCGGCATGAGTCTGACGCGCGTCGACCCGTATGCGGAATTGATCGCCGCGGCTCCGAACAAGTTATACGTCGACGTCGTTCACCCCGTGAACGCGGCTTGTCGCGAATTTGTCCATAAGACGATCGTCGACGCGTATCTTAGAGAAGTCGCGCGCTCGCAAGAACCCGGCTACGTGTCTTCTTACGACGATTTCTACGATGCATAGCTTGGCGTCGTTTGAATAAAATCGATGATTGCGCCGCCTTGTAAAACCTCTAAAATAAAGTAAAATGGAAAGAACCCGTCGTCGCGCGAAGAGTTTGGCTTGCGCGCGTCGCGGTTCTTCCATTTTTTTTATAGGAGACGTTTGGCAATGCCGGTGGAACGGGAACAGATCGATCGCGCGGAACAGATTCGCAACGGACTTGAACAGCTCAAAGTCTCGCTTGATTACGACGCGAAGAAAGAAGAGATCGCCGAAATCGATAAAGAAATGACCGCGCCCGGCTTTTGGGACGATCAGGAAAAATCGCAAAACGTCGTCGCGCGTATTAAGGCGTTGAAAGCGCTCGTCAAGCCAATGGACGAAATTCTCAAGGAGCTTGACGAACTCGACGTCTTTTTTGAATTAGGACAAGAAGACGAGGATACCGCCGCCGAAATTCCCGCTAAACTCGCGGAAGTTGAAAAGACGCTCGAAGAACTGCAGACGTCGGCTCTTCTAAACGGACCGTTCGACCCGAACGACGCCATTCTTACGATTAACGCGCGCGACGGCGGCACCGACGCGAACGACTGGGCGGAAATGCTCTTGCGTATGTACGTTAGTTGGGCGCAATCGCACGGTTACGCCGTCGAAATTCTCGACCGTCAAGACAACGAAGAAGCGGGAATCAACAGCGCGAGCGTGATGGTTCGCGGTCCGATGGCTTACGGTTATCTCAAGGGCGAGATTGGAACCCACCGCCTTGTGCGAATCAGTCCTTTCAACTCGGAAGGCAAGCGCCAAACGAGTTTCGCCGCCGTCGACGTCAATCCGGATATCGACGACTCGATCAACGTCGACATTAACCCCGAAGACGTCCGCGAAGACGTCTTTCGTTCGAGCGGCGCGGGCGGTCAGCACGTCAATAAGACGTCGAGCGCTATTCGTTTGACGCATATTCCGACGAACACGGTCGTCCAATGTCAAAACGAACGCAGTCAGCACAAGAACCGCGCGACGGCGTGGAAGATGTTGCGCGCGCGATTGTTGCAACGCGAGGAAGAAAAGCGCGAACTGCAGATGTCGGAAAAATACAAGAACCTTGCGAAAGTTGGTTTCGGATCGCAAATTCGCAATTATTTCCTTCACCCGGAACAGCGCGTGAAGGATTCTCGCACGGGCTTTTCCGTCGGTAGTTTCCACGAGGTTCTCGACGGAGGAATTCAACCTTTTATGGAAGAATATTTGCGCTGGCGCGTTAAGACGGACTGACGTTTTTGCGTCCTTTTTCGTCTGCGTCCTCCTTTGTCGCGGCTTTCTTTTGATTTTTGGCGCGTTCTTTTGGCGCGCCTCCCTCTTTTGTTGTAAATTTCTGAAATTTTTCTGAAAAAAGGCGTCTTTCTATTTTTAAATTGTTATACTAAGAGCGTCGGCGTTTCACCCGTTCGAAACGTCCTCGTTTTTTAACTTCAAGCGCAAGGCGTCTTCAATGAGCGAATCCATACTTCCAACAAATTCTCCCGAGGAGCCGATCGATTCCGCGACGAGCGTTCCGTTCCCTGAATCGGCGACGTCCGTTCCCGACGAATTGCCGGAGGCGACCCGTCGTCGATTTGCCGACGTTTACGAACGTTTGGTCAAAGAACTAAGCAAAGTTTTTGTCGGTCAGCGCGAATTAGTTCTCGGCTCGTTGATCGCGTTGTTTTCCGGCGGGCATATTTTGATAGAAAGCGCGCCCGGTTTGGGCAAGACCCTTTTCGCTTCCGCGTTGGGACGAGCGATCAACGGCAAATTTGGGCGAATTCAATTTACGCCCGACTTGATGCCGTCCGACGTGGTTGGCGCGCCCGTCTTCGATATGAAGACGCAAGAGTTCCGTTTTCGACCCGGTCCGATCTTCGCGCAGATTCTTCTGGCGGACGAAATCAACCGCGCGCCCGCGAAAACGCACTCCGCGCTTTTAGAAGCGATGCAAGAGAACGCCGTCACGGTCGACGGGACGACCTATCCGTTGCCGACGCCGTTCTTTGTGATCGCGACCCAGAACCCGATCGAGTCGGAAGGAACCTATCGTCTGCCCGAAGCGCAACTCGACCGATTTATGTTCAAATTGATCGCCGATTATCCGAGCGAGCAAGAAGAGTTGCAAGTTTTGACCGAACACGGCAAAAACGTCGATCCGAAGAAAAAATTAGAAGCGGTTCAGCCTGTTTTGTCGGCGGAAGAGATCGTCGAGTTGCGCGCTTGCGTCAACGACGTGTACGTCGCTCCGCAGTTGCTCGATTATATTAACAAAATCGTCCGCAAAACGCGCGAATTTCCGCGCCTCGCTTTTGGCGCGTCGACTCGCGCCGGGCTCGCGTTGGTTCAAGGCGCGCGCGTTCTCGCCGTCTTCCAAGGAAAAGGATACGCGACGCCCGACGACGTGCAGAAAATCGCTTTGCAGACGTTGCGCCATCGCGTGTGTCTGTCCCCCGAAGCGGAAATCGAAGGGCGTTCCGTCGACGAGATTTTAACGGCGCTAGTGCGTTCGGTCGAAGTGCCGCGAATGTAAACGCGTTAAGGAAAGGACTTCAATGGACGAATTTACCAAAGTAACACAAATTTCGCAACGGTTGGAACAATTCTTAGCGAACAAATACGGCGCCGAAGGACGCGGCTTACATGAAAAGTTATCGTCCGTCGAGTCGCGAATTCCCGGTTTTGTGCAAAAGAAGATACGTTATATCGCGACGATGCGCAACAAGGCGACGCACGAAGACGTAAAAATCGCCAAGCAGAATTACGCGTCGATTCAAAGAGCCTACGACGAAGTTATGACGGCGTTGGGAGATCGACCAGTTTTCTGGAAATTGCTTTTGCGCAAATTGGCGATCGCCGCCGTCGTTGCGATCGTTTTCTATATTATTTATCGAACGCGTATGTAACCGACTCCGCGCGGTTGAAGAAAGGTTGTTATGTCGTTTCGTTTTAAATTGAAATATTGTTTGTCGTTGGCGCTGGTTCTGGCGTTTGGCGTCGCTTCCTTCGGACAAGACGCCAAGCCGTTCCACTTTGAAAAGGACGTCCAAAATTACGAGAAGGCGAGCGCGGCGAATCCGCCGACCGACCAAACGACGTTTTTTGTCGGAAGTTCGACCTTTACCATTTGGAAAGAAATTCCCGAGGATTTCGCGGAATATAACGCCGTGAATCGCGGATTTGGCGGTTCGCAAATTTCCGATTGGCTCGACGTCGCCGCCGATAGGCTTTTGACGCCCTACAAGCCGCGCCGAATCGTTTTCTTTTGCGGGTGCAACGACATAGCCGCCGGGAAGTCTTCGGAATCGGTTTTTGCCGATTTTAACGCGTTCGTCGAGAAAATGCGCGCGGCGAATCCTGACGTCGTTATCCATTTCTGCGCCTTGCATATGCCGCCCGTGCGCGAGAAACATTGGCAAGAGTTTAGAAAATATAACGAAGCCGTTGAAGAGTTGGCTAAGTCTGACCCCAATATCTATTACGTCGATTTTGCGAGCGCGACTTCCGACGACAAGGGCGCCGGACTCGAACGACTCTTCCAAAAAGATAGGCTTCACTTGACGCGCGAAGGCGAAAAAGTTCTGATTCCGTTAATTAAAGCGTCGATTACTCGGGAAGTTGAAACGAAGATTAAAGCGGCGATCGTTCAAGAGCTTGAAGCGAAGAAAAAAAACGAGGTCTTTCTCGAAACGCCTGACGACGCTTTTTTACCGCCTGGTCCTACGAAGAACTATTTCAACTTGAGTTCCGTGGATTTCGAGACTTCTTACGACGACGTGAATTTTATGGAACAAAAGGCGACCGTCTCTTTAGGCGCCGTCGAACTATGCGCCTCCCCTGAAAACGGCTCCTTAGTTCTTTCGTTGACGAAAAAAGAAGCGAACGCGCCCTTTGCGCAAACGCGTTTTGCGTTGGACGACGTTCAAGGAGTTTCCGTCGTTCGTTATCAATCTGAGAATCTGATCGGGAACCTCGACGTCGCCGCCGTGGTTTTACGCTTGAAGAACGGCTGGACGCTCGTCTTTTCGGACGTTCACGCCCTCCAAGGATTCGTCGCGATCGAATATCGCGCGCCCGTAAACGCGAGGCTTAAGAACGAAGAGCCGGCGACGTGGGAATTGATCGGCTTCGACCCTGCGAAATTCGATTCGCTCAAAGCTTTCGGAACCGCAGGACTCAAACCCGTCGACGGACATAAGGGAAGTTACGCGTTTCTTTCGATCGTCAATCCCGAGACTCGCACGGGCGTGGTCGGCGGCTGGATTTCCAGCGAAAAAGCGGGCGGAGTCGTCCGTTCCGGCAAATCGGAAGCGTCCTTTCCAACTTATACGCCGCGCCTCGATTACGGCGATTATCAAAATGACGGACGTTGTTTCGGCGAGCGTTTCGTGATCGGCGCGTTCGACGACTGCCGACTCGGACTCGAAAAATACGCCGACGCCATAGCGCAATATTATTCGATCGAGCCGAATCAAGACGCGTTGGTCGGCTACTGCACGTGGTATTCCGAAAAACACGGCGGAGCGTGCGATGAAAACTCAATGAAAGAATTGACGAAAGCCCTCGTCGAAGATTTTGGCGATTTTGGACTTCAATACGTCCAAATCGACGACAAGTGGCAGCTGGGCGCCTCGAAAAACGGACCGAACAAAGATTTTACCGCCCATAATCCGAAAGGTCCTTATCCGTCGGGTATGGCGTCGACTTCGCAATTCCTCAACGCGAACTCGCTCGTCGCCGGACTCTGGTTTATGCCGTTCTCCGGCAATTTCGACGATCCGTACTGGGCGGACAAACAAGACTTGTTCGTCAGAAGCGCGATCGATTATCCCGAAGAAGGAGAAAAGAACACGCGCCGCTATTCGTCGATTAACCAGAAGAAAGACGCGCCTTACGAAACGTTCTGGGGCGGAACTTCGCTCGATATGTCGAATCCGAAAGCGCGCGAGTATACGCGGAGCCTTGTCGACAGAATTACGCAAGACTGGAATTACAAGTATATTAAAATCGACGGTATGTGGGTTGGCGCCGGAATCGAACAGCTTTACGTCAACGACGAATATCTTGAAGACGACATGGGCAAGCAGATATTCTTCGATCAAACGCGCACGAACGTCGAAAATTTCCGCGCGGGCTTGCAAACGGTTAGGGACGCCGCCAAGGGAACCTTTATTTTAGGTTGCAACGTCTCGCAAAATATGCGCGTTCTCGCTTCTTCTTACGGTCTGGTCGACGCGATGCGCGTCGGTCCCGACAACGGCGCTAGTTGGGACGGCGTTTGCGCCGGACCTTGGCGCGGAACGAACCGTTATTTCTACAACGGGCGCGTTTGGTGGAACGATCCCGACCCCGTTTACGCTCGAAAATCGATTCCGATCGAACGCGCGCGCGTTTCCGCGACTTGGGCTTCGATTTCGGGTCAGCTCTTCGCGCTTAGCGACTGGGTTCCCGATTACGACGAAGCGCGAATCGATCTCGTACGCAAGACGATCCCGAACCATTTGAAAACGAACGTCCGCCCGGTCGACCTTTTCGACGCCGATCTTGCGCGCGTATGGTTGCTTACCGACGACGCAAGCGGCGTGCGTCGCGACGTTTTGGCGCTTTTCAACTGGCGCGGAGGAGACGACGAGCCCTTCGAATTTACGTCCGAAAAGCTAGGCTTGCCGATCGTCGACGCGAACGGAAATAAAATCGAAAAGTACGTCGCTTATAATTTCTGGGACGACGAGTTTGTCGAGCCGTTCGACGTCTTTAAAACGACCTTGGCGAAAGAATCGTGCAAAGTCTTCGCGATTCGACCCGTCGGAGATCGACCCGTTTTGCTGAGTACTTCGCGACATATTACGCAAGGCGTCTTGGAAGTCAAAGAGGAGAGCTGGAACGAGGAGACGAAAACCCTGACGATCGTCGCCGACGTTCCTGAAAAACTTGTTTACGAGTTGCGCGTCTACAATCCCGCGACGGGTAAACTCGACAAATTCGCGGTTCCAAAAGGTTCGTTTGGCGTGAAAAAGTTCGCGTATCGAATCGACGACGCGGGCGAAGGACTCTTTGAAATCGTCGAATGATTCGTTCAGACGAGTCGCGCGTCCTTTCGAACGGAGCGGGTAAGCTTTCCCGGAAAGCCGCCGAATGTAATTCGGCGGTTGGGGGAGAACGAGTCGACGCCGTAATATTTGCGCATTCGGATAAAAACGTCCTGTAAAGTTTTGATTTGGGGTAAGCGTTCACGAGAAGCCAACGTGGGTAAGCGCGTCGGGCAAGAAACTGCCGTTTTGAGTAAAAAACGCGATTTTTCTGTGAACAAACGCTTTAATATTTCGTCTAAATAGAGAAGTCGCCCGTCGGTTCGTGAACGGACGCCGAGAGAACGCCAAAAACGCGACTAATTTAGAGCAAACGTTAAAACGGCGTTCTTGGCGTTCAAAACACGTTCTTTTCTTTTATCGTTATAAACGGCTTTTTATAGAACCGTCGTTGTTTTTTTTTGTCGAATTGGTAATTGCACGAGAACATTAAGTCGTTAATATATCAGAAGCGGACGTCGTTGGCGCGGCGTCGAGCGTTCAACAACGTTTTCCTCAGCGAGGGCAAATTATGAATCGTTTCAGCGTTTTGCGACGTTTTCTTGTGATCGCGGCGGTCTGCTCCTTAGCGGTCGGTTGCGGAAAGCCGGCTCCCGAAGGAATGCCGGAAACCGTTCCTTTTACTGTTAAAGTCGTCGACGGTTCGAAAGGAATTGCGGACGTTCAAGTCGTTATGGAAAGTACGACTGCGATCGGCGCCGTCTCGGGTACGACGAATTCCTCCGGCGTCGCCGTGATGAAGACCACTTACAAGAATTTCACCGCTAACGGCGCGCCGGTCGGAGAATACAAAGTCCGTTGCATTAAAGACCCCGCCGCCGAACATTGGAAGACCCAAGACGAGATCACCGCGATGGACTTGGGAGAACGCCAGGCTTATTTTGACGAATTGCAGGCGAAGAGCGAGGCGTTGCCGCGAGAAGTTCCGGCGATTCTCAAAGATTACGATAAATGCCCTTGTACTACGACCGTTTCCGACAAAGGAGAATACGTCGTCGACGTCTCCCAGTACAAGGACGAGTGATTACGGGCGAGCGAATACGGCGCGGGTAATTCCGATTTGCTTTTCGTTTTAGCGAACGTCGTTGGCGCGTCTCCTGTTGAAAACGACGTTCCAACGCTTATTCTTTTACAACGTTTATCAAGGATTTTACGATGCGTAGTCAAACGAAGTCTCGACGAGGTTTCACGCTTGTCGAACTGTTGGTCGTTATCGCGATCATCGGCATTTTGATCGGGCTACTCCTTCCCGCCGTTCAAGCGGCGCGCGAAGCGGCTCGTCGTATGCAATGCACGAACAATCTGAAACAGATTGGCTTGGCGTTGCACAACTATCACGACACGAACGGGGCGTTCCCGCCGGGTTGCACGGGCGACGGCCACGAACAACACGAGTCCCCGTGGGGCGCGGTTTCCTTCTATGTCGCGATGTATCCCTTTATGGAACAAAGCTCTCTGTATCAAGCCGTCGCTTCTCGAGGCGTCGACGGATACGCCGCTATTTGGCAATGTAGCGAGTCTCAGTTCCAAGTTCAAATTCCGATGATGGGTTGTCCGTCGGACGCCGCCGCGCAACAAAAGTCGTGGATGAACAACGGACAGCCGGGAAGTTACTGCGGGTCGCGCGGCGACACCTCGGTCAATCTCCAAGAAAACGCCATTAACGAGCGCGGATTCTTCAAAGGCGGCTTGGGCGCGAGACCAGGCGCGTGGGGGTGGGGACGCGGCGTTCAATGCCGTAAGATGGCCGCCATTACCGACGGCACCTCCAACACGATCGCGATTAGCGAATCGTGCGTTTCCAGTCAAGGCAATTCGATGCGCGTCAAGGGCGGGATCGTCATTTATTCCGCCGGTTCGCCTAACTCCTGCTTGGCGATGGTCAAAGCGGACGATCGCGCTTCGTTCAGCGGTTCGCAATCGAACTACAACGGACGCGGTTCCCTTCACACTGACGGTCGACCGGGCGTTATGGTTTTCACGACCGTTCTCCCGCCGAACTCTCCGTCTTGTATCACCAGCGCCGGAGTTAGCAACCCCGGTTACAGCCAAAACGGTTATTTGAGCGCTTCCAGCTACCACAGCGGCGGCGTCAACGGGTTGAACGCGGACGGTTCCGTCCACTTCATTTCCGAAACGATCGATTGCGGTACGCACCTTGGCGAAACAACCTATCTCAACACCGACCCGACCGGCAAGAGTCCGTTCGGCGTGTGGGGCGCGATGGGAACGATCGCCGGCGGCGAAACCACGAGCAACTAACGAAGAGCAATAAGATTCAAGATTTGATCGACGACGTTTCCGAAGTGGACGCGGCGTCGGTCTAAGATTTAAAAGAAAAGCCGAAACGTTCTTTGAAGAGACGTTTCGTCTTTTTTTATGGTAATCGTTCACCGAAATATACTGAACAAGGTTTGTATTGGAACCCCACCGTAAGGCGCGCGCGATTCTTACGCGATCATTATTCTGAATATTACGTGAACGCTTATGAGGTGAGAAAGTTTCGACAATCTTTTGAAGGGAAAATTGGAAAAAATCAAGTTTAACGAGTACAAAAGAAACATTAGGTAATATCTCTACAGTCGTTAAAATTGTGACAAAACAAAAAAAATAACGTTAAATTTCAGAAATATTTGACTTGATTCAAACTTTTTCTCCAAAAAGCTCTTGTAATCTGGAATATTCGGATCAAAATTTAGTGAAGACGTTTGTTTTTAAATTGGCTCGGACGCCACAGAGGATTCCGTGTTTTCATAATTCGTCGTGTTAGAGATAGTTTCCATAAGTTGAGGATTACCCCATTTCAAATAGACGTCGTTTTTAGGAACTATTTGAATTTGGAAGGGTTGCGCTACGTTATGAGCGGTAGAACGTACAATAAGGTTGTTTCCAATTTGGAGGAAGTCCTACAGCGTAAAATATGGACTACTCGTCGTTGTCAACTTGATTTTGAACGTTCTTCGGCATTAGATTATGATTATGAACCAGAACGAAAGTTTGAACCCGAGAAATGTGGGGAAACGGAGTATTTCAAAGAACCAAGGGACGTTTCGCAAAAAGCCTTGGATTGGATTGGATATGAACCGAGGTTTAAATACTTCCTGGACGGTTCCCGACGTACTTTTAGAATCGCTGATATTCCGTTTGATTCCCAATGTTTTCCAATAGTTGCGGGGCAGGTTGGGGTGGGCGTCTGTCAACGCAAAGAAAAGAAACTTTCCGTATACGGCGATTTTCGTGTAAAGATAGTACTGGCTCTTCCTCAAAAACTTGACGAGGAAGGTAAGAAGAGTTATGCAAGTCATCAAGTATTCTTTTCGAGATTATGCGATCAGATTAACCAAAGATTAGAGAATGATCCTTCTGGTCGACATATTCTTATTGATAAAATCCTATTCTACAACGGCAATACCGACGACAACTTCGAAGATAAAGCCGTAAGTACGATTCAATCCTATATGATTGAACAAGAAAAGCGCGCCGTTCAAAATCTTGTTGATAATAATTGTTTGGATGGAGATAGTTGGCTTCTTAAAGACGGTTCTCTTGAATACGCGCAAGTTCCGTCTGATAATAGCGCTTTTTCTCTCAGTAGAATCCTCAATAATTACAAATGCGTAGTGGGCGTTTCGAAGTCCTTCAATCCCGAGTTAGTTCGTCTAAAAAATAAAAAGAGCGCTTCAAAAACGATAGCTATGTTAAGAGAGGGGGAAAGGACGCCTGTTTTTCGATATACAACTGATCGTTCTGAAGGAACATTCGCCGTTTGGTATTTAAGACTCAGAAATTTTGGAGCCAATACAAAAACAGCGGGGAACGGAGATAAATACGCCGATAGAGAATATTCATTTCAAAAGAAACGCAGATACTGTTTGGATAATTGGGGAACTTTTGACGGAATCGTTAAAGTTGAAAAACTTCTTGTTACCCGAGACGAAAAAGAAAACGGTTTAAAGACTAACTTAGTTGATAATATCAGCGCTTGGATTTTGAATGAACGTAATCCCGTTTGTTACGGAAAAGATAGTCGTTGGGTTAATCATCTGTATCCCATTTACTTGACGGAAACTTTTGTGAAGAGTCGATTTTTAAGCGAAGCGCATTTTATCAATCTTTTCTAGAGAACAAATACGATGAGTAGTAATATCAAACAGAATAAAACGATAGGACGTGTAGCCGCCTTAGAAAAACAGCCGTCGACGATCGACGAGTTCTTTTTTTGGACGGAAAGCGACGTTATCTTGAATCCTTTTGACGTTGTGGTCGTCGATCATTTGTCAGACAGCAAAACCTACGGCGTTATAGAAGAGATTTCTCATATTACCGATTCGGCGAGTTTTTTAGGTGATTTTATTTCCAATGATTTTGGAGATTTGGAAAACTGTCCTGCGCTTACGAGTCGTATTGGAATGAATTACGTAAAAGCGCGGGTTGTCGGTAATACCAAAAATATTTATATACCCGTCCATAATGGTTCCGACGTGTGCCTTGGTTCTGTGGAAGATATTTCTGAAGCTTTAGGGTTGAATCAAAAGAAGAATAGTTTGGTTTGCGGATTTGTCGAGATGTATAGCGGCGTCGAAGACAATCGCGTCGAACTTCCCGTCTTCATCAATTCCGATTTCTTGATTGGTCCGGAAGGCGCCCATTTAAATATTTCGGGTATTTCTGGACTTGCCGCAAAAACGTCCTATTCAATGTTTCTCTTGAACGCGTTACAACAAAAGTCGATGCAAAACGAAGGATCGAAAAGCGTCGCATACATTTTACTAAACGTGAAGGGACGAGATTTACTTACCATAGACGAGATTGCCGACGATTTATCTGAAGACGACAAGCGTATGTATCAGACGATGGGGTTAGAATTACAACCTTTTCGTAACGTTACGTATTTCTATCCTTACGCTCAAAACGACGGTATTGTTAGTTATGTTCGTCCAGAGACTTTTCAAAAGCAACTATCGAGAAAAAAAGCCTATAAGTATAAATACTCGTTTCAAGAGGATAAGGAAAGTATTGAATTGTTGTTTTCTAATATAGACGACCCTCAACAAACGATCGAGTCGATTATTAACTATATTATTTCGGAACAACAACCGTTTACGAATATTGACGATTGGGAAGGATTGTTAGATAACGTTAGAGCAATGGGACAAGCTGGCTGTAAGAAAGGCGAAAGAGAAATTTCAGTAATGAGCTGGCGTAAATTCAGTAGAATCCTCAGGAAATCGTTAGAAAGTAATTGTATGTTTTCTAACGAAGTTCGTTCCATTAAGCAGGAAACGCG
>JAZUGM010000412.1:0-8282 GCA_045641205.1 Thermoguttaceae bacterium
AAATCGATTTGTTCCAGGACGTTTTCGGGTAAAAACGTTTGAAACCACGTTTGCGCGTTGGACTTATTCGCAACGAAATCGGCAAAAAAACTGTCGTTTGTCATCTTGTCGCGCAAAGAAGCGTCTTCTTGCGCGCTTGTGTTTGGGGCGTCGTTCTCTTGCATCGTCTGCCTCGCGTTGAAATGAAACGAATTTCCCTAAGTATACTACAAACGACGGCGAGCTTCCAGTCCCTTCGGAAAAAAACGTTCGTTTGTTGGAAATTCTTTTTGAGACGCTTGGGGAATCGGCTGGTTTTCGGAATACGCGGTAAGCCGCCGCATCATATTCGGCGAGTTTTTTCCAAAATTTCTAAAATTTCTCAAAGTCTTACTTTCTTAGGGCTTAAAAACTCTCGATAAGAAGTTACAATACAGTATAGAGACGAATGGGAAAACTGTGTCGTATCGTTTCCATTTTTTACAAGGACTTACTATGAACCGTATTAATCGTCGTGAATTTATTGGCGTCGGACTTATGGCCGGCGTCGCTTCTTTCTTCCCGACCCCCGCGCAAATTACGCTCGGCGCCAACGAACGCGTGCGACTTGGCTCGATCAGTTGCGGCGGACGCGCCAACGAATTGCTTGGCGGCTTCAAAAATTTCGAAGACGTCGACATTGTGGCGTTATGCGACCCGGATTCCGCGCTTGTGGGCAAAACGTCGGAAAAATACAAGGGCGCCAAGACGTTCGCCGACTGCCGTCAACTCCTTGACGACAAAGATATCGACGCCGTAATCGTCGCGACTTGCGACCATTGGCACTGTCTCGGCGCCGTTTGGGCGATGCAGGCGGGCAAAGACGTTTACGTCGAAAAGCCGCTCGCGCACAATATTTGGGAAGGTATTCAAACGGTCAACGCCGCGCGCAAATACAAGCGCGTTTGTCAAGTCGGCATGCAACAACGCAGCGACAAGATGCAACAGGAAATCAAAGACTTCCTGCACAAAGAAAAGGCGATCGGCGAAATTAAATACGCGCGCGTCAATCATTACAGTCCGCGTAATCCGATCGGAAAGAACGCCAAGCCGTTGGAGTATCCCGCGACGGTCGACAAAAATCTGTGGCTCGGTCCCGCCGAAGACCTCCCGCTCTATCGCGACAGATTGCATTACGACTGGCACTGGGCTTGGAACACCGGCACCGGCGAAATGGGCAACTGGGGCGTTCACGTCCTCGACGACTGCCGCAACAACGTTCTTTTGGACTGCACGGAATTCCCGAAACGTATTCTCGCCGGCGGCGCGCGTTCCGCGTACAACGACGACGGCGAAACGCCCAATATTCATTTCGCGTATTTCGACTCCGGCTCGATTCCGGTCGTCCTCGGTCTTTCGACGTTGGCGATGAAAGACCAAAGATCGGCGGGCGATCACCCTGGTCCCGGCTCCGGGTATATCGCCTACTGCGAAGGCGGTCGTCTTGAAGGTCAACGCGGAAGAGCCCAAGCGTTTGACGCCGACGGCAAGCTGATCAAAGAATTTAAGGGCAACAGCGGGCAACGCGAGCATCAACGCAACTTTATCGACGCAGTTTTCTCGAGAGACTACGAGAGTCTGAACGCCGAAGTTGCGATCGGCAAAGCGACTAGCGAATGGTGTAATATGGCGAATATCGCTTTCAAATGCGGCAAGTCTATGTCGAGCGATCGCGCCGCCGAAGTCGCCAAGGCCGCGACGGGCGCCGAACAAATTTGGGGCGAAGTACTCACGAGCGCGCAGAAGACCTTGCAAACGCACGGTATTTCGATGATCGATTCCGAAATCGTCGTCAGCGAAATGCTGGAATTTGACGCCGACAAGCGCCAATTCGTCGGTCAAGACGCGGAACTTGCCAATTCCTTCATTAAGCGTAAGTATCGCAACGCCGAATTCACGATGCCCGAAATCGAGGGCTGAAAACGGCGTCCCCGCATATAGTACGGAACGGTAAGCCGCCGCATATAATGCGGCGGTTGGAGTTGAACAAGGAACCGCGTTGATCGCGAGCATACCGCCTCATAAAAGCGGAACGATAAGCCGCAACCGAACAATTCTGAAAATTTCAAAAAAATTAGTTTTTTTTGAAAAATCTCCAAAAAAAATTTGCTATTTGCCTAACGATATAATATAATTTCCGTCGGATGTTTTTTCACCCCTTATAGGCGTTTCCGGCGAAACTATGGCTTCCATAACCACCGAAGAATTTGTCGATTGTCTGAAAAAAAGCGGGCTCTTGCCGACCCAAGAGCGCGAGGACGCGCTTGCGCTTATCAAACGAGAAACGCCCGACGTTTTTAAAGACCCCAATCTTCTCGCCGCTGAATTTGTCAAGCGAAATTTACTCACAACTTGGCATATTCGTCAGTTGTTAAAGCGGAAATATAAGGGGTTCTTCCTGCGCCAATATCGTATTTTGAGTCATCTCGGCTCGGGCGGTATGAGTTCCGTCTATCTTGGCGAACATACGGTAATGAAGCGTCGAGTCGCTATTAAAGTACTCCCCAAAAAGCGATTAAACGACGTCTATCTTGATCGTTTCGCTCGCGAGGCTCAGGCGATTGCGTCCCTTGATTCGCAACACGTCGTCCGCGCTTACGACGTCGACCAGTTCGAAGACGTTCATTATATTGTTATGGAGTACTTCGAAGGCAAGAATTTGCGCCAGTTAGTCGAAAAAAAGGGTCAGTTGTCCTACGAAGAGATCGTGGATTATATTCGTCAAGCGGCGCTTGGTCTTGCAGACGCGCATAAAAGCGGAATCGTTCACAGAGACGTCAAGCCGGAAAACATCATCGTCAACGCGGAAGGGGGCGTCAAAGTACTCGACTTAGGGCTGGCGTTGCTTGACGAAAACAACTTTGCCATTCAAGGTTCTCTTTTTGACGAAGACAAAATCCTAGGAACGGCGGACTATTTGGCGCCCGAACAAGCGTTGAACAGCCATAACGTCGATTCGCGCGCCGACGTCTATGGACTTGGCGCCACGCTTTATTTCTGTTTGACGGGTTCGCCGCCCTTCCCCAAAGGCACGATTTCCGAACGTCTTTTAGCGCACCAACGCAAAGAACCCGCGAGCATTTTCAACGAGCGCCCAGACGCCCCCGTCGACTTGGTGGAAATCTGTTCGAAAATGATGGCAAAAAAGCCGGAGAATCGGTTCCAGACGGCCAAGCAAGTCGCGGAAATTATGAAACGCTGGCTGATTCGGCACGGTTTCGCAAGACCGGCTGATTTTACGACGGACGCGCGTTCTGAAGAAAACGAGCCGGGGCTTGGCGAGTCCTTGTCGTTGTTTGGATTGGAAAACAAGGCGTGGTCAAAGGGACTGAATTCGCAAGCCTTTGACGACGGCGATTCCTCGGGCGTCAAGCTCGGCGGAGCGGAAGGAGTCGTCGATCTGTTCGATTCCTCGGAAAGCGGCGGTTCGATTTCTAGATTCAATAAGTCGGGGTTCCTGCGTGGCGATATTCTACTCTCTCAAAACGCGGAAGTCGGTTCGAGCGTCGATCCGTGGAAATTGGCGCTTGACGAGATTTCCGACACGACAAAAAAAAGTCTCAAACAGGAAAGCGCCGGTTCGAATCTTGAATCGACGCCGACTTCAAGCGCGACTCCGAAGGACGTTCGAATCGACGCAAGCAAAGCAAACGTCGGCGTAAAAAGCGCCGTTGTTCCGTCGTCCGTCGACTCGCGCAAGATGGAACGCCAAACGACTCAAACGACGAACGAGCCGTCCGAAATCGATCCTGAAAAAACGCAAACGGTCGACTCCTCGACGTCGGAAAACGCGCAAAGACTTGTCGAGCAGACGCGCGCCGAAAGCAATTTCGTCGACGTATGGTATAACGACAAGCCCGCGCTTTTCTGGACGTTTGTCTTGGGAGGATACGCGTTGTCGGTCTTTCTTGCCGGAATTCTCTTCGCAATTATCTTGACGTCGTAACGCGGCGAGCAAGCGGCGGTAGAAAAACGGCGTGATTCCAATGCGAACCTTTTTCAGAATATTCCGCGAGCGATTGCAAAAAAATTTGTTCGGTGCAACGTCAATCAAAGCGCCGTCCGTCTAAAGACGAACGGCTTGTCGTGCGGCGGCTTTCCCCGCCGATTCGCCCGCGTCGTCTTCCGTGAACGCTTGCTCAAATTAAAAACGGATTGGTTCGCTTTTCTTTTTTTAACGTCGTGTTTGGACCATGACCTGGATAAAGGAACGTTTCGTCCGAAAGCGGAAAGATTTTTTCTTTGATCTTTTTAACAAGCAAGGAGTAATTGCCGTCGGCAAAATCGGTTCGACCTATGCTACCGGCAAACACGACGTCGCCGCAGAATACAAAAGGAACCTCTTCAAGCTCGAGCAAATAAACGACGTGTCCGGCGGAATGCCCCGGAACTTCGAGCGCTTGGAAAGTCAATCCGGCGACCTCAAAGTTCTCGTCGTCTTGCAAAAGTTTGTCGGCGTCGCAAGTTGTTAACGGAAATCCGAACGCGCTCGACAAATTCCCGTTCGGATCCGTTAGTTTCGAACGTTCTTTCGCGCCGATATAAATCGACGCGTCTTTCCAAATCCCGCGAATCGCCGCAATTCCGCCGATATGATCCCAATGACCGTGCGTGACGAGAATCGCGCGCGGCGTTAAACGATTCTGTTGGAGAAATTCGACGATTCTTTCCGCGCCCATACCGGGATCGATAACGACGCAATCGTCTCTACCTTTCAACGAAACGACATAGGCGTTCTCTTCAAAGTCGGAAAGAACAAACCTCTTCAAGACAATATCTTCAAGTTTCATCGTAGCCTGCCTGTTTGTTAAAAAATAGTGGAACAGATTTTGTCGGTCTTTCGTAAATTACGACAAATCATACGTAAAAACGTTTGGACGTCTCCAAGGCAACGCTCAGATTTCCGTAAATGATCGTAAATTACGCGCGACGTCTTCGCGTCGGTCGAACGTTTAAACGCTCAAACGGCGCGGTTCTTGCAGGTTAGTTTATCGGCGCCATTCCTCGAACGTCCCTCTGAAAACTATCGAACGAATCCGACGTACAGGCGACGTTAAAAATCGATTCCAGAACGTTGGAGTCAGTAATCGACAAGATATTGTTGATTACCGTTTGAGACGTTTGAGGAAAACGAAGGACGATGCAGTTCTTTAACATATTACGAAGACGTCTTTGTTCGCCCTCTTCCAATCCGCTTGCGCGTCCGTCTTTCCAACCGCTCGCGCGTCCGTCTTCCCAACCGCTTGTTCTCCCAAGGTCGTAGAAACTTTCAATTTTGCGCGTCATATTGGCTCCTCCTCCTAATTCTTCCAATTTATACGTGATTTCGTCGCGCGTCGGCGGAACCCAGCCCTGTCGCATTGCGACTTTACTGACGAATATAAAAAACTCGCCGCAAATTTCGAGTTCTTCTTCGTCGTCGGGGTCGATCTTACCCGCAAGCGTCTTGAAGGCGTCGTTCCAGGCTTTTTTCCAGTCTTCCGACGTCGCAAGTTCGCGCCGTTGTTCGTCATCGATCGCTTTTGACAACGCGTCGCGCGACGCCAAAAGCGCGCTTAACTCGTTGCAAAAGTTTTCAAACGAGGGCGCGCGACAAACAAGGCTAAAAATTTGGCGTAAGGTTTCCGGCTTAAGCGCGGGCGAAAGAGACGCCAACGCGGGCGAATCGTCGGGATAATCAGGAAAACGTTCTTTTAGGACTTTGACGACGGACTCAAATTCGAAACGCGAAGAAAGCGAGTAACGTTCCGAATTGTCAATATTTGTCGTTGTTTGGAGGTTATGACGTTCGTTCATAGAGGTTTGTTTCCTTGTAGGCGTTCACGGAAAGCATCTTTGGAAAGCCGACGAATAAAATCCGGCGATTGGAATTGCCAGAAAATTAACGAATTCAGAAAAAATAACGCAAGCAAGATCGACGGGGCTATTGAGCGTTTTTATCCGAATACGAAAAAGTTGCGGCGTTTTCTCATTCAAACCTAACCGCCGAAATACTATTCGGCGGCTTACCAAGAATATTGCGGCGGCTTTCCGAAAAGACTTACTTCTCGCGCACGACCACGACTCTATCGACGTAAACAGAGTCGACTTCCGCGCGCTTAGGAGGCGCAAACCAAACGTATTGTCCTTTCGTCAACGGCGCGACGCCCAAGTCGATCAACTTGTATTCGCCCCCTTTAACGTCGACGACGTTAAGGCTCTTATTGAGAACGTGTTTTTTCGTCTCCGTGTCGTAAACGCCGAGCGTCATAGCGACGCCCTCGTCGGTCGACGCGTCACAACGAACGTAAGCGTAAATATGAAACGCGGGCGAATCGGCGCCCTCTTCGATCGGTTTCAACATAGACATAACCGTCGGGAAACGCAAGGCGGTCGCCCACTCGTTATGCGAGCCGGGCATTTTGGCGGCGAAACCGCCCGACGCGTTTTCGTCTTGAACGCTAAACGTCCATTCGCCCTGTTTAGCCAATCCCATATCGGAATCTTGGAACGAAATCCAAGAAGACTCGGGCAAGTCTTTGCAAAAATCGGGCGCAACGTCTTCTTGTTCGTTCCAGTTTTCATACTGTTTGAGCAAGTCTTCCTTGTATTGCTTGAATTCTGCGGGCGGCTGCCATTCTTTTGATTTCGTCAATCCAAATTCGTCGTATTTCGCGACAAGCTCTTTCGCCGCTTGCAACGGATTTTTCGGACCGACAAATTCCAAGCCGCGCAATTTACATTCGAGCTTGACGCGTCGATATTCCTGTTGCCACACGACGTCGAGCGGAATCTGTTCGCGTCGAACTTTCGCCGTCAAACCGGCGTAACGCTCGGGCGATTCCTTTTCCAATTTTTGCGCGATTTCTAGCGCTTTTTGTTGCAACTTCGTCGCTTTTGTCAACGACTCGACGTCAAGCCATTCGTTAGTCGACGTCTTGAAAATGCCAAGGTAATATCCCTTCGACTCGGCGGCGTCCGACAATACGTTGAAATATTCGCGGTAGACGTCGATCAATTCGGGCGCGTAATAACCGCCGACAAATTCGTCAAAGAGCTTTTCTTGGTCTAGCGACGGATTCCAAAGCAACTTAGCGACGATCCAATTTCGCATTTGAACAAAATCGCCCGTCTCGGTATGGTAGTCGCCCTGTTCGAACATTCCGACGACGTTGTGTTCCTTGTAGAAATTGATATTCGGCGACAACACGCGATAATTCGGGAACGGCAAAAGATAATAGGCAAAGTCGGTAATATAGTCCCAAATGAACAATTTGTCGGCAATTTGGCTCCAGCCTACAATGTCGTCGCGGAACGTCTTGTTCGTTTCCGAGTCAAGCGGTTGCGCAAAGGAACATTCGATCGAACATAGGCGCACGACGACGTTTTTACGCGGCTTCGTAATCTTGGGCGGCTTGCGCGTGTACTGATACGCCAGCGTCTCGACGTAAAGGTTCGGGAACTCGTCTTCCAACGCTTCCGCGACTTTGTTGACGGCGCGCAACAGCGATCCGGAATGCGATCCTTCTTCTTCGTCTATTTTGCGGCATTTTTCGCAAGTACAATATCCGTGCCAGTCGTTTTGGCTAATTGAAAGGAAGGACGCGTTCGGATTCTTTCGCAACGCTTCGCGCGCGTTTTTAATCATCTCGGCGAGCATTTCGTCGTTCGAGAAACAAAGTTGAGCGCCCGCCTCGTGAATCTGTTCGGGCTTCAAATTCTTCTTCATTTCCAAAAACTCGGCTGGCGGTCCGACCCAGTTGGGATACCCGACCTTTCGAACGCCGTTGATTTCCGCGAACCAGTCGGGGTGGTCAAGATAATACTTTTGAGGCGGAATCAACGCGAACGACGAATGAACGAAATATTGGAAAGAATGATGACCGCCCATTTCCGCCGGAATCGGCTCGCTGTTTCCGTTGCAACGCAAGCGCGGCGCGAAGACGGCGTTGAAGGAATCGCGATAAAAAGACTCGCGATATTCAAAGGGCGGCGCGTAACAGACGTCGAGATCGTTTTCGATCTTCAGCTCCGGCGTATGAGGAATTGTCGATTCTTTCGAAGTCCACCAGCGACAGCCAAGTTTCTTTTCAAGAAATTCGTAGACCGAATAGATCGCCCCGCGCAAAGGCGCTCCGCTCAAGACGATCGATCGTCCAACCGACTTGACGATAATCCCGTCGTAGCCGATTTCGTCTTCCGCGTTTGACGCCAAGAACTTCTTGGAAAGCGCGCCGGGACCCACGATAAAATATTGCGCCTCGTCAATGCTAGCGGTCGCGTCG
>JAZUGM010000413.1:0-2610 GCA_045641205.1 Thermoguttaceae bacterium
CTTGATAAAGAGAAGCGTTTTGATTGACGTCGGAAGTTTCGGTCGTTAAGGATACGCCGTCCTGATTGTCTAATCGCATCGTATTGCCGTCCTTGGTCTTTTTTAGTCTTTAAAGGGAACCGATCCTTCCTCCTTGAAAGATCAATCTCCCTTTAGTCTTGTCGACGTCGGAATAAAAAACTTTAATCGTTTTTACTGAAAATTGCGATTATAACAAAAATGACAAAATAAAGCGTTTGGCATCGTCGTTGGTTTCAGACGAGTCGTTATTTGCTGTAGAATAAACGAACGTTTTCAACCAAATATTCTTGTTCTTCCGCCGTCAATTCCGGGTAAATCGGCAACGCGAGAACTTCGTTCGCCGCTTTGAGCGTTTCGGGCAGATCGTTTGGCTGATAACCGAGATAAGCGAAACACTCTTGTTGATGAAGCCCGAGCGGGTAGTATATGTCGGTTCCGATTTTTTTCTCCGTCAAGAACGCGCGCAACGCGTCTCGACGACCGCCGCCGACGCGAATAACGTATTGATTCCAGACGCAACGTCGATTTCCGACCGATTTGGGCGTCGCGATTTCGTCTTGAAGACCGGCGTTTACAAAGAGTTCTTCGTAACGTTGCGCGTTTGCCGCGCGAGCGTCCGTCCACGCGTCGAGATAGGGTAGTTTTACGTTCAGAATCGCCGCTTGATAGGAGTCGAGACGACTGTTGATTCCGATTTCTTTGTGATAATAGCGAGGCGCCATGCCGTGCCCGCGAAGGAGTCGAACGCGTTCGGCGAGTTGTTCGTCGTTGCAGACGACCATTCCGCCGTCGCCAGCGCCGCCGAGATTTTTGGTCGGATAGAAACTCAAGCACGAGAGATCGCCCCAATTTCCGACGGAAATTCCGTCGAGTTCGGCGCCGATCGCCTGCGCGGAGTCTTCGATAAGATAGACTTTGCGTCCGAATTTTTCTTCGGCTTCGCGCGCGATACGTTGAAATTCGCGCATTTCCGCCGCCTGACCGAAGAGGTGAACGACGACGATGGCGCGCGTCTTGCTCGTGATCTTTTTCTCGACTTCCTTCGGATCAAGGCAAAACGTAACGGGATCAATATCGGCGAATACGGGCGTCGCGCCGACGCGCGGAACGCAACTTGCCGACGCGAAAAAAGTAAAAGACGGCGTAATTACTTCGTCGCCCGAGCCGACGTTCGCCGCCATTAACGCCAACAGGAGCGCGTCGCTACCCGACGCGCAACCGACCGCGTAATTTGTACGCGAATACTTGGCGACGTTCTCTTCGAGTTTTTTAACTTCCGATCCAAGAATGAATTGTCCGCTTTCGTTTACGCTTTGCAACGCGGCGTTCATTTGCGCGCCGATCGCTTGAAATTGGCGCTTGAGATCCAACATAGGAACGGAAGTTACGGGAGAAGTCGACATTATCGATCCTTTCGCTAAATACGGTAAACGATCGCTTGCTTTTGGCGAGGCGCGCGAAACGTGATCGCGCTTTGCTGTTTGTGGCGATTGTAATAAAAACGCCGCGTCGCGTCAAGTTTAACAAGAGCGAAAACCGCGCGTCGGTTTTAATAAAAGAATTATTCGCAACGTCTTGTTTGCTATGAAAATATCCTTGATTTGGATTCTTTTTTTATTATAATACTTTCAGCGGCGGCTTTCGCCAATGAGACCTAAAGTTTGCGTATGCGCGAGGAAAGATTATGGACGAAAACACTATAAAACTTTTGGGAATATTTGGAAGTCTCGCGTCAATTGGCGCCGTCGTTTGGACGAAAAGACGACTAAAGAAAAGGAAATTGAGAATAATTCGTCGGTATAGACGAACAAAAACTTGGTTTGGAGATATTTTTCATATAAGCGACAAGTTTTCTGAATACAACAAGAATTTGGAGAAAGTCGCTTCTACAATAGCCAATTTTGATAAAACGACGAAACGACTTGAAAATCAAGCGGTAGAACTTAGCGCGAGGGTCGACGATTATTCCCCAAAAAACGCCGAGCTTGAACGCGGCGTCGGCGAATTTCGCAAAGATGTCTTAGAACTTGATAAAAAAGTTGAGGCTTACGGTTTTTCTCTCGAAGAAACAATCGGTCAAACTACTAAGTTAAAGGATGAAATATCCGAGCTTCGCAAGAAGTTTGATGAATATTCCGCAATAAACGCCGCTTACGAGAAGAGAATACGGGTTCTTGAGGAAGCGTTGAAACGTCCCGAACCGACGCTTGAAAGTTGGGACGTCGCGGAAGCGGGCGCGCGTCGCGTTTTGACGATCAGCGGGGTGGAATTTTCTTTTCGTTATTGTCCAGTCGGTAGTTTTACGATGGGGAGTCCGAAAAACGAAAAAGGGCGTGATGACGACGAGAATCAACGAAAAGTTGCGATTAGCGAAGGTTTTTGGCTCTGCGAGTTTCCTGTGTCGCAAGAGCAATGGGACGCGGTCGGCGTGAATAAGGAGAAGAAATGTCGTTTTAAGGGCGCCAAACTTCCAGTGGAATGCGTAACTTGGTATGAGAGCGCCGCGTTTGTTAAGAAACTTAACGAACTTGGCTTGGCTCCTTTCGGTTGGCGCTTTGCATTGCCTACGGAAGAACAATGGGAATACGC
>JAZUGM010000414.1:0-14870 GCA_045641205.1 Thermoguttaceae bacterium
GTCCGCTCGTCTAAAGACGAGCGGCTTATCGCGCGGCGCTTACGCGCCGGTTCGTCCGCGCCGCTTTTCCGCGAACGCCTACCGAAAAACAGACAGAAAGACGCCAAACCGCGCCGGGTTTGTTCGCGTCTTCCCTAGGAACGTTCGTTTGTCCCACCCCCAAAAAAGAGGGAGCGCGTTATGCATCGAAAAAAATCACCTTTCGCCTTCGCCTTGCGATTATGTTTTTTTATTCTTTCTTTTTCTATGCTTAACGCGTCAGGGGCGCTCTTCGCCCAAAAGGTCGCTTCCAACTCGCCCGGCGTTCCGTGGGTTGCGATCGACGAACTTGGACGTCAAGTCGTCGCGCCGGAAAACACGGCGGAACCGCGCCCCAATAAAACGATCGGACTCTTTTATTTTCTGTGGTTGGATCCGTCGGAGGTCATACCCGCCGACGTCAAAAATCGCGCGGAAGACGCCCCCGGTCCCTACGATCTGAGCCAAATAATCGAACAAGTCGGCTCTAATCCGACGCAAAACGACGAAAAGCTCGGCGCCAACGGCGAAATGCACTTCTGGGGCGAGCCGCTATTCGGATATTACGACTCTCGCGATCCGTGGGTCGTTCGTCGCCATCTCAATCTTATCGCCGACGCGGGCGTCGACGTCCTGATTTTCGACGCGACCAATCTGTATACGTACCCCGAAGTTTACTTGCCTTTGTGCGATTTGCTCCTAGAAATGAAATCGAAGGGCGAGGCGTTTCCTCAAGTCGCGTTTATGACGAACACGCGCGCCGACGTCTGCGTTCAAACGCTTTGGAACGATTTTTACTCGAAAGAAAAATACGAGCCGCTCTTTTTTCAATGGCGCGGCAAGCCGTTGATCTTGGCGGATCGCAAGGTCGTCCCTAAGAAATTGCGCGACAAATTCACGTTCCGACGCGCCTACTGGCCAACGGAAGGAACCCAAAACACGCGCGACGCGTGGCATTGGATCGACGGCTACCCGCAGCGTTATTCGTGGTCGGAAGACGAAAACGAGCCGGAAGAACTGAACGTTTCGACGTCGCAGAATTTGGCGCGCGACGCCGACGCCGCGCCCGTATGGATGAGCCAAGAAATTGCAAGAGGACGCTCCTTTGTTTGGGGAAGCGACGAACAACGAGACGCGCCGGACGAAGGGCTAAATTTCGCGCAACAATGGCTGCGCGCCTACGAGCTTGACCCGCCGTTCGTAATGATCACCGGCTGGAACGAATGGATCGCGGGTCGTTGGCTTGTTCCTTATCAAGGGGGTTCGATTTACGCTTTTATCGATCAATTCAATTACGAATATAGCCGCGATATTGAACCGACGCGCAACTTTACCGTCGACTCCTATTATCTCCAAATGGTCGACGGTATCCGCAAATATAAGGGAACGCCGCGACTCTCCGAAAAAGCGCCGATTAAAACGATCGATTTAAACGCCGAACTCGACCAATGGAACGAAGTCGCGCCGAAATTGCAAGACTACGTCGGCGAAACGATCCAGCGCGATTTCGACGGTTGCGCCGGTCTGCGTTATTGCAACAATTCGGGTCGAAACGACTTTGTTTGTTCAAAAGTCGCAAAAGACGATCGATTCGTCTATTTTTACGTGGAAACGCGAGAAAAAATCGTTCCCGAATTACCCGATAATCTATGCTTGGCGCTCGACGTCGACGACGACCTAGCGACAGGCTGGCGCGGAATCGACGTCTTGATTGGACGTCAATACCAAGAGGACGGAACCGTCGCGGCGGAAAAATACGACGCGACTCCGGCAAATCAAGCGCGTCAAGAAGCCGCGCGAATCGAACTTGAAATTTCCCAGTCGTCGAGCGACGCGCTCGAAGTCAAGACCAAGCGCGCGCGACGCCAAGAACTCCTGAACGACGCGCGTCGGTGGCGCTCCGCCGCAAACGTCGACGGCGTTCGTTGGAGCCGCGACGAAAAACGTTTGCAAATCGCCGTTCCGATCGACGTATTCGCGCGCGACTCGCGCGGCGCCGTTTCCTTCAAATGGCTTGATTCGGTTCCGTTGGAATCTCCGGCGGATCTTTACGATCAAGGCGACGTCGCGCCCGAAAGTTCTTTTTTCTATCGGGTTGAATTTGAATAAGTAGGTTAAACTCTCCGACCTTAAACGAGATTTTCGACCGACTTGTAAATTTCGCGCCTATGATTATACTAAAGTCGTCGAGGGAGTCGAATTTTGCGTTCAACTCAACCAGCGTTTGAAGGCGAATCCGTCGTCCTTTCGCGTCGCCCTGCGGGGGAACGTTGGACAATTAGGTCTTAACAAGAAAGAAACGGAACAATGGTAAAGAAACTACTGTCGGGCAACGAAGCGATCGCGCGCGGCGCGTTCGAGGCGTGCGTCTCGGTCGCGACCGGCTATCCGGGCACGCCTTCGACGGAAATCTTGGAAAATATTAGCAAGTTTTACGGCGACAAGACTTATTGCGAGTGGGCGCCTAACGAAAAAGTTGCGTTTGAAGCAGCGGTCGGCGCCTCGACGACCGGCGCGCGCGCAATGACGACGATGAAACTCGTCGGCTTAAACGTGGCCGCCGACCCGTTAATGACGCTCGCCTATACCGGCGTCGCGGGCGGTTTTGTCGCAGTCGTCGCCGACGATCCGGGTATGAATTCGTCTCAAGACGAGCAAGACACGCGACTTTTCGCTCATTTTGCGAAAGTTCCGGTTCTTGAGCCTTCCGACTCGACCGAAGCGAAAGAATTTACGAAAATCGCTTTTGAAATCTCGGAACAGTTCGGAACGCCCGTGATTTTGAGAACGACGACGACGGTGAGCCACTCGCGTAGCGTCGTTGAATTGGGAACGCCTATCGAATTGAACCGTCCCCATATTTTCAAAAAAGACCCGCAACGATTCGTGCCGATTCCGGCGTTCGCGCGCGGGATGCGCGTTCGCTTAGAAGAACGCGTCGAGAAGCTCGCCAAGGCGGCTTCCCTTTCCTCGCTCAATCGGATCGAGTGGAACGAAAGCGGCGATCGCAAAGTCGGAATCGTAACCTCCGGCGCGGCGTATCAATACGTCAAAGAAGTCTTTCCCGAGGCGAACGTTCTAAAACTCGGTTGGAGTTTCCCATTCCCCGACAAATTGTTCCGCGAATTTGCCGAACAAGTCGAACGCGTTCTCGTCGTTGAAGAACTGGAAGATTTTGTCGAACAACGAATGAAATCGCTGGGAATTGCGACGATCGGCAAACGTCTCGGCGACGAAAAACTTGTTCCGAATTACGGCGCGCTTGACGTCGACGTTCTCAAAACGGCGCGTTGCAAATTGAACGCCAACCCTGCGACAAAGGCGTTGTTCGAAGCCAAATGCGACTGTGGTTCTTGCGCTTGTCAAGGCGAAGACGCCAAAAACGAAAAGCTCGAACTTCCGACTCTGCCGAATCGTCCGCCCGTCTTGTGCCCCGGCTGTCCTCATCGCGGAGTCTTCTACGCGTTGAATAAATTTGACGTCGTCGTTTCCGGCGATATTGGCTGTTATACGCTTGGCGTCGCTCCTCCGCTTAATTGTATGGACACGGTGTTGTGCATGGGCGGCGGAATTACCGTCGCGCACGGAATCGACTGCGCTAAAAACGACAAGCCCGTCGTCGGCGTTATCGGCGATTCGACTTTCTTCCATTCCGGTATGACGGGCTTAATGGATATTGCGTACAACAAGGGCAAATCCACGATCATTGTTCTTGACAATCGCATCACGGCAATGACCGGGCATCAAGACAACCCCGGCACGGGCAAGACGATTATGGGCGAAGATACGTTTGCCGCGTCGATTAGCGATATTGCCAAGGCGATGGGAATTAAAAACGTCGTCGAAATCAATCCGCGAAATTTAGACGAAACGACGAAGGCGCTCAAGACGGCGATCGAGTCCGACGAAGCGTGGGTAATCGTCGCCAAAGAGCCTTGTCCGCTCGCCTATCGCAAAAAGTTGGAAAAGGGCGTTCGCGTCAATCAGGACAAGTGCAAAAAATGCGGCGCCTGCTTGAAGCTCGGTTGTCCCGCGCTCGAACGAAGCGCCGACAAAGTCGTTTCCATTAATGATTCGCTCTGCGTTTCCTGCGGGCTCTGCGAACAGGTTTGTAAATTTGGCGCGTTGGAAAGTTTTGATCTGAAATCGTCGAAAGGAGGACTCGTATGAACTCTCAAGGCAACGCTAACGACTCGACGAGCGTCGTGCTTGTCGGAGTCGGCGGTCAGGGAATTCTGTTGGCGAGCGCGGTTATCGCGCAAGCGGCGCTTGATTCCGGATACGACGTAAAAACGAACGAAATTCACGGTATGGCGCAACGCGGCGGCTCCGTGCTTGCGCAAGTTCGATACGGTAAAAAAGTCTACAGTCCGCTGATTCCTAAAGGAACGGCGTCCGTTCTCGCGTCTCTCGAGCGAACCGAGGCGATTCGATATATCGACTACTTGGCGCCCGACGGACTGGCGGTCGTTTCCGACCAAGTCATCGTGCCGGTTACCGTTTCTTCCGGCGCGTCGGTCTATCCCGACCTTGACGAAGAAGGTTTGCGCAAGATTTTCCCGCGTCTCGTTTACGTTCAAGCGGTCGATCGCGCTATTGAACTTGGCAACGCGCGCGCCGCCAACGTAATTCTGCTCGGTTCCTTGTCGACAAAATTGGAACTTGAAGACGGCGCTTGGCAAGACGCGATTAAAAAATGCGTCAAGCCCGCCTTTGTCGATCTGAACTTGAAAGCGTTCTATCTCGGACGCGAACTTGCGCAAAAGGCGCGATAAATTCAAGTTGCGTTTGCGGACGTCGTTTAAAAAACGGCGTCCCTTGTTCTATTAAAAACTTAGATTCAAACGGCGTCCTATCCTTCGTATAGATTCGGTCGTAGTTTTATTATTTGCATATGTTTTTACAAAGGATAAACTATCAATGACGGACTCGGCGCGATCAGTTCCTAAACCGCCCTACGAACGTCTCGTTTCGCTCGACGCGTTGCGCGGTTTCGATATTTTTCTTCTATTTTGCCTTGGTATTGTCGGCGCCTTCAAAAGCGGACCGTTGCACGATTTGACGTCGCACGTTGAATTTTGGCAAGCGTTTGCGCGTCAATTCGAACACGTCCCTTGGGAAGGATTCACGCTTTGCGACCTTGCGATGCCCTTGTTCGTTTTTATGGCGGGCGCGTCGATTCCTTTTTCTCTTGCCAAATACTGCGGCGAAGACGGAAAAAAACGCAATATCGCCCTGTGGTCCCGTATTATTCGACGCGTGATCCTTTTATGGTTCTTCGGTATGTGCGTTCAAGGGCGTCTGTTGTCGTTGGATATTAATCAACTCAAGCTCTTTTCCAACACGCTTCAATCGATCGCCGTCGGATATTTCTTTTCTTGCATCGCCTATCTTTATTTGCCAAAAATCGCTCAACGCGTTTTGTTCGTCCTGTTGCTCCTTGGATTCTGGGGCGCCTGCACGTTTATTAAAGTCGGCGAATACGGGGGCGGAAGTTTTGCCGAAGGAACAAATCTAGCGTACTGGGTCGACGTCAAAGTTTTGGGACGCTGGATGGACTGCGCTACCGTCGGCGAAAACGGAAACGTAGATTTTGCTCCTTGGTATCAATACACGTGGATTCTAAGTTCACTGACCTTCGTAGCGACGGCGCTTTCGGGTATGTTTGCAGGAGATTGCCTCCGCGAGGCGCGAGAAAAAATCAAAAACGTCGAGAATTACGTAGAAGAAGAGAGCAAAGACTCCGACGAATCCCTAAAAAACGTCAAAAAAGCGCGTATGCAAATTCAAATGAACGCGTTTTGGCGCATCGCCGTCGTTGGCGCCGTTATGCTTATTTTGGGACGCGCGTGGAACGCTGTTCCCGAAGGATCGTTTGGATATTGCCCGATCATTAAACATATTTGGACGTCTTCAATGGTTTTACACAGTTCCGGGATCAGTTTGCTTCTGCTTGCCGCGTTCTATCTCCTTTACGACGTCGTAAAAGTCCCGTGTTTCAAGACGTTTTTCGTCGTCTTTGGCGCTAACGCGTTTGCCGCCTATATCCTTTCCCATATATTCCACTTTGATCAAATTGCCAGCTGGGCTACGTATGGTCTGGAACAATTCACGGGAAATTGGCAAGGATTCGTCAACCAAATAGGAGGAACCGCGTTAATGTGGCTCCTTTTGTGGACTTGGTATCGAAGTAAGTTTTACGTTCGCGTCTGATAAAAACGTTATAAAACAAGACGCGTTTAACCTGTCGGTCTAAAATTCTAAATTTCTAAACAACGTTATGCGGCGCTTGATTTGTCGACGTTAAGCAAATCGAGCGCCGCGTTTATTAAAAGCGTCTAGAGAGAGACTCCATAATGAATCTAACGACGGAACTACGACCTGGAATCGACCAAGTCGGTTATGTCGATTACAACGTTCGAGATTTCCATAGCTACGACACGCAACGCGGCGCGACGTATAACGCTTATCTGATCCGCGACGAAAAGACCGCGTTGATCGATACGGTAAAAGCGCCCTTCGCGCCGCAACTATTGTGCAACGTCGCTTCGTTGACCGATTTGGAAAAAGTCGATTATCTCGTCTGCCAACACGCGGAACTCGACCACGCGGGCGCGTTGCCCGCCGTCGTCGCCGCTTGTCCGAACGCCGAAGTCGTCTGCACCGCAAAATGCAAAGAGGCGCTTGCGGGCTTCTTTGACGTTTCCAACTGGAAATTCAAGATCGTCGCCTCGGGCGAAACCTTGTCCCTTGGGCAAAAATCGCTCGTGTTTCTTGCGATTCCAATGGTTCACTGGCCCGAATCGACGATCTCTTATATGCCGGAAGAAAAGATTCTATTCTCAAACGACGCGTTTGGACAACATCTTGCGACGTCCGAGCGATTCGACGACGAATACGATCTTGCCAAAATTCTCGAAGAGGCGAAAAGCTATTACGCCAATATCGTCGCGCCTTACGGCAAACAGGTCTTGAAAGCGCTCGAAGCCGCCTCAAAGCTCGCTATCGAACTGATCGCGCCCGCGCACGGACTTATGTGGCGTTCTCATATCGCCGAACTACTTCAAGCGTATTCGGCGTGGGCGTCGGGGAAATACGCGCCGAAAGTTCTCGTACTGTACGACACGATGTGGCAAAGCACGGAAATAATGGCGGAAGAAATTTACGCGGGCGCGGTCGAAAAAGGGCAAAAAATCGCCAAAGAGGCTGGCGCCGACGCCCCGAAATTAGACGTGCAACTAATGCACGTTCGTAAGACGACGCTTACGCGAATCGCCGCCGAAGCCCTCGACGCCGCCGCCGTCGCGTTTGGAAGTCCGACGCTCAACGCGCAACTCATGCCGACGATGGCGTCCGTCTTGGCGTATTGCCAAGGCTTGAAATTCCGCGAAAAAACGGCGCTGGCGTTCGGTTCCTTCGGCTGGGGAACCGGAGGTCCCGAAACGATCCAAAAGACGCTTGAGACTTTGAAATATCCCGCTATTACCGAAACGCCGATCAAAGCGAAACAACGTCCCGACGCCGACGTCCTAAAACAATGTCGCGAGGCGGGCGCCGCGCTCGCAAAGGCGGCATGGGAACGCTGGCTTGGCGATCAGAAATAAAACGCCGTTCTAAAAAAATTTTTCACTAGGCAAAACGCGTTCGTTCCAACGGATCGCGTTTTGCGTTGTTTTCTTTCGTTTCACGCTATGAAAATCGGTTCCAGACGTTATTTAGGCGGCAAACAAAAGTTGACGCCCTTTATTCGCGAGGTCGTCGACAAAGAATGTCGCGACGTCGAGCGATTTTTCGACGTTTTTGGAGGAACGGGCGTCGTTTCCGCCGCGTTCTCCGACAAAACGCTTTTCGTCAACGATTCGCTTTACGTCAATTATCTGTCTTATCTAACTTGGTTTTCCAACGAACGTTATAATCCGCTTTATATAAACGCGTTAATCGCGCGTTATAACGCGCTCGAAGATTCGGACGAAGAAAATTATATGTCGGAAAATTTTGCCGACGCGTATTTTAGCAAAAAGACTTGCATTAAAATAGGACGCATTCGCGAAGATATTGAGAATCGTTACAAAGCGCAAGAAATCAACGAGCGGGAACGCGCGATTCTGATTACCTCGCTAATTTATGCGATCGATAAAGTCGCCAATACGTGCGGGCATTACGACGCCTATCGAAAAGGCGTCGAATTTCACGACGACTTCGTGATGGAAGCGCCCGAGATTCAAGAAGGACTTTCGCCCAAAAACAGATGTTTTAACGAAGACGCCAACGTTTTGGCAAAACAACTCGTCTGCGACCTCGCCTATCTCGACCCGCCCTACAACAGCAGACAGTATTGCGATCTATACCACGTCTTGGAAAACGTCGCGCGGTGGGAAAAGCCCCAAACGTTCGGCGTCGCGCGAAAAATGGATCGTTCGAACCTAAAAAGCGCTTTCTGCACAAACGGCGCCTTCAAGGCTTTCGAACGGCTCGTAAGCGATTTGGACTGCCGTTATATTGTTCTCTCGTACAACAATACCGGCGACAAAGCCGACGGACGAAGCAACGCGCGCATCTCCGACGAACAAATTTTACAAGTTCTGTCGCGCAAGGGAAAAGTCAAAGTCTTCAGTCGAGCGCACAAAGCGTTTACCGCCGGAAAATCCCATAACGTCGACAATGAAGAACGGCTCTTTTTGTGCGAAGTCGAAGTCTATGCGACTTTCTGCAAATCTATTTGCTATTGTAAAAGTGAATCGACTCTTCCGCCTACATATACGCAACCGTGTATAGAAACGCATAAACTATAAGTAAGTCTTCGCCTCCGTAAATTATTATCGACCGTTTCGCCCGAGCGTTTTCGGTTTGGAAAATAAAAAAAACGTAAGCGTTCACGGACGACTTCACGCACGAATCGGCGGCTTACGGACGAACAACCCGAAAAAACAAACGACCAAAAAGCAAAGACGACGCCAAGGAGTGAAATGCGTTTGACCTCGCGCGCACGATAAAACGCGACATATTGGGCGCGCGCCCAATATACGACTGCGGTTAAATTGGGCGCCGTCTTGTATTTTTCGCTCCGTCGTTCCGTATTCGCGCGAACTTCAAACGAATTGAAAATTGATCGAAGTACAGTCCGCCCGTATGTAACGGGCGACTGGTCGCACGGAGGTTCTAATTCACGCCGTTTTCTCGTGAACGCTTACATTTTTAGAACTTCATCGCGTTCATCCAAGCGTAAATTCGATCAAGCCAATCGTTGGTATGCGGATCGTCTCGCGCCAAAATGAACCCGTGAACAGCGTTCGCGTAAATATGCAATTCGGCGGGCACGCCCATTTTGCGTAGTTTGCAATAGACGGCGACGGAGCCCGTCGACGAATAAACGTCGGCGTCTCCGTGAAGTAGGCACATCGGCGGCGTTTTGTCGTCAAACGCAAAATCGTCGACCATCGGCGAATCGTTCCCCTTGCCGGTATTCTGTCCGTCGGCGCCGTCTTGAAGAACATAAGCGGGATAGACGGGCGCGGCAAAATTCACGTTGCAGGGAATCTTGTCGAATTCGTCGATCGGCTCATACGCGGCTTTACTGCTTGTCGTCGCGATCATTAACGACAAATGTCCTCCGGCGGAAAAGCCCATAATCCCAATTTTATTCGGATTAATTCCCCATTTTTCCGCGTTCGAACGAACGACGCGAACCATACGTTGCGCGTCTTGCCACGCGGCGAGATGTTTCGGCAAGCCCTCGCGACGCGGAACCCGATACTTCAAGACGACCGCCGTAATTCCTTTCGAATTGAAATATTCGGCTATCTCCTCGCCTTCGTAATCGGAACAAAGCATCTGATAACCGCCGCCGGGACAGACGATCATACACGCGTCGCTCTTTTTCTCGGCGGGCTTCCAATATTGGTAAGTCGGCTTAACCGCGTCGGCTTTTTCGCCCGGCGCAACGTTCGGCCAAAGATTGAATTCGTCAAACGCGGAAACGTTCGTCGCGACGACAAAAGAAGCGACGGCAAACGCCAACGATAAGAAAATGCGTCTCATGATAAAATTCCTCAAAAAACGCGTCGCGTCTATTTTCGCAAAGGACGCGACGTCTAACGATACGAATCAAAGCCCTAACGATTTCATCCACGCGTAAACGCGATCGAGCCAATCGCTAAAATGCGGATCGTTTTTCACGGCGACGAACCCGTGCGTTACGTTCGCGTAAATATGCAATTCCGCAGGCACGTTCATTTCACGCAACTTGCGATAAACGGCGACGGAGCCCATCGGCGAATAAGCGTCGGAGTCCCCGTGAAGCAGGCACATTGGCGGCGTTTTGTCGTCGAACGCGAAATCGTCGACCAGCGGGGAGTCGTTCCCTTTGGCGGTATTCGGTCCGTTGGCGCCGTCTTCAAGAACGTAAGCGGGATAGACGGGCGCGGCAAAATTCACATTGCAGGGTATTTTGTCAAGTTCGTCGATCGGTTCGTAGGCGCCTTTACCGCTCGTCGTCGCGAGCATCAACGCCAAATGCGCGCCGGCGGAAAAGCCCGTTACGCCGATTTTGTCAGAGTTAATACCCCACTTTTCCGCGTTCGAACGCGCGACGCGAACCATACGTTGCGCGTCTTGCCACGCGGCGAGATGTTTCGGCAAACCTTCGCGACGAGGCACGCGATACTTCAAAACGACCGCCGTGATTCCCTTCGAATTAAAATACTCGGCAATTCCATAATCGGCGTTACGCTCTTCATACGCGCCGCCGGGGCACACGATCATACAAACGTCGCTAGTTTTTTCAGCGGGCTTCCAATATTCGTAAGTCGGCTTAACCGCGTCGTCTTTTTCGCCCGGCGCGACGTCAGGCCAAAGATTAAATTCGTCAAAAGCGGAAACGCTCGCGACGGCGACAAAGAACGCGACGACGACCGTCGACGCTGATAAAAATCGTCTCATAACACCCCTCAAAAAAGCGACGTCGCGCCCCCTTGCGTCAAAACAAAAGAACGCGGCGTCTTGACAATATCGATTAGAGACCGATAGATTTCATCCACGCGTAAACGCGATTAAGCCAATCGCCGACGTGATCGTCCGTCGGATTCCCGCCAAACCCGTGGTTGACTTGCGCGTAAATATGCATCTCGGCGGGTATGTTCATCTTGCGCAATTTGCAGTAGACGGCGACGGATCCCATCGGAGAATAAACGTCGGCGTCGCCGTGAATCAAACACATCGGGGGCGTTTTGTCGTCAAACGCAAAATCGCCGACCATCGTCGAATCGTTACCCTTGCCCGTATTCGGACCGTCGGCGCCGTCTTCGAGGACGTAAGCGGGATAGACGGGTACGGCAAAATTCACGTTGCAAGGCGTTTTGTCGAGTTCGTCGATCGGATCATACGCGGCTTTACTACTCGTCGTCGACGTCATTAGCGTGAGATGTCCGCCGGCGGAGAAGCCAAGAATACCGATTTTTTCCGGGTTAATGCCCCATTCTTCCGCGCGAGATCGCACGACGCGCACCATACGTTGCGCGTCTTGCCACGCGGCGAGATGTTTCGGCAAGCCTTCGCGACGAGGCACGCGATATTTCAAGACGACGGTCGTCACGCCTTTCGACGTGAAATACTTAGCGATTTTATCTCCTTCGTGCCCGTAGGCGAGTCCGTTGTAAGCGCCGCCGGGACAAACGATCAAACAAGCGTCGGTCGATTTTTCGGCGGGCGCCCAATATTCGTAAGTCGGCTTTTTCGCGTCGGCTTTTTCACCCGGCGCGACGCCCGACCAAAGATTGAATTCGTCAAACGCGGAAGCGTTTGCGGCGCAACTCAACGTCGCAACGAGCGCAAACGCGACGACCCAAGCAAAACGTTTCATCAATATAAACTCCTGTTTGTCTACAATTAACCAATAAACGCGTTCTTGTTCGTCGACGCAAACGCGTTATTCAAAAAGATTCTTAAGCGTTCTTAAATTCACGACGTCCCAATCTTCGCCGCTTTCCGTTTCTCCCTTCGGCGTTTCCAGATACATTGGAATTTCAAAGAAACGCTCGTCGTTGACTAGCATACGAAAAGGCTCTAATCCAAGTTCTCCGTAACCGATATGCGCGTGTCTATCTACATGAAGTCCAAGCCCTTTGACCGAATCGTTGAGATGGAAAGCGCGCAAACGATTAAAGCCGATAATTTTGTCGAAGCGTTCAAAGAGTTCGTCGTAAGTTTCGCGCGTTCGAAATTCGTATCCGGCGGCGAAGGCGTGGCACGTGTCGAAACAGACGCCAAGTCGTTCCTTATGCGACGAAGCCTCGATAATCGCCGCAAGTTCCTCAAAACTCGAGCCCAAATACGTCCCTTGTCCGGCGGTCGTTTCAAGTAAAACGGTGGTTTGATTGTTGGGAAGCGACTCGAAAATTTGATCGAGCGATTTGGCGACGCGTTCCAAGCCGTTTTCGCGCGAGTCGTCTTTCGCAGCGCCCGGATGCATCACGACGTTTTTGATCCCCAACGCGTCGGCGCGAACAAGCTCGTCCGTAAACGCTTCTATCGACTTGTCCAGCAATTCTTGCTCGGGCGACGCCAAATTAATCAAATAAGAATCGTGAATTAAGGGCGCAATCAGCCCCGTTCGCGCCAACGCGTCTTTGAATCGCGCGGCGGCTTGCGGAGAAATCGGCTTATTCTTCCAACGCGAACTGTTCGCGGAAAATATTTGAACGCAATAGAACCCGTTCGACGCCGCGTCAAACACGGCGGCGTCAAAGCCTGCGGATATCGACTGATGAACGCCAAAGTAAGGCATTAGTTCGAAACCTCTTAAACAACGACAAAAAACAAAAAGTCAAAGCGCAAATCTACGCGTTATCGGCGCGAAGTTCGCAAACGACCAAATTAGGACGATTAAAAATCCTGGTTGGAATAACGCTAGGTCCAAGTCCGCGCGAAACGATTTCCGTCGTCCTGTCATTACGATACAAACCGTTCGTATGTTTTGGAAAAAAACCTTGATTCGGCGCGTACAAACCGTTGGGAAGTAAAAAAGGGACGCGAAATTGTCCGCCGTGCGCGTGCCCCGAAAAAACGAGGTCGAATCTGCGCTTGGCGTATGAATCGATTAAATCGGGTCGATGCGCCAATAGAACGCTAAACTGCTCGTCGCAACGAGGAATTCGCGCCAAGCGCTCGTCGACCCAGATGCGATAGTTCGTCTTCTGCTCAATCGGATCGGGAACGCCCGCTAAGAGAATCGAATCCGGCAAACAAAAGGAAGCGTCCGTTTCTTTGGGCGTTAAAACAAGCGCGCCGTTCGAATCGAACGTCAATTCGACGCTACGTTTGTCGAGCATTGTCGCGCCGGATTGTTGAATCGCGTCGAGGGTTTGTTCTTTGATCCCGGCGACAAAATTTCCCTCGTGATTGCCCGTTACATAAAAGACGTGCGCGATTCGACTCAATTTCCGCACGACGTCGCGCGCGTATTCCAAATCGTACCGTCGTTCGTCGATTAGATCGCCCGTGATTACGATAATATTAGGACGCTCGCTACGAATTTTATCGAATAGGGAACGCGAATCTAAACCGAAAATCTTTCCGTGCAAATCGGAAACCTGAACGATCTTGAATCGATCAAACGCGCGAGGCAATCGTTCCGACTCAACGACAAATCGAGAAGTTTGAACGACGTTGTTTTCCCAATAAAATAAAAAATAGGAAAAGCCCAACAGACCGCAAATCCATTCGGCGACGATCCGTTTTTTCGAACGAATCGTCTTCGTCAATTTCATTGGATCGGAATTTTTAGGTTCTAATCGACTTCGCATAAGGAAACGTAAAAATCGTAAGTTAAAAAACGCCGTTCATTTAGCGCGCCAAAAAACTTCGTCGCTAACGCCGAGTCGCCGTCTTACCTCCTCGACTTCGGCGCGAAAACGTAGCGCGTCGACGGGATAACCGGCGGTAGGGCGCAACGCGTCGTTTCCCGTCGCGCGACGCCAAAACTCGTTGAAAGGACGCATCGACAATTCGCGCAAATATTTGGCGACGATCGAAGCTAAGGCCGTCGGCGCGTTCGATTCGCCTTTTGCCGTAAAACGCGTTTCAAGTACGACTGGCGACGAAAAATCGACGATTCTTCCCAGGCGATCACGACCCGACGTCGCGGTTAAGCGGTAAACGCTCGACGCGCGCGACTCGCGAACGACGCAAGGAACCGCGCCCGGAAAACGCGCGCTCAAAATCGACGCATATCGATCCCGACCTCCCAACTTGTCGCACAACGCGACGAAACGCAAAGGAACGCCGGACGGTTCGATTCGCCCGACGACGCGTGCGATCGTCTCGACTAAAAGCGAAGTAGTAACGTCCGCGATTAACTCGCTTTTCAGCCCTAAATTATCCAATAGCGCGTTAAATTCCAAGGGCTGGACGCGTCGCGCCGCCAAATCGAGCAAATCGACGCCCTGTTCGTCGATTTGGTCGCGAACGCTCGACGCCGTTTCAGCCAAATCGCTAAAAATCCCCGTCTTTGAATCGACGGGCGCGTCAAAATCAACGCCGCGTTCCCAAGGCGGCTCGCTTGCGTTCGATTCTTCGCTCGTCAAACGCAAAACGCCTTGAAAGGAGGCGTCCGAAGCGTGCGCGCCCGTCAAACAGGCGGCGATCCAAAAGGAGCGCTCGAGCGCCGCAAGAGACTTCCAAGCTCCGTATAGAACTTTAGAATCGACAAGCGGAAAAACGCCTTGACGGGAACAAGTAGGCGCCAACGCGACGTTCAAACGTTCGACGGCGCTAGAAGCGTAATCGTCTTCGGAAATTTGAGTCGGCTCGTTTTCGTCGACAAAATCAAACAACGTCGAAGCGGTTTTCTTCTCATC
>JAZUGM010000415.1:0-11413 GCA_045641205.1 Thermoguttaceae bacterium
GAAGAATTAACGACAATTATGGCAAACGAAAGGATCGGCGGTATGATTACTACGTCAAGATTGATTTATGCGGCGGAAAGAGAAGAAGGGAGAATTGAAGGAAGAATCGCCGGGGAACGCGACGGAAGAATCGCTGGAAAAATTGAAGGGAAAATTGAAGGGAAACAAAACGTACTTGCAAAATTAATTGGCTTGCGTTTTCCGTCGGCGTCCGCTTCCTTCATCAAGAGGGTTTCCAAACCGATTAGCGATTCTTACGTCGACGAACTTATGTCCGTCGTCCTTGCGACTTCCACTCTTGACGAATTTAAGAAAAAAGTTAAAGCGTTGAAGCCCGCTTGCTGATTATTGGGCGCGAAAAGTCGCTTCAACGTCCGCTTTCGCTTGAAAGTTTTTCGTAATCTCCGACCGTCCCGCTCGCCATCCGCTCGTCTTGCGCCGGGCGGATTATTATGAAGCTTTCGACGAGAGGGACGTCCGACGTTCCGCCGAAATTATAAGAGGTTTTTGCGCAGTTCTTCAGGGGATAACGGCGACATATCGCCCGGCGCGACGTCGAGCGGCGTAACGCAGCCGACGACGCCCCGTTTCGCCATACGGTCGACGGCGCGCGCGAAGGCGACTAAAGCGCACGAAGTGAATTCGGGATTCGAATCGAGCTTGATGCTGAATTCGACCGTCTGATTATGTTCGCCGTTCAAGCCGGTTTTGCCGCTACAAACGACGAATCCGCCGTGGGGCAGACCCGCGTGGTTCTTGTTCATTTCGTCTTGAGAAATAAAAGTCACGGTCGTATCGTAATCGGCGAAATAATTCGGCATAGTTTTAATCGCCGTTTCGATCGCGTTTTTGTCGGCGCCTTCTTTGGCGACGACGTAACATTCGCGCAGATGCTTGTCGCGCGTCGTCAGATTCTTGCCTTCGCCCGAGCGAACCGCGTCAAGCGCTTTTTGAATGGGGACGGTGTATTGTCTGGCGTCTTGAACGCCGGGCACGCGTCGAATCGCGTCCGAATGACCTTGGCTGACTCCGCGTCCCCAAAACGTAAAGGGCGTTCCGTTCGGAAGCAACGCGGAAGCGTAGACGCGATTGATCGAAAACATACCCGGATCCCAGCCCGCCGAGATCAACGCGAGACACTTGCCGCTCTTTGCGGAGGCGTCGACCTTTTCGAAGTGCGTCGGAATATTGGCGTGCGTGTCGAAACTGTCGACGACGTTAAAATTTTTCGCCAATTCGGGCGTCATTTTGGGCAAATCGGTAGCGCTACCCCCGCAAATGATTAAAACGTCGATTTGATCTTTGTAATCGAGAACTTTGTCGGCGGCAAAGACGGGCGCGCCCGTCAAGGTCTTCACGGTTTCGGGCGGACGACGCGTAAAAACGCCGACCAATTCAACGTCGTCGTTTTGTTGGACGGCGCATTCGACCCCGCGCCCAAGATTGCCGTATCCGTAAATAGCGATTCTCATAGTCGACTCCTACTTCTCGTTTTTTCGAATTGGTCTTACTTCGTCAAACGTCCTCGCGCGCGTTTAGACGACGCTTTTTTAGATTAAATTATAAACCATTTTCTCATTATTCACAGTCGTGATTTTCTTCTTTCTAATTCTTCTCAGAAAATTTTTTTCTTTTCTTGTTTTTTTAGTTTACTTTACTCGGGTCGTCTCTTATAATCCTCGTACTAACGTTGCGAACGCGTCGTCGTTCGTTTTTTTGTTTTATTTTTACGATCGATTAGCGACATAGGACGTCTTAAATGAAACGTCGATTTTCTTCAATATTTGCGTCTTTTGCGACGCTTCTTGCCGTCGTTTGTATTGGGACGGCTTCGCTTAGGGCGGACGAATCGCCTTATAAACTTGTTTGGGACTCTCCTTCCGCCGACTGGAACGGAACGGTTCCACTTGGGAACGGCGAGGTCGGCGTCAATCTTTGGTACGACGCGCCCGCTGGAACGTTGCGTTTGCTTTTGTCGCGCACGGACTCTTGGGATGAATTCGGGCGTTTGGCGAAAGTCGCTCAGGTCGACGTTTCCGGGCTGAACGCGGCGCCTTGGAACGACTCGACGCCCTTCGTTCAAACGCTCGACGTCGAACGGGGCGACGTCGCTTTGACGTTTGGCGCTCCGAACGCTCAAACGCGACTGCGCGCTTGGGTCGAGACTTCGCGTCCCAACGTCGTCGTCGAAATCGATTCGGACGCGGAGCTTGCGCCGAAGGCGTCCTTTTCGATTTGGCGCGGCGAGAACCGTGAAAATTTAGGCGCGCCCGAAACTTCCGATCTTTTCTATTATCACAACGGCGAAGCGGTCGTTCGACCCGACGTTTTGCTCGATAACGACGAGCTTGTCAAAGCCGGTCGTATCGCCGTATGTCGTCGCAACGTCGAGACGTCCTACTTTGCCGAAATCGGCAAGACGCAAGGGCTCGACGATTTTCCCGGTCGCGTCGACCCGCTGAAAGACCGCGCGTTCGGCGCGCTCGTTTCCTGCGATTCCTGCGCAAAGGTCGCCTCGGGCAAGTTAATCGCGACGCCCGGCAAAACGCGTCGATTTGAGATCGTCGCTTTGACTCTGCCGCAGTCGGCAAGCGTCGACGCTTGGCTTGACGAAGCGTCAAAAATTGCCGACGAGGCGCAAAACGTCGCGCTTGAAACGCGCCGCGACGAAACGCTCGCGTACTGGCGCGAGTTTTCCGAACGCAGTTGGCTTCGATTTTCTCCGAATAAAAAGGCTTGCGCGTCTCTTTCGGACGCGGAACGCGCCGCAGTCGTCGCCGAAACGTTCGACGTCACGCGCGCTTACGCGTTTCAGCGTTACGTTTTCGCATGCGAGGGACGCGGAAATTTCCCGATTAAATTCAACGGCGGAATTTTCACCGTTCAATGGCAAAACAAACCCGGCGGGCACGATTATCGCCGTTGGGGACCGGGCTACTGGTTCCAAAACACGCGCTTGCCCTATTACTCGTTCTTGTCGGGCGGCGATTGGGACTTGATGAAGCCGTTTTTCGATATGTACTGCGGACTCGTTCCTTTTTGCGAGTATCGCGTGAAGAAATATTTCGGCGAATCGTTCGAAGGCGCGTATTTTCCCGAATGTATTTACTTCTGGGGCGACGTTTTTCCCGAAACTTACGGGCAGAAGCCCTGGAACGAACGGAACGGCGATCCGTTGCAGACGGCGCGTTGGCACAAGTGGGAATGGGTCGGCGGTTTGGAAATTGCGCTGTTGGCGTTGCAGTACTACGAATACGCGCTCGACGACGATTTCCTCGCGCGGAAAGCGATTCCGACTGCGAACGCCGTCTTGAAATTCTACGATTCTTACTATTCCGTCGATCCCGCGTCGGGCAAATTGAAGCTGAGTCCGTCGCAAGCTCTTGAAACGTGGCAAGATTGCGACGATCCCGCGAACGAAGTCGCCGGCATTCGCTCCGTTTTGGGGCGTTTGCTCGCTTTGCCCGAAGACAAAACAAGCGCCGACGACCGCGCGTATTGGCGCGAACTCCTCGCGAAAACGCCCGAGGTTCCTACGATCGTCGACGAAGCGTCGGGCAAGACGAAATTGGCGCCCGCCGCGCGATTTGATCGTTTGAGCAACGTCGAGACGCCCGAATGCTATCCCGTCTTTCCGTTCCGCCTCTTTGCGTTCGACTTGCCGAACGCCGACTGGGCGCGACTCGCACTCGAAACGCGTAAAAACAGACTCAAGGTCGGTTGGAATCAAGACGACCTGTTTTATTCGTATCTAGGCGATCGCGAAGGCGCGCGAGAATTACTTGTATATCGCGCGCGAACAAAGCATCCAGAATCGCGTTTTCTCGCGTTTTGGGGACCGAATTTCGACTGGAACCCCGACCAGACGCACGGCGGCGTCTTGAACGCGGCGGCGCAAAGCCTCGTCTTGCAGACGACCGGGCGGAAGATTTGGCTCGCGCCCTCCTTGCCGAAAACTTGGGACGTCGAATTTAAATTGCGCGCGCCTGAACAAACGACGCTCGAGGGACGAATTGTCGACGGCGAAGTCGTCGAACTGAACGTCGAACCGAAGGAACGCGCGCAAGACGTCGAATTTGTCAAATAACGCGTTTTTCTTGGAAGCGTTTGCGGAAATTTGCGCGTAATCGGTTTGATTCGCGCCGTTTCCAACGGTAGATCGTCGCGTTTTGGAAAGTCGAGGGACGGCGTTTTTCAAGAAAAGAAGGAGCTCTTACGACCGAGGCGTCGTTCCTTAATGAAAATATGCGAGGTTCAAAATGGGAAATTTGTCGTTTTCGTTGTTTAAAAAGCGTTTCAACGCAACCGCTACGACGGTTAGTTGGATTCCTTTTCTTTGCCTAGACGTTTGCTTCCGCGCTTTGTTTGGCAGTCAAGGTATGGAAGACGTTTTGCTTTCGTTAGTTAATTCGATACTTCGTAACGCGAATCTACCGACCGTTTCCAAACTTGAACTTCGTAATCCCTTTGTTTTGCGTCGTTGGAGGAAGGATAAAGAACCGATCGTCGACGTTCGCGCGATCGACGAACAAGGGAACGTTTTCGATATTGAAATGCAAGTTGTCAAACATGCCGATTTCGATAAACGCGCGGAATATTACGGATCAAGACTGTTTGTCGATCAAATAGGAAACGGAAGTAATTACGGCGATTTACGACGCGTCGTTTCGATCTATTTCGTCCTCTTTCCGATACGTAAGGAAGACGACGGTCGTTGGTTTGACGTTTGGCGTAAATCTTCAATTTACGATCAACGCGTTGCAAACGATCTGAACACGACGATCTTTGTGCGTTTGCCGATTACCGCCGGTCAAAAACCGCAAGGGTTTGTCGATTCGGAGTTGCAAGATTGGATCGCTATGTTTGGTTATCCGAAGTTGACGACCAAAGAACAAGTGGAAGCGTTGAAAAAAAAGAGACCGATTTTTAAAAAAGCGGGGGACAAGATGTTGTATTTCCTTTCGACGAAACGCGGACGACGCGCTAAAGATTTGAACGAGAGAATACGCCGCGATTGGTTTGTTATCAATAAATATGCGGAAGAACAGGGGCTGGAACAGGGGCTGGAAAAAGGGCTGGAAAAAGGGGAAGCACGCGGCAAGGTCGACGCCGTAACCTTAATTGTAAAGTCTCGGTTTCCAGATGAATATTCGAAATCTTCCGACGATTTACGCGAGCGCTTGGGGGCGAAATCTATTTCCGAGTTAAACGAGCTTATTGCTTCTAGCGCTAGTTGCGTTTCTTTTCAGGATTTTACCAGTAGCCTGTAAAGTCGACGGAAAAAAGTTTCTGCAAATCGCTTCTAGCGTCGTGAAACGGCTTGCGCTTATATTGACAAGACGCGTCCGCGTAATAAGAAGCCCTTGCGCGCGTTCGTCCGATGGGCGTTCTTTGAGCGAGTTGACAAAAAGAGTGATTTTAACGATCGCGTTTCCGACGAAGCGCGTTTGTTCGTAAAACGTTAGAAAGGAATTTATGCCGTTTTATTTCAGTCGTTCGTTTAAATTTGTCGCCCTTGCGGTTTTCTTCTCGTTGGTTGCGGTCGTCGGTTGTTCCAAGCCGGAACTTGCGAGTCAAAATTTGAACGACGAAACGAGCGCGACAGGATCCGAGTCGTCGGAGTCTGAACAGTCGCCGGAACTCGCGTCCGCGACGACCGTCGACTACGCGCCCGCGACGTCGGAACCGATCTCGCCAAGTCTTGACGCGTTAGACGGCAAGGCAGAATTTATCGGATCGACGATTACGGGTAGTCACGCGTCGACGATCGCGGAGACGCCGAACGGAACGCTTGTCGCCGCTTGGCTTGGACGTCCGAGTCCCGACGACGAGGCGATCGCCGTTTGGAGCGCGATCTTTCGCGACGGAAGCTGGACGGAGGCTAAAATTGTCGCGACCGTCCCCGACGATATGCCCGATTACAGTCCCGAAGGACGAATTAATCGTTTGTGGAACCCGGTTTTATTTCAAGACGACGACGGTTCGCTCTATTTGTTTTACAAAGTCGGACCGACGACGGCGGATTGGCGCGGCTTGATTCGTAAGTCGGTCGACGGCGGTGAAACTTGGGAAGATTTCGCAAAATTGCCGGAAGGATTCGTCGGTCCCGTGAAAAATAAGCCTGTTCGTTTAAAGGACGGTTCGATTCTTGCGCCAAGCAGTACGGAGACGTTCGCGGGCGAATGGACGGTTCATTTGGAACGCGCTCCGAAAATCGGCGGCGAATGGACGAAAACGGCGCCGCTCAACACGTCCGACGAAGGGGGCGCGATTCAACCTAGCGTTCTCTTTCATCCAGACGGACGCCTGCAGTTGATTTGTCGCAACAAGGACGGCGACGAGAACCTTTGGACGTTTTGGTCCGAAGACGGCGGCGCGACTTGGAGTAAAATGGAACAACTCTCCCTTCCGAATCCGAACAGCGGAACCGACGCCGTTACGTTGCGCGACGGGCGGCAACTACTCGTCTATAATCATTCGACGACGAAAACCGGCGATCGAACGCGTCTAAACGTCGCCGTGAGCGACGACGGAGTTAATTGGCGCGCCGCCTGCGTTTTGGAGAACGAACCGGGGACGTTCGATTATTCTTATCCGGCGGTTATCCAGACGAGCGACGGAAAAATTCAAATTACTTATACGTGGCGCTGGGAGCGAATCAAGCGCGCTACGTTCGATCCCGCGAAGCTCGACGGCGTTCCCATCGTCGACGGAGTTTGGCCGGAGGAAGTTCGTTAAAGCGATCATTGGTAAGGATTAAAAATGTATAAAACGAATAATACGGCGACTTCGCGTCGTTCTTTTTTGAAAATGGGCGCGGCGGGCGCTTTGTCGACTCTTTGCGTTCCAAGTCGGATTTTCGCGAAATATGAAAGCGCCGCCGATTCCGAATCGAACGAAGTCGTTTTACGTTGCGCCGTGATGAGCGACGTTCACTTTAACGGGAGCGTCGAGTCGAAAGAATACGAGCGCTTCGTTCGTTCGTTGGAATTTATGTATAAGTATTCGTCGCAACAAAGCTATTCGAAATTCGACGCGCTGGTCGTCGTCGGCGATATGTCGAATCACGGCGTCGAGGCGGAATTGTCGCTCTTTAAAAAGGCGATGGACGCCGGAATTAAAGAGGGCACGCAGACGTTCTTGTGCATGGGCAACCACGAGTTTTACGGGGGGAGCCGGGAATTCTGGAGCCAAACGTTTGGAGTCGAGCCGAACGCGCGTTACGAAGCGAACGGATACCGTTTTATCGCCGTCTCGCCCGAACACGCAAGATCGACCGACGGCGGGTATCTTTACGCGTTGGATTGGTTGCGCGACGAACTTGACGACGCGACGACCGCCAATCCCGACAAACCTATCTTCGTTTTCCAGCATTATCCCGTCACGCCGACCGTTTACGGCGGGCGCGGACAGGACGACTGGGGATCCGAAGATATGTTCGACACGTTGCAGAGTTATCCCAAAGTGATCGATTTCTCCGGGCATACGCATTGTCCGATCAACGATCCGCGTTGCGCGTGGCAAGGTTGTTTTACCGCGTTTGGAACGGGCACGTTAAGTTATCTTTGCCGAGGCGCCGAAGGAAATCGTTTTCCGCTCTACTTGCCCGAAGACGGAGGTTGCGCGCAATTTTACGTGCTTGAAGTACGACGCGACAATTCCGTCGTTCTCAAGCCTTACGACTTGTCGACGAATTCTTTCTTCGACGTCGTTTATTTTGTCGCGGAGCCTGGCGCCGTCGACAAATACGTCTACACGGACGCGCGTTATTCGCAATCAGAACGTCCAACGTGGTCGGAAGGTTCTAAAGCGACTTGTTCCAACGTCTACGAATACGGCGTGACCGTCGAGACGACGCAGGCGTTTTGCAAAGACGTCGTGTTGGGCTATAGACTCGACCTCGAGCGTTTCAACTCGAAATCGAACGCTTGGGAAGACGCGGGCGAGAATTATTTCTGGTCCTATTATTTCCTGCGCGATATGCCGAAAACGGCGCGCGTAGAAATTTCCGATCTCGAGCCGAATGCGAAGTATCGGGGCAAGTTGTTCGCGCTCAATCCTTTCTTCCGCGAAAGCGCGACCGCGCTCGAAATCGAATTTCAAACGCTCGAAGAGCAAGCCGAAACGATCGACGAAGACGCGCCTTGTCCCGACGCTAATTTTCTCGATATCCGCGTCGTCGACGGCGTGTTAGTCAACGCGCCTGTCAACGGAGCGAACGAACAAAAGAAACTCGAAAAATTCGGCGCCCCTAAGATCGTCGACGACTCCGCTCTCGGCGGAAAAAAGGTCGTTCAATTCGACGGCGCTAAGGATTGTTATAAGATTCGACTCGAGACCGCCGACTGCGCGCGATTGAAGCGATCGACGATCGCCGCGAAGTTTCGTCTTGACGAAGACTGCGCAAATTCCTGTTCCGTCTTTGGCGGCACGCAGGGCGCCGGCGTCGAATTTTGGATTAATTGGGAGTCGAGAACGTTGGAATTTTGGGCGTCGATCAACGGAACCTATCGTATTCTGTCGACGCCTATTGAACCGGGACGTTATTACGACGCGTTCGGAACCTACGACGGAAAAGCGCTCGTTTTGTATCTCGACGGAAAAGAAGTCGCGCGAGAGGACGGCAAGGGCGGCTTGACTTACCCGAAAAATAAAGGTTGCCAAGCGTTCTTTTTGGGCGCGGACGTCGCGGCCGACGGATCGGGCGAATATTTGTTCAAAGGGCGAATCGAACGAGGACGCGTTTTTAGCTGGGCGCTCGCGGCGGAACAAGTCGCCAATTTGACGAATCAGAATTAATCGGAATCGAGGCGAAAACGTCCGATTCTCATAGACTACCAAAAGTCGCAACGTCGACCGACGTTGTTTTACCATAATTTTCATCTTATTGACCTAGAGGTTTAAGAATAATGAATAAATCAAGCGAATTCGCGGCGTCGCGTCGCGCTTTTTTGAAATTGGGCGCGGCGGGCGCTTTGTCGACTCTTTGTATTCCGAGTCGCGTTTTTGCGAATTACGAAAGCGCCGCCGATTCCGAATCGAACGACGTCGTGTTGCGTTGCGCCGTGATGAGCGACGTTCACTTTAACGGGAGCGTCGAGTCGAAGGAATACGAACGTTTCGTTCGTTCGTTGGAATTTATGTATAAGTATTCGTCGCAACAAAGCTATTCGAAATTCGACGCGTTGGTCGTCGTCGGCGATATGTCGAATCACGGAATCGAGGCGGAGTTGTCGCTCTTTAAAAAGGCGATGGACGCCGGAATTAAAGAGGGGACGAAAACCTTCTTGTGCATGGGCAACCATGAGTTTTACGGCGGGAATCGTAAACTCTGGAGCGGTATTTTCGGAGTCGAACCGAACGTCCGTTACGAGGCGAACGGATTTAGTTTTATCGCCGTTTCGCCGGAAAAAGGCACGATGGCGGACGGCGATTATCTTTACGCGTTAGATTGGCTCGAAGGCGAGCTTGCCGCCGCGAGCGCAGCCGACCCGAAGAAACCTATTTTCGTATTCCAACATTATCCTATTTCGCCGACCGTCTACGGCGGACGCGGACAGGACGACTGGGGCGCCGAGGATATGTTCGACACGCTCCAGAAATATCCGCAAGTAATCGACTTCTCCGGGCATACGCATTACCCGATCAACGACCCGCGTTGCGCGTGGCAAGGCTGTTTCTCCGCGTTCGGAACCGGTACGTTGAGCTATCTGTGCCACGGCGACGAAGGCGATATTTTCCAACGCTATTTGGCGGACGACGGCGTTTGCGGACAATTCTACGTTATGGAAGTTCGACGCGACAACTCCGTCGTTCTCAAGCCTTACGACTTGATTACGAATTCATTCTTCGACGAAGTTTACTTTATCGCGGAACCGGGCGCCATTGAGAAATACGTCTATACCGACGCGCGTTATTCGCGAACCGAACGACCGACTTGGCCGGAAGGTTCCAAAGCGACTTGTTCCAACGTCTACGAATACGGCGCGACCGTCGAGACGACGCAGGCGTTTTGCAAAGACGTCGTGCTGGGCTATAGACTCGACCTCGAGCGCTTCAATCCGAAATCGAACGCTTGGGAAAAAGCGGACTCGTGTTATTTCTGGTCCTATTATTTCCAGCGCAATATGCCGAAAACGGCGCGCGGAGAAATTTCCGATCTCGAATCGAATTCGAAGTATCGCGGCAAGTTGTACGCGCTCAATCCGTTCTTCCGCGCGAGCGAAGACGCGCTCGACGTCGAATTCCAAACGCTCGAAGACAAAACGGAGAACATCGACAAAAACGCGCCTACGCCTGACGCGAATTTCCTTGATATTCGCGTCGTCGACGGCAAAGTCGTCAACGCGCCCGTCAACGGAGAGAAGGAACAGAAGAAACTCGAAAAATTCGGCGCGCCTAAGATTGTCGCGGACGACGAACTTGGCGGAAAACAGGTCGTTCAATTCGACGGCGCCAAGGATTATTATAAAATTCAATGTAATTCCGTCGATTACGCTCGTCTGAAGCGCGCCACGATCGCCGTAAAATTCCGTCTCGACGAAGAAAACACGCAGTCGGGCGCCGTCTTTGGCAACACGCAACTGGCGGGAATTGAATTTAGCGTCGCTTGGGACGAAAAAGTCTTGAAACTCTGGGCGTCGGTCAACGGTTCCTACCGTATTTTGAAAGCGCCGATCGAGCCCGGAAGATATTACGACGCCTTCGGAACTTACGACGGAAAATCCGTCGTGATGTATCTTGACGGAAAAGAAGTCGCGCGAGAGAATATCAAGGGGAATTTGACGCACCCGAAAGAGAAGGCTTGTCAGGCGTTTTGCTATGGAGCCGATATTGCTTCCAACGGTCAAGGCGAAGTTTTGTTCAAAGGACGCATCGAACGCGGACGCGTCTTTAGCTGGGCGCTTACGGCGGAACAAGTCGCGAATTTGACGAATCAGAAGTAAAAACTCAATTTATGCGCGCGACGAAACAAAAGTCCTCGACGTTGACTTCGGGGATTTTTGTTGCGCGCGCGGGAAGCAGGGAGAGAAGGGACGACTAGTCGATTTCAAAAAAAGTCCGTTCGGCGGTCGACGCGTCAAAATTTGTTTTATACGGAGTACGACGTTTAAATCGAACGAAGATTTGCGTGAACGAACGTTCCGTTGTTTAACGTTGAAAATCGCGACGAAACCGACTCGCCCTCCTTGTTTTTTTCCTCTTTTTCGATATGCTTCTAACGGCTTTGACGCGTTCGTTTGGACGCTTCGAGCGATTTTTGGAGCGCCGGTTATGAGAAAAAACAAACCTAAATCAGGAAAAAAAGACGACGACAAAGGTATGCTTCAAGACCAATTTGTCTTTTTGATTTGGTCGAACCTCGTTTTTGCGAAATTGTTCTTTGCGCGTTTTTTACCGACGCAACTGTTGC
>JAZUGM010000416.1:0-2486 GCA_045641205.1 Thermoguttaceae bacterium
GATCCGACGGAGCTTATGTCCGTCGTAATGGGAACAGACACTCTTGAAGAATTCAAGAAGCGCGTGAAAACGTTGATTCCAGCCGGTTGTTAGGCGTTTTGTAAAGCGACGATTATTCGCAACAAATCGCAGGAACGCGAAGCGATCAAACGAGCGCAAATAGCTTGAGTTATGCGACCAGACGTTGGCGAACGATCTACAGGGCGCGAAGGCGTTCGCGTCTGTTGTTTCACGAAAGTACGAATTTTCCGCGAACGATTACGCAATTTGTTAGGCGTTCTACGCGTCTGAAGTTCTTTTGAAGTCGCGCAAGCGACGAACGGACGACGAAACAAAACACGTTTTCATAGAGAAGGCGTCGAAAGTGTTAAACGACAACGATTATTATAACAACGGACAAGACTACCGCGAAGGAAACGCGTCGATCGAAAACGCGCAAATGTTGCGCGCGCGAATGGAAGAGGCGAGAAATCGATTAATTGCCCTGCGCAAAGGACGCCTAATTTTCCTGCTTTGTTTTTTGCTGGCGCTTCTCCTGATACCGTCTTTGGCGGAGCGTTGGGCGTATTCGACAGCGCGAGGCGTGGAACGCGCCAAAAGAGAGGCGGCGGAAAAGTTCTTGGCGGAACATCCCGACTGCGCCGACGAAGATCGCGTTCCTTACGTCGTCAAAAAAGTCGGCGCGAGCGTCGTCGGCATTAAGACGAGCGTCGTTCAATCCGATTTTTTCGGCGGTTCGTCGCTTGCGCAAGGGCAGGGTTCCGGCGTCGTCGTCGATTCCGACGGTTTTATCGTGACCAATTTTCACGTGATTTGCGAACAGGGACGACTCGTCGACGGCGTGGAAATTGTACTGAGCGACGGTCGAACGCTTGCCGACGGCATAACGCTTGTCGGATTCGACGAGAATCTTGACGTCGCCGTCTTGAAAGTCGAGGTCTCCGGCTTAATTCCGATCGAATGGGGAGACAGCGACGCGCTCGACGTCGGCGACCCCGTGTTGGCGTTGGGCAATCCTTACGGACTTGCGCGCACCGTTACCCAAGGGATCGTCAGCACTAAGGAACGTTTCGTTTTTGACGAGCAAGGCGTCGTGAAACAGGAGTTTTTGCAGACGGACGCGGCGGTCAATCCCGGCAACAGCGGCGGCGCGTTGGTCGACCTTTACGGACGTTTGGTCGGAATAAACGCCGCTATTTACGGACAACAGTATCAAGGAATCAGCTTTGCGCTTCCCGTCAAACGCGTGCGAAACGTCTACGACGAGATTATGAAAGCTTATCGCGAGACGCGATAAAACTCAAGAAGCCTCCAAACGCGCAAATATTGAGGCGGCGCCTTGTTCCAACTAATCGTTGATTTTCATTCGGCGTCTTTCCGTGAATATTACGGCGTTTTCTTGTTTGCCTCTAACCGCCGAATTATACTCCTCGCCTTTGAGTTTTTCCACTTCAGAAAGGTGGAAGTTCCTTTAAATCCTTATCGACCAGGCGACAAAGTCTGGAAAATTTCAAGGACAATGAGTATATATTCGGCGGCTTACCGTTTGACGTCTACTGGCGTTTCTGCGTGTTAAACAAAATAAACGCGTACATATCGGCGGCTTCTTCGACGATTTTAGACGTCGGCTTGCCCGCGCCGTGCCCGGCTTTCGACTCCACGCGAATAATGATCGGCGAAGTCGGCGAAGCGTTCGCTTGAAGCGTCGCACCGAATTTCAACGAGTGCGCGGGTACGACTCTGTCGTCGTGATCCGAGGTCATAATCATCGTCGCCGGGTATTTGACGCCCTTTTTGACGTTGTGAAGGGGCGAATAGCCGAGCAAATATTTGAACATATCTTCGCTTTCTTCGCTCGTGCCGTAGTCCGTCGCCCACGCCCAGCCGATCGTGAACTTATGATAACGTAGCATATCCAAAACGCCGACTTGCGGCGCTGCGGCGGCGAATAAGTCGGGACGTTGCGTTAGCGCGGCGCCGACCAAAAGACCGCCGTTCGAACCGCCGTTAATCGCCAGCGTCTCTTTCGACGCGAATTTCTCGCGAATCAAGAACTCCGCCGCCGAAATAAAATCGTCGAACACGTTTTGCTTTTGCAATTTCGTACCGGCTTTGTGCCATTCTTCGCCGTATTCTCCACCGCCGCGTAGAATCGCGACCGCGTAGACGCCCCCGCGATCAAGATAGGGAATGCGCGTCGGCTTGAAGCCGGGCGTCATATTGATATTAAATCCGCCGTAACCGTAAAGAAGCGTCGAATTTTGTCCGTCGCGCTTGAGTCCTTTTTTGTACGTTACGAAAATCGGCGCGGGCGTTCCGTCCTTGCCCTCGTACCAAAGGCGCTCCGTAACGTAGTCGTTTGGATCGAACCCCGCGTCGGGCGTCCAGTAGAGCGCCTTCGAGCCGCTCGAAAGATCGCAACGGTAGATCGAAGACGGATAGACGAACGACGTGAACGTATAGAAAAATTCGGGATCGTCTTTTTG
>JAZUGM010000417.1:0-33625 GCA_045641205.1 Thermoguttaceae bacterium
TTTAATCGATTCCGCTGTTTTCTCGCGTTTTGAATCCGCGCGACGTCGACGTTTTGAATTAGGCGTTTCTAACTTTTATCGCTAAAAAATAGAAAAAAAAGGCGAGAAAAGGACGTTTAAAGCGCGCTTGTATTGACAAAATTTCGATAAATGATAAAAATTTATCGAATCGGAGCGGCGAGACGTTCAAGCGATCGACCCGAATGATCGTCGCCGACGAATCGCGGCGCTTCTCGACGGAGCGAGAGCGCGCGCATAACTAGCCTCGAGCGTCCGCGCGCGGGCGTTTTTTTCGGAGATAACTGAAATGTCAAAGATTATTGTACTCGACCCCTTGGCCGAAGACGGTTTGAATTTAATGCGCGAGGCCGGTCTCGAATTTGACGTTCGAACGGGTCTCAAAGGCGAAGAATTGCGTCAAGCGTTGACGGAATACGACGGCGCGATTTGTCGCAGCGGCGTCAAAATTACTGCGGAATCTCTTGAAGGAAACAAGCGTCTGAAGGCGATCGCTCGCGCGGGCGTCGGCGTCGACAACATCGATCTCAAAGCGGCGACGCACAACGGAGTCGTCGTAATGAACACGCCCGGCGGCAACACGGTTTCCGCTGCGGAACAGACGTTCGCGTTGATGCTGGCTCTTAGCCGCAACACTTGCCCTGCGAATCAATCGTTGATCGAAGGTCGTTGGGATCGTAAGAAGTTCACGGGGCACGAGCTTAACGGCAAGGTTCTCGGCGTCGTCGGCATGGGGCGCATCGGTCAGACGGTCGCGAAATTCGCGAAGGCGTTCGATATGAAAATCTTGGCGTTCGACCCGTATTTAACGTCTCAACGCGCTCAAGAACTCGACGTTGTTAAATACGATACGGTCGCGGAAATGTTGCCGCTCGTCGACTATCTTACGGTTCATATTCCTCTTAACGACGCGACGCGCAATTTGATCGGCGACACGGAAATCGCCGCAATGAAGGACGGCGTTTTCCTTATCAACTGCGCGCGCGGCGGAATCTACAATATGGACGCGCTCAAACGCGGTCTCGAATCGGGCAAACTCGGCGGCGTCGCTCTTGACGTCTATCCGGAAGAGCCTTGCACGGACAGTCCGCTCTTCGGCATGCCGCACGTCGTTTGCACGCCTCACCTTGGCGCAAGCACGACCGAAGCGCAAATGAACGTCGCGCTCGAGGCGGTCGAACTGCTGATCGACTACCTGAAAAACGGCGTCATTCGTCAAGCGGTCAACTTCTCGCCGCTTGATCCGAAAACGCTCGAAGAACTCAAAGGCGCGTTGGATCTCGCATATCGTCTTGGTCGATTCGCGCAACAAGTCGCGCCGGGCGCCGTTTCCACTTGCACGATCAAGTATATGGGCGAAATCTCGAAGAAGAACACGTCGCTTATTACGTCGTCCTTCTGTTGCGGTTACCTTTCCGGCGTTTTGAGCGAAGACATTAACGTCGTCAGCGCGATTCCGATGATGCAAGAACGCGGTCTGAAAGTCGTCTCGGAAAAAGAAAACAAAGCGGCCGACTTCAGTTCCGTTATCGGCGTCGAATTGGAAACGGACAAGGGCAAAACGGCGTTTGCGGGCGCGATCTTCGGGTCTTCTTTGCCTCGTTTGATCCACTACAAAGGTCTGCGTCTCGACGCTCCTCTCGCCGGTTCGTTGCTCCTTACGGTTCAATACGACCAGCCGGGCGTCGTCGCGACGTTGGGCGCGATCGCCGCAAAATATAAGTCCAATATCGCGCAGATGGTTTTGGGACGCAACATTCACGCGCCGAACGGTCTTGCGGTCAGCATTCTTTCTTTCGACGATGATATTCCCGCCGAGATGACCGAAGAAGTTCGTCAAGCGGCTAGTTTCCAATACGCGCTCGCGATCAAAATGCCCCTTTCCGGCGAGAATCCCTCTTGGTTAAACTAGTTTTTCGCGTATAATTCGACGCCCCCTGATTTGCCGTACCCTCCGGGCGCCGCGCCCCCTGAAAGTTCCATTTTCCTTTCAGAGACAAGCGCGGCGCCTTCCCTTTTCTTGCCGATTTGCTTTTTTGCTTTTTCTAGCGACGCCAAATCCCAAGGACGAAGTCTGGCGTCGTCTCGTTCCAACTTAACCGCCGAATTTCATTCGGCGGCTTTCCGTCGACTCGACGGCGCGTCAAAGGTCAAAAATCCAATTCTTCTTCGTCGATCCATTCTTCCCATATTGAATCGAACGCGCAAAATTGCAAGGCGTCTTTCTCTTTGGGATTAACTTTCCTTGCTTTTATCCAATTTACGCCGTCCGAAGTCGAGCGCGTCCCGTTTTCGTCGGAAATCGACGTCGTTTCCGAACTCGGCGTTTCCGTATTCGCGCTTCCTTTTGCGTTTCTTGCCGCGACGTCGGGCAGACTTGGACCGTAAGGAACGGGCGCGGCGGCACAGGTAATAATCGGCGCGCGCGCTTCGTCTTCTTGTCGTTCGTCGGCGGTCGTCGCAATTACGGAATCGACGCTATGCCTGTCCAATAAGAAGGCGGTTTCTTCCGCGCCGTCGGCGCCGACTAATACGAGCCTAATATCGTAGGTCGTCGACTTTTCGGGCGTCGCGTAATATTTAGCGGCGACAAACGCTTCGGAACGATAATCGGAATATGTTCCGTCGCCCCAGTCGAGTCTCCAAAACGCGCCGTCTTGTCCTCCGATAAAATTAGAACCGACGGAATACGCCCAAAGTAGCTCGACGCCGTAATCGACTCGTTTAACGTCGACGGTCGGCTTAACGTCGATTACTTGAATCGTCGTCGTCCCTTCGTCTACGACTTTCCCTTTAGAATCGAGAACCTTCGAACGTAAAACGTAAATACCCGGTTCAAAACCTCTTTCCTTGGTCGAAATCCAGACGGAATCCGTCGTTTGAACAAACTCGCCGCTTCCGTCGCCCGACAAATCCCAATAGATTTTTGCATTTTTTGGAGCCTCGACCGTCAATTCAACGGCGTTTCCTTCTTGCGCGACGTAATCGACGTCAAAAGAAGACTCGTAAGCGCCAATATCGACGTTTTTTCCAATAAATCGATAGGTTCCGTCAAGATCGGTCGCGTATTTGCCCAGTCCGTTTTGTCTCGCCCAAGTCGCGTCGCCCTGATCGATTCCTTGCGCGCCTTCCGCCAAACGGTAATTTTCGTTTGAATCGTCGGCAAACAACGGGAGGGAGGCGTCGTAAACAAGATTCGCCTTGCCCGACGTAAACTCGTAAGAAGAGAGCGAATTATACGCGGTCGTCTTCGCGGAATCGTAGACGTCTTCGTTTTGATTTTTGGCGACGATCGCGTTATAAATTCGCGCGGTTCCCTTCGCAAGGTGCAATCCGGCGCCCGAAGCGGCGGCGTTGTCCGCGACCGTCGAATTGACAAGGGTCAAGGCGTCGTTCGAATAGATCGCGCCGCCTTCCTTCGCCTCGTTGTTTGCAAGAACGGTTCCGACGACGACGCAGGTTCCGACGTTGCAAATAGCGCCGCCCGATCCGTCGGTCGTATTCTCGTAAAACGTCGAATTTTGAACGCGCAAGACGCCCGCGTTATACGCGGCGCCGCCGGATTTAGTCGCGACGTTTGAGTAGAAGGAAGAATCGAGAACGACAAGCTCGCCCGAACCGCCGTTATAAATAGCTCCGCCAAGCAGACCTTCGCAATTTTTAACGACGCAATTCTCGAGGGTCGCCTTGCCCGTGTTATAGAACGCGGCGCCCGATTCCGCGCCCTTCGCGGACGCGAGTATCAGGGAAGAAACGGTAATATTCGCCGAATTAATCAGGATTTGCGCGACGTTGGCGCCGCTAATAGTCACGGCTCCGTTTCCGCAAATCGAGACGTCTTTCGTAACGACAAGGGGCGTTTCCAGAAGAATCGCGCCTTTCAAATCGGCGGCGAAAGTAATCGCGTCTCCCGATTTTGCGTAATACAAAGCCTCGCGCAACGTCAAGGCGCCGTCGGTAAGATCGAAAGAGTCTTCCAAGGACGTTACGCGAGTCGAACCGGCGGGCTGGAATTCGTAAGCGCCAATATCGACGACGTCGTTAAAAATGCGCGCGTTTCCCGCCAAATCGGTCGTTCCGACAATATAATCGTCGTTTCCAGAATCGATCGCGACGGCGTTTTGCGCCAAACGCAGATCGAGTAGGTCGTAATTCGCAAGCTTTCCGGCGCTAAAAACAGGCGAAACGACGAACCCCGGCGCGCCGGACAAAATACAATTCACAACGTTGGTCGGCGTTCCTTCGACGTTGGCGTTTGAAATTTTCGAATCGTTCTTCGCGACGATCGTATTATAGAGAACGAAGGCGAAATTCGCGGAAGTAAAGACGCCGCCGCCTTGCGCGCCCGCGTAATTTCCGGCGATCGTGCAGTTGAACAGCGTCGTTTTATTTACGGCGGAGCCGACGGATCGATTATAGACGCCCCCGCCGTCCTTCGCGGCGACGTTCGCGGACACTTCGCAGTTGGCCAATTCCAAGACGGCGCCGTCGTTAAGGACGCCCCCGCCATATCCCTTCGACGCGTTCCCTTTAATCGCGCAATTATACGCCTTCAAAACGGACGAATAACAAGAATTGTCGTAAACTTGCGTTCGAACGATCATTCCGGAATTCTCGTTTTGCGTAATCGAACAATTCGTAAGGATCGCTTCGCCCAAATTGTCGAGTCCCGCGCCCGCGTTGTCGCTAATCGAGACGTTCGTAAGGTTAAGCGCGCCAAATAAATTGACGATTCCGTCGGCGCCGTTGGCGTTTATCGTCGTATCTTTGATCGTCGCGTTTCCGGCTAAACGCAATCCGCCCGCCTTGTTGTTTTCGATAAGACAGGAAGTCAAAACGACGTCTTCCAAAGCGTAAACGCCTACTCCGTTCTTCGAATCGACAAAGGACGAATCTGCGGCGTTCAAATCGGCCGAAGCGTAAACTAATCCGCCGTAAGAACCTTCTCCGCAAGAGCCTCCTTTGAAATCGCACCGCTCGATCGTCAACGATTCGCGCGCGTAAAGTACGCCCCCTTCGGAACTAGCGGCGCCGTCGAGAAGGGCAAGTCCGCGCAAAGTCAAAGGCGCCTCGACAAGTAGAAGGCGCGTTTGCGCTTGTCCGTCGAGCGTGATTCGCCCGTCGCCGTCGATCGTAATTTGCGAACTGACGACAAGTTGCGACGTCGGCTTGATCGTCCCCTTCAACCCGTCTTTAAAAGTGATCGTAGCGTTTTTATCGTTCGCCCAGTAGAGGGCTTCGCGCAACGAAGTTTTGCCGTCGTTAAGATTAAACGAGTCGTCAAGAGTCGTTACGACGTAAGAGGGCTCGACGGCTTTTTCGCCTGTTCCTCGATACTCGTAGGCGCCCGGATCGACGCTCCGCCCGTAAATACGCGCGGCGCCGGTAATATCCGTCGTTTCAGTCGCATACGCGTTTTCAGCAGAATCAACGGCGGCGCTGTTGGAGGCGAGTCTCAGGTCGATTTTATCGGCGTTTGACAATTTGCCCGTTTTGTTATTAAAAAGGGGCGCGACGACAAATCCCGGATTCCCTCCGATAAAGGAGCCGACGCTTTCAACGACGGTTCCTGCGACGTTGGAATTAAGATCGCCCGAGAGATTCTGCGCGACGATCGAATTGTACAAGAAAAGCGAGCAAGACGAATCCGCATAAACTCCGCCGCCCTCGACGCCCGCGTAATTCCCCGCGACGGTGCAATTCGTCAAGGTCGTAACGTTAGGAGCTTTGTCGAGCGACTCGCTATAGACGCCCCCTCCTCTTTGCGTCGCGTAATTCCCTTCCACAACGCAATTAATCGCCTCAACGCGCCCAAATCGATTATATACTCCGGCGCCCTTTGTCGCCTCGTTTCCTTTTACGATGCAGTTTACCGCAACGAGCGAAGAAGCAAACGTCGCGCCGTTGGCAAGTTCCGCGCTTTGATTAAAGACGCCGGAATCTTTATTGCCGGAAATAGTCGACGACGTTAGTTGGGCAAAGCCAAGATTATAAAGTCCGCAACGATCGTTGTTTTGCATCGAAACGTTCGTCAGCGCGACGTCGCCCATATAATTGACGACGCCCGCGCCTTTATTCGCTTCGATCGCGCTGTTATTCGCAGTCAAATCGAAAGTAGAATAGACGCCAGCGCCGCTTGCGTTGGCAATTTGGCATTTTTCGAGCGTCGTCTCTCCTTCGACGTAGAGCGCGTCCCCGACGGTCGTCTTTTTGAAGGAAACGTCGGTCGCTTTCAACGTCGCGTTGGAATAGAGCAAACCACCGCGCGCGTCGACTCCGCAGGCGCCGTTTGTCAGCGCGCAATTCTTTAGCGTCAAATCGGCGACGGCGTAAATAATTCCTCCGTCGGACGGGGCGGCGCCGTTTGTCAACGTCAAGCCTTTAATCGTCGCGTTCGCTTCGATCGCCAAGAGACGCGTTTTATTCTTTCCGTCAAGGGTAATTCGATTCTCGCCGTCGATCGTAATCGCGGTAGAGACGACTAATTGAGAATTTAACGCGATCGTCCCGTTAAGTCCGGCGTCGAAGGTAATCGTCTTCTTGGCGTCGCTCGCCCAGTATAAGGCTTCGCGCAAGGACGTTTGACCGTCGTTTGGATCGAAGGAATCTTTGAGAGTCGTCACGACGTATGAAGAGGCGGCGGCTTTTTCGTTGGTTCCCTGATATTCGTAGGCGCCCAGATCGACGTTTGCTCCGTAAACGCGCTTGGCGCCGAGAATATCCGTCGCGGAGTCGTCAAATCGAGCGCCGTCTCCAACGTTTAAGGCGCCGCTGTTTTTCGTCAGGCGCAAATCGAGAGCGTCTCCGTTTGTCAAAGCGCCCGTCGCAAAATTAAAGAGGGGCGCGACGACAAATTTAGGAGAGCCTCCGATCATATTATTTTTGGACGCGATCTCGCCCGAAACGTTCGAATCGAGGTCGCCCGACCAGTTCATAGCGACGATTGAATTATTGACGGAACAACTAAACTCGTCGGCGTATACTCCCCCGCCCGCAATTCCGGCGGCGTTGCCCGCGATCGTACAGTTTGTCAACGTCGTTTTGTTGAGTCTTCCTTCAACGCGCTCGCTATAGACGCCCCCTCCGCGACTTGAGGCGACGTTTTTCGCGATTTCGCAACTTGTCAGCATCAACGAACCGGCTTGATTATAGACGCCGGCTCCGTTTTGAGCGACGTTTGAATCGATAAAACAGCGTTCTGCGACAAGAGTCGCGGAAAACGCGGCGCCGGACTCTAACGCGACGCTCTGATTGACGATCCCGCTCGCGCCGTTGTCGCTAATCGCGCAATCGAACAAATTTGCGACGCCAAGATTGACGACGCCCGCGCCGTCGTTTGCAGAAACGGTCGTCTCGTTCAGCGCAAGGGTTCCTCGCGCGTTGAACAAACCCGCGTTTGACGAATTTTTGACGGAACAATTCGTCAATTCAAGAATTCCGCTCGAATATATCCCTTCTCCGGCGCTATTCGCTTCAAAGGCGGAGTTAAACGCGCGCAACGAGCCCGACGTGTAAACGTTCCCCCCTTGTTCCGCGTTTCCGCTCGATACGACGCAATTTACGAGAGTCAACGCGTCTTTGTTGTAAACGCACCCGCCCTCGTCGGCGGCGCCGTTCGTCAAATTGACGCGTCCCAAATTCAACTCGCCGACCGCCAGCGAAAGAACGCGCGAATATCCTTGCGCGTCGATCGTCAAGGGCGCCTCGCCCAACGCGACGATCGTCGTCGTCCCAAAGAGATTGGAATCGAGTTCGACTTTAATTTCTCCGTCGTTCGCGCCTAACCGAATCGTATTGTCGCTCGCGTTCGTTCTGACGACGATCAAATCGTCTTTTTTCGTCGAGGCGGCGCGGTCTAGGGCGTCTTCGAGGGAGTTTAACGACAAAGAATCGGCGTTAATTTCAATAATATTGAGGTCGCTCGCCTTCGCGGGCAAGTCGAATTCGGCGTATTCCGCGCGCAAGGCGGCGTATTCGGCGGCGGAAAAAGCTACGGAAACGGCGAGCAAATCGCGCGTTTCCAACGCCTCGAGACGTGCGAGCCGCGTTTTAGGAACGCCGCGATCAACGCGCGCTTGGCTAGATTTGTTGAAAAGATCGAAGAAACTCCAATTTTCTAATCCGCTTTTCATAGACGTCGTCCTTTGCCTCGCGTTTTTCGTTTCAGTATGATCCAGCGCAACGTCTCGACTCTTCGCGCGTTCCTTTACTTAGTATGAAAAACGACGTTGTTTGCTTAGTTGTTCGCTCGCGCGACTCCCTTTATACGCGCGACGTCCAACGACAAGAACTTCCCGCGTCTCTGACGTTATAAATCGACTATTAGTTCCTAGGTCGTCCTTAATATTTCTAAGAAAAGCGCTCGTTTCGCTTGAAATCTCTTAGCAAAACGCCTATAATCGTTTGTCGAGTCGGCGTCGAGCTTTAAACGCGTTCGACGTTGAAAAGATACGAAACATACGCAATTTAGAAAGGAACGTTCTATGGATATTTCTCGTCGCGCGCTGTTGGCGTCGGGAGCCGGTCTTGCGGCTTTCGGCGATTTGTTGTCGAATCTTGGTTATGCGGAAGAGACGGGCGTTAAGGAAAACGCGTGGAAATTTACGCCGGTCGATCCCGATAAAGTCGCGGATTACGCTTACGCGCAGTACGCGTCGGGCGGCTGTCTTTACGGAGCGTTCAAGGGCGCGGTTCTCGCTTACGCGGACGCCGTTGAATCGACCGACGCGGAAGCGGCTAAAATCGCGCGTAGTTGTCCTTTCGTAGCGTTTCGTTGCGCGCGCGGCGGTTTCGGCAGACTGCGCGAACTTTGCGGCGCCGTCGCCGGTTCCGTAATGTTCTTTAGTTGCTTCTGCGAAGACGCCGCCGACGTCAACGCAATGGCGGCGGAACTTGGCGAGTGGGCGAAAAAGACCGCGCTTCCGACTTACGTTCCTGAAAAAGACGAACATCCGAATCTGTTCCAATTCGTCGCGAACGGGCTGACTTGTCGCGAAATGGGCGCGGGCTGGGTCGGCGCGGCGCCGGAAGAACAAAAGAAATGGGCGGGCGAACGTTGCGCGCGCCATACCGCCTCTATCGTCAAGAAGGCGGCGGAAATTTTGAACGCGTTCTTTGCGGAAAAAGCCAAAGCGAACGCCTGAATATTCTGCTGAATTGGGAAGCAAGGAAAGCCGACGAGATTACTCGTCGACTTTTCCAACCACGCTTTTATAAGCCGCAAGGGGTAAGGACAATTCGGAATCCAGGCGTTCGAAAACGTTTTGGACTTCGACGATCTCTTGTCCGCGAGACGTCTGGACGACAACTTTGTCTCCAGATTTCACGTCGTCAAAGGCGCACAAGTAATCATAGGTTTTGTATCCGCTCTTGAATTTTACGGAGACAAACCTCCTCTTAACGTCCTCGAAAGTCGCTTCTTCCGACCACTTAAATTCACCGCTAATTCTAGCGACTTCCTTTCCGTTCAACAAAAACTGTCCGCATCCGTAATATTCGTCAAAGCTAAAGGACGCGTAATCCCCAGTAAAATTAAGTTCAAGCGTCGTCGGCTTGACTGTTAAAATAATTTCGTCGACAAATTCGCAGTAACGCGTTTGAGGAATCGTCAGTAAAAACGTCGGTCTTAGCCTGTTGTTCCTTGGCTCCGAAGTCAATTTCAAGAGATATTTTTCATCGTTCAACTTTTTGACGCGCGCGTTGAAACGCGAGTCTTTAGGAGTCGTTTCTTCGAGAAATGGAGACAGGGTTTCCGTCTTGAAGAAATCCTTTACAAAATAATCCGCAGGAGCGCGTTTTTCAGTTTCTTCGATTAAACGTTGGATACGTTGCGACAAATCGTCCGTATACAGACGCCCCTCATACGCTGGTATGACGTTTGGACAACAACTCCAATTAACTAACGCAAGAATTAATTTGGCTCTAAGAAGACAATTCAGAGCCTTCAGCCAAGATTCCTCGAATACTACTATTTCATCAAGGCACGCCTCTCCAAAACGTATTGCAATTTCAGCGTAATCGATTCCAAGCCTTTCCGCCGACTCATACTCTACGAAATCTCTTTCTAAGTAATCTCCTATTTTCGACTGAAAATCCCTTTCGAACGTCTTCTCAAATTTCTCTTGATAAAGAACCTCAATCATCGATCTGTAGACTTCGTAATTTCTTGGAACATACGTTCCAAATCGAAACATATCCGCCAAACGTAAACGCGCGTTCCAATCGCCGCCTAACGCGGCTATCGAATAATAATAAAAAACTTTGTCGTATGCGCGTTGTTCGTCGTCGTTATATGTCGTTATTTTTAGAGGAGTTAACTTTTGAACGCCGTCTCTGGCGAATTCATATTGAAAACGTTCGTAGTCCCAACTTCCCTCGTGATAAATATCTCCAAGCATAAAGAACAAATCAGGCTCGGAGGCGTCCTCTTGCGTCAATTTTAGCAATAAATCTCGCGCAACGTCGAAGTCGCGTTTGTAAACGTCGTTTCCTTCGTAACAAGCGCGCGCCTTGATCTCCATCGCCGTCCTATCGCCTTCCGCGCATAATTCGTCGACGAATCTAACAAACAACGCAATATCTTCTTTTGTCAAACAATCCAACTCCCATTGAGCCGTTTCGACAAAACGTCTTTTTACCTCCTCTTCGTAATATCTTTTGACGGGGGGCAAATCGCGATTTTCGACGCATATTTCAACTTTTTTAATCAGTTCGTTTATCGCGCGTCTAAATTTTCCCAAATCCAACGCGACGTCTTCGAAAAAATAGGCGCCGCGCAAGACGGCGTAGTTCTGCAACGTCTTGAACAAATCTTGACAAACGCTATAAAGAACGGATTTTTCCGTAGGAAAAATTGGAGAGTCGCCGTCACGACTTACAAAACTAACTTCTTCGTCGTCGTAATCGTCGTCTTCGTCGTCTTTTTCTTCGACGTCTTTGTCCTCGTCGTCTAAATCCGACGTTTCAAACAAAGGAAGCAGGTCTAAATTCTGACTTTTATTTGAGCGCGACGACTCGCTATGTAAGATAAAAATCTCCCCTCCAGAATCGACGACTTTTTTCACGGACGGAAGTAGAATTTGATAGAATCCCAACGCCCATTTTCTCAATCGAGTTTTGTCGCTTTCGTCGCGAATTTTTCGCAAGGCTTCGAGCAAATCGTCGAGCGTCAGGGCAAATTCAAAGGAAACGGCGATCTCGCAAGGCGGTTCGAACGAAAACAATTCGTCAAGCAAAATATCAAAGCGCGCAAACTCGCGCATTTGCGAATCGGGAAGAAGCCGCGCGCCGCATAATTTGACTTGTTCGCGAAGCGCGGAGACTTTTTTCGGCTTAACGTAGGGCGCCCAAGAATCGGGCGTCGGACAAGGAAATTCCGGCTGGTCGTCTCGATATTGCAACAAATTGACGCGCGTTCCCGAAACGAAGGTCGGCGTCAGTTCGTCGAGGATAAAACAAACGCGCTCGCCGCAACTATCGACGACGCAAAGGTCTCCCGGCTTAATATTATTCATCGTTTTTTCCTTCGTTTCGACGCTTCCTTGCGTCGACGCAAGGATCACGACGTTTTGTTAAGGAGATATTCGGTCAACGCGCGAAACGCCCACGCTTGACTCCAGCGCATATAGGGCGTTTTAATCGTTCCGTAAGACGTTTTGCGAAAATAAAAGGCGCCCGAGCGGTTATTATATAGATTCTTCAGCGTCCATTCAAGGACGCGCGCGACCAACCCGGCGCTTTTTTCGTCGCGTTCCCCGCCGAAAAAATAGACAGCTTCGGCGGGCGCATGAACGTCGACCAAATAAAGACGGTCGGCGTAATATTTTGGCGTTCCGTCCGCCAAAAAGAAATTATCGGCGTAAAACTCGACGCCGCGCCGATACGCGCTTTCGTATTCGTTCGCGACGCCCAACTTCAACGCGCGGCGCAACGATTCCAAATTGAAGCCCGTATGAAAGGAATCGATCCAGCGCTGTTCCGCGCGTTCGGCGTAAAACCACGAGCCGTCGTCGCGTTGACGTTTCATACTATAACGCAACGCTTCAAGCGCGGGCTCTAGCGCCTCGCTCGCGCCGTAACTTATCGCAAGGCGCGCGAGAAGCGACGCTCCGAGCATATTGGCGTTATGAACGAAATTCTCGTCTAGCGGCGTATAACTAAAGCAAAACGCGCCGTTTTGCGCGTCCTTTTGACGATTCAGATCGTTAAGAACGAAGTTTCTGGACGAAAGAGCGACTTCCAACGCTCGTTCGTCGCCGACCAGATCGTAATAATCCAGAAGAGCGTGCGCAATAAAGGACGTGTTGACGATCGTCGGCGTGAATCGGGGCAGTAGCTGGAACCTGTTTTGCCACGGGAAATTATATCCCCACGCGGAGCCGGAAACGTTCGGCGAACGCAATTCGTAGAGACGGCGCGCCAAGTCGCGCGCGGTCTGAATCCAAAGGGAAGCGTCGTTCGAATTCGTCGTCCTTCGCGCCAATTTAACGACGCCTTCGAGAAAAAGCCCCAACGCTTTCGGATTCGCGCCCGGTCGTATCCCCAAGAGCGGTCGTAAATTTATAGGCGAACGGCGCGCTAGTTGCGTTAAAGCAATTCGCCCTAGTCGCGTTCCGAGGGACAAAAGAGGCGTTAAAGGGGAATTGAGCGCGTCGTAAGGATCGATTCCCTTAAAATCGCGCTTTTCAACCCAGTCAAACAGCTTTTTGACGACTAGCTCCGTCGCTTCGACGTCCGGCGGCGTTTTTTTGGTAAGATGCGCTTTTTCCGTAAAATTCACTTTTATCTCCGACGTCAGACCAACGGAATTTCACGTCCAGAAACAAGCGACTCGCGCACGGCAAAAGTCGCGAGCGTATTGCGGAAAATCTCGTCGCTTGAGATCGGCGCCGCGTCCCCGGTAAGAATCGCGTTCAAAAACGCGCGCAACATACCCGCTTGACCTTTGTTTTGAATCTCTTTTTTATCGTAAGGACTCGAACCCGCGCCGTAAAAAGTTAAACGTCGGAAATCGTCGAGAACGCCCGAACGCCCAGATTGATAGACCTCGACGCGTTCTTTAGGCAACGCTTTTGATCCGTTGGCGAAATAGTGAACCGTCCCGATCGAACCGTTTTCCATTTTAAGCGTGATCGTCGTTACGTCGTCTAAACGATTAGGGTCTTCCATTGCGGCGGCGTACACGGCGCGCGGCTTAGACCCGGCAAGCCACGCGATAAAATCGATAAAATGACACGCTTCCCCTAATATTCGCCCTCCGCCGATTTCAGGGTCTTGAATCCACGTATTCGCTGGTATAAATCCGCTGTTCACGCGATAAACGATCGACATAGGGGCGTCTGTCGTTCTTTTTTTCAACTCGATCGCCAACGGAGCGAATCGACGATTGAATCCGACCATTAACTTCGGGGCGTTCTCCGTCTGCGCTTGTCGTTCGTATTCTTCCTTGATTAGACAAAACTCGTCCAACGTAAGACAGAGCGGTTTTTCAACAAAAACGTGCTTGCGATTCTTCAACGCTTCCAAGACGAACGACGCGTGCAAATTATGACGAGTCGCCACGAACGCGACGTCGATTTCGTCGTTTTCAAAAATATCTCGCGGTTGCGACGCGCAAAACTCAAAGCCAAATTTTTCCGCGACGCGCTTGGAAGTAGAACCCGATCTAGTCAACACACCGACGGGTCGAAAACTCGATCCTCGGGGAATATTCGGCAAAAGAGAACCCTGCGCGTAACTTCCGGCGCCGACAAACGCGTATCCGACGCGCGATTTAACGTCGCTTCGCGGCGTCGCGCTTTGCTTTGAAACCAACGCAAAGGGGCGTCGATCCTGTTCTTTGTCGACGTCGTATTGAATTAGGACTCCCAAGAAAGGCTCCGTCCTTTGCAGGATCATTTCGTAGGCTTGCGGGGAGTCTTCCAAAGAAAAAATATGCGACGTCAACGCGTCGACGGAAACTCGCCCGGCGAGTAGCAAGTCTTGAAACGCTTGCATATTTCGCTTTTCAGTCCAACGAACGTAAGCGGGGGGATAATCGACGCCCTTCTCTTCGTAATTTAAATCGTAACGTCCCGGTCCGTAAGAACAAGACATACGCAGTTCAAGTTCTTTGGGATAGTAATCGGGATTGCGATCAAAGCCCGTCGGGACGGCGCCCAACACGACGACGCGTCCCTTTTTCCTCGCGATCTTTCCGGCAAAATTGATCGGATCGAGGCTCGAGGTTCCGGCCGCGACGATTACGGCGTCGACGCCTAAACCGTCGGTAATTCGTTCGATTCGTCCTTCAAGACTCGGATCGTTTCTCGTCCACGCGCTTTCAATTCCCGCTTTTTTCACGTTTTCAACCGCGCGCTCGCTAACGTCGATTCCGATCGTCTTAACGCCGCTTGCTTTCAAGAGCAAACAGGCTAGCGCGCCGACGATTCCCAAACCGATCACGGCGCACGACTCTCCGAGTCGCAAATCGGCTTGACGCACGCCTTGCAACGCGATCGCGCCAAGGGTGTTGTACGCGGCGGCGCGCAAATCCGCTTGCGGGTCAAGTTTGACGCACAGATTCTGCGGAATCGCGACAATTTCGGCGTGATTGGCGTATCCGACGCCGGCGCACGCGACTAAATCTCCTTCCGCAAATCCAACGACGTCTTCGCCGACGGCGATCACTTTGCCCGCGCTACTATATCCCAAGGGAGAATACGCGTCCAGCTTTTTCATTACGGCGCGATACGTTTGAAGCGCTCCCTGTCGTCGAAACAATTCGAGAACCGCTTTGACTTCTTTCGGTCGTTCCAACGCCTTTCCGACGAGACTCTTGCGCGCCGAACGAACCGTCGCGCCTTCCGTTCCGGAACTAACGACGGAGTAGTAATTACGAACCAGAATTTCGCCGCGTTCCAAAGTCGGCTCGGGCGTTTCTAAAACAAAAGGTTTGCCGTCCGATAATTTTTGCGCAAGTTGTCGCATAACGTTGTTTTCCGTTGCTTATAAAGAAGGAGCCTCGCGTCTTTTCATACGGCGTCAAGGAACGCGTTAACCGACGCGCCCAAACGCTTTGGCGCAAAGAACTTTGAAGGCGAATATAAAGACGTTGCGCTGACGCCAAAATCTAGAGGGTTGACGCGCCAGACGATAGAACCATTCCAAGTGAAATTTCTGCCACGCTTTCGGCGCGCGTTTGACTTTCCCGACGATCGTGTCGAGCGTACCCCCGATTCCCATACAGACGCCGACGTTTAGCTTGGCGCCGTACTCGTTCATCCACTTCTCTTGTTTCGGACTTCCCAGCGCAAGGAAAAGAATATCGGCGTCGGAAGCGTTGATCTCGTCGACCAAAGCGTCAAATTGTTCCGGCTTGACGTATCCGTTTCGTCTGCCGACGATCAAGACGTCTGGATAACGTCTTCTCAGTTCTTCAACCGCGCCCGCGTTGACGTCCTCTTGCGCGCCGTAGAAAAAAATCTTAACGCCTCGACGCCCCGACTCGGCGCAAACCGCCTGCGACAAATCGGCGCCCGGCACACGCTCGAGCTTTTTGCCATAGAAGATTTTCGAAGCGATAACGACGCCGATTCCGTCGGGCAAAGCGAGCGCGGAATCGTCTAAAAACTTCGCGACCAATTCGTCTCTACGCGCCGCCATTACCTTCTCAGGGTTGACGGCGACAACAAACTTCGTTTGCGAACGCTCCTTGGCAAGACGACAAACGACGTCGAGCGCTTGCGCGAACGACACGGAATCGACGGGCGCGCCTAACACGCGCAATCTTTCAACGTTTTCCATAACTTAACTGCGGGGCACTCCAAACGCGCCGTCTCAACTTCGCGCGATCGTCGTTCGTTTATCGACGTTCGCTCTATCGCGCTCATTCTATTAACGCGTTATTCGAGACGTCCTCAAACAACTCGCGAGTCTCTTCGTTCATTTTGTCCATAACTTGGCGCGACGAAACGGAAACGCCTCGAAGAGACGTTCTACTTTCGTCATACGAGTACAACTCGACGCAACTGCCAAAAAACGCCAGCGTCTGAGCGCACAACTCGTGCAACGTTAAAGCGGCTTCCACCACTTCGCGGAACGAAGTTCGCCGAATATCAAAACGAATCTTCAGCAATCCTACGACGTTGCGATCCACCGTCAGAGGCAGAGCCAAACCGTAGTAACTGGAAGACAAAGAAATCAAATTTTGAGGGTTTTGAGGGTTTTGAGGGTTTTGTAACTCTCCAAACCAACTTATGCCCGCCGAAGGAAAATTCATTGCTAGGGAACAGTACCCGCATCCGTAGGTCTGCGCCCTTGAACTCAATATTTTCCAGAAATCCCTCCATCTTCCGTCGTTTTGGACGGCGACGAAAAGAACTTTCCGACTGCTCCACCCGAACAAACGAGTCAATTTCGCATAGGCTCTAACAACCGTCATCGTCGTTTCTTCGTATCCGAAAATTTTGGTGAAAAACAACGCGGAAAGAACAAGCGCAATTCCTAGAGTCGGAATCCATTCGGAGCGGTAGTAAACGCCCGCGTAACTAAACAAGCACAAGGGAGCTTGAATTACGACGAGCGCGCCAAGCGTTGGGAACCCCTTGCCAAACCGGCGTTGCAAACGATGGTGCAAATGCGCCAAATCGGGTGCGAAAAGACTACGCCCCAACACATGCCGCCGCATAATGGCGAAAAAGGAATCGGCGATCGGCAACGTCAAGAGACAAATCGCCGACATCGGACGGAACATATATTTTATCTGCATCGCGCCGTCGTCGTTTATAAACGTCTGGTTGTCGACCAAGAAAACGCTCAAAGACAACACGCCGACAACGAATCCTAAGGACAAACTCCCCGCGTCTCCCATATAGACTTTTGCCGACGGTCTGTTGTAAAAACTAAAACCGCATAGAGAAACGACCAAAATCCAACACATCGCCTCGCAAAAATCAAGCCCTCGCAAGCGAGCGACCAACGCCAGGGTCGACGTGCAACAAAGGGCGAAAGTCGCAAGAAACCCGTCGGCTCCATCCAACAGATTAAAAGAGTTTATCGCGCCAAGAATCCAGAAAATCACCGCGCAAACGCAAACGCAAGAGACGAAAGTCGAATACGCGCTAAAATCGATCGTTTTGTATTTGAGAGAGACGCCCAGAAACGCAACCGCGACGGCAAACTGACAAAATAGCTTGACTTTGCCGCTAAGCTCGCGTCTGTCGTCGACAAATCCAACAAGGACTAATATCGACGTCGCAACCAACAGGGAAGAAAAAGCGACGACTTGCCGCACGGACTCAAAGGAATCTCTCACCTCGCTTGCGTCGAAAAAATAAAACAAACAAGCTCCCATTAAGAAGCACAAGGCGCCGGGCGCTCCGGCGCTCGTTGGAATAGGCGCGCGTTGCTGTTTGCGCACGGAGTCCGGCTTGTCGACCCAGCCGACCCGCAACGCCCAATTTTTATGGAGTCGAACGCCAATCAACGAGCAGAACGAAACCAACAGGCAAATCTCAAACAACGCCATTCTATGCAACCGCTCCCAAGAACGAACCGTTCGTTCCCGTCTTATTTATTCTTGATCTATCAAAGTCAAACCGTAAAATTCGCGCGCTTTACAGCCCCCGCAACGCAACGTTCGCAAGATCGTAGAAGGCTACGCAAGTATGTTACAGTCTAAATTTTATGCGTCAACGCGTCAAGCGCGAAATTTCAGCATTAAGCGAAAATTCTTTGCGCATAACTATTGCAACGCTCAAATTCAATCTGCCTTTTTTTCTCGTTATTTTTGTTTTTTTCCGTCTACGGGGGCGTCAAAACAAAACAGTTTGGATTATAATTTGTCAAACGACGCGAACCTTGCGAAACGCTTTTCGCACAAAGTCGCGCAGACCGGCAATTTCCTATCGTCAATATTCCTAGGAGCCTTCAATGTTTTTTTGCAAAACTACGTTTTTGAGTTTTTTTTGGCTTTTTTTGTTTTCTCTTTTTTCGTATTCGTCCGTTTCGTTGGGCGCGGAGAAAACTCAAGACGCAACGAACGCCTCGTTGCTCGTCAAGTCCGGGCTTTGCCCTAATCCTGAAGGAATGATGCGCGCGAAATTCCTTGAAGAAATCGAGAACGCTCAAGTTCAGTGGGTCGACGCCTATGAAAAACTTGAAACGGAAGAAGACGTTCGCGCCTATCAATCGGCTCGTCGCGCCGCGTTTTTTGAAGCGCTTGGACCAATGTGGGAGAAAACGCCGCTCAATCCTCAAATTACCGGACGTTTGACTAAAGAAAAATTCCGCGTTGAAAACGTCGTCTTTGAAAGCTCGCCCGGCGTCTACGTTACCGGCGCGCTCTTCCTCCCGCTTGAAGAACGTTTTAAAGCGCCCTATCCCGCGATGCTCGTCGTTTGCGGTCACTCGACTAACGGCAAAGCCTACGAAAATTACCAAAGTATGGGAATTCTTTGCGCGGTCAACGGACTTGCGGCGTTCGTCGTCGACCCGATCGATCAAGGAGAACGTTTCCAATACGTCGGAAAGAACGGCAAACCGACGCAAACGGGCGTTCAAGCGCACAACATCGTCGGCGCGGGCGCGTCGCTCGTCGGACGCAACGCGGCTACGTTTGAAGTTTGGGACGGTATGCGCGCGATCGACTATCTGCAAAGCCGCGCGGATATCGTCGGGGAGAAGATAGGCGTCTGCGGCACCAGCGGAGGCGGCACGCAGTCTTCCTATATTATGTCGCTCGACGACCGAATCGCCTTGGCGGCGCCTTCGTGCTACGTTTGCAGTTTCTTCGGCGATTTGTCGCATAATCTTGGACCTCAAGACGCCGAGCAGAATATTTTCGGTCAACTCGCATTCGGAATGGATCACGCCGACTACCTTATTATGCGCGCGCCTATTCCGACGCTGATGTGTTGCGCCACGAAAGACTTCTTCAACTGCGACGACGGGTGGAAGTCCTATCGTTACGCGGTTCGCATTTTCTCGCGTCTTAACTATTCGAATCGAATTTCGATCGTCGAAAAGGACGCCGAACACAGTTACTCGACGGAAGCGCGCGTCGCGACGGTTCGCTGGGCGTTGCGTTGGTTCTTAGGTCGAAACGACGAAATCGTCGAACACGATCAGCCGTTGTTGACGGACGAGGAACTTGCGTCGGTTAAGTCGGGCAAGAGCGTTATGTCCCTGCCCAACGCGCGAACGTCGCGCGATCTTAACGTCGATCTCGCGAAGAGTCTCGAGCCGACGAGAAAAGCCAAGTGGGAAAATATCGACGCGAAAAGCGCGTCGGAATTAGTTCGTAATCGCGCGCGCGTTCGAAACGCGGAAAACGCGCCCGTCGCTAAGATCGTCGCGGAAGAAGGAAACGAAAGCGTCTTTGAAACCGACTCTAAGATTTATCTCTCGGCGCGGACTAATTTTGCCAAAGACGAAAAATTTGAGGAGTTGACGCTCGTCGTCGGCGACAAAGGACGCTATTCCGAATGGACGAATCAAGCGTTTGACGCGGAAAACGTCGGAAAAGTCGCCGCCGTTGAGTTGAGAGGTCTCGGCGAAACGCAAGCGGTCGGTCGAACTTACTACGCTTACCAATTTTTCGGCACGGACGGTTCCGATTGTTGTTACGCCTACGTCTTGGGCAAAACTTACGTCGGCTTGCGCGTCGACGACTTACTCGCCGTCGCGAAATATTATCGTGAAACGACCGGCGCCAAGATTAAGTTGCTAGCGGAAGGCTTGGCTTGCACCGTCGCGCTAGTCGCCGCGATCGCCGACCCCGACGCGTTCGCGTCCGTTGAATTGAAAGACGAGCCGAAAACTTGGATGGAACAACTCCAAAGCGAGTACGGTCCTATTTCGATGGCAAACTCAATTTTCGGCGTCTTGAACGATTTCGATCTCGACGATTTGGAGTCTTATTTGGAGAAAAAGGGCGTTTTGCGTAAGTAAACGTCGATTCGAGCGAAATAGCGCTCGATTAGGAAGATTATTCGAGGCGCGACCTCGTCTACGCCTCGATAAATCGCTTTTTATCTACAGCCGCCGACGGCGACGGCGAAGTCGACGTAATTGTTAAACGTTTCCAGATTGCCGCTCGGTCGAAGTTGGTCGTAAAGGAGGGACAGTCCGTCCATACTGTCGAGGCGTTCAAGTTTCGCGCTTAACTCGTCGACGTTCGCGGTTCCATAAACAAGTTTCGCATCGTCGCAAATTCGTTTTCGGAACCACGCGGATATTTTTTCCGCAGTTTTACGCGTGCGCTCCTCCGTTTCGCGCGCGCGCTCCTCCTTTGCTCGCGCTCGCTCCTGCTTTTCACGCGCGCGTTCCCCCCTTTTACGCGCGCGTTCCTCCGCCTTGACTACTCTATCGTTGGCTTCGATCAACTCTTGTTCCATCGCCTCGACTTTTGCAAGATTTTGTTTCATTTCTTTCGGTAGATCGTTGGCAAAAAACTCGTCGAACACCGTCCGAGGATAGCGTCTTGACGTCGTTTGTTCGTTCATTTCACACAGCCTTTCTTTAAACGCTTCGAGTTGAAATTTCGTCCTCTTCTGCTTCATAAACCAACCCGTATAAGCGAGAAACGCACGGGCAAAATCTGCGACGTTCTCTCTTTTATTCGGATCAAGATCCAGGATTGTGGAAAAAATCTCCAACAGTTCGGAGTCGTCGGTCGTTTCGACGACGCGATACGCAAACTGATGCAAAGCCAACGCCATATACAGAAAAGGCTCCGAATCGCGTAAATCGTCAAAGTCTTCCGTCTGCATATTAACGCGCAGAAAAGAAAAATCCAATCCGAAGTCTTCGGCGCCTTTGACGGAATAGAGAAGTTCCGACAGTTGCGGAATATCGTTTTGGCATAATAAGACGCAAAAGGGCGTCGGCAATTTACCGTCGTCGTTTTCGAATTCCGCGCGGCGTTCTTTCATCTGTTCCAAAAGTCCGACCGCATAACCAAGCGTCTGAATCGCCGCGTAACGATCATTGTACGACTTATGTTCCAATATGATCGCAAGAAGAACGCGTTCTCCTTCTTTCGCGTCGCACAAGTAGAACAAATCGCCGATTTTTTCTTTGCCCGAAGGGTCGACAATACGCGACGACCAAAGACGCAACGTCTCAAATTTGAGATTGTCCCTCAGTCGAGGCGGCAAGTATTTTTTGAAAAACGGACGCGCTATTTCAAGATTCGACCACATATGATACGTAAAACGATCATACGTCATTGATCCGACGTCTATTTTTACGATTAAACTTTTTGCGATTTCTTGATCCATATCCTTTTCCCGTCGTATCGTCGAAACAAATTTCGACCCGACGCCTACGCGTCTCTTCGGTTCATTATACTGTTGCGCGCCTCAACTTTCAAGGGGCGCGCCGACTTCGTTTTGTCGACGTTTCGAAAGAAATTCTAAAAAAACGGCAATTTTTCTTAAAAAGACTTGAAAAAGCCCTCGCGTTCGATTATCCTCAAGAAAAGGTCGAAACGCGCGACGGGTTTTGTCGCCGTTCGTTAGGAATTGCAATTGCTTTATACGAGGACGTCGTAAGATGAAAGAAACGGTAAACGTAGGTTTAATAGGCGCCGGCGGATTTATGGGAAGAACGCACTCGAACGCGTTCAATCAAGTCGCGCGTTTTTTTGACGTGCCCAAGCCCGTCTTGAAATGTTGTTGTTGTCGAAACGCAGAAAAAGCCAAGAAGTTCCAAGAAAACTGGGGATACGAATCTTCGGAAACCGATTGGCGCAAAGTGGTCGAACGCGACGATATTGATCTGATCGATATTGCGACGCCGAACAGCTCGCACAAAGAAATGGTGATCGCGGCCGCAAAAGCGGGCAAAATGATCTTCTGCGAAAAGCCTTTGGCGATGAACTACGCCGAAGCGCAAGAAATGGTCGAAGCGGTTGAAAAAGCCGGAGTCGCGAGCGCCGTTTCTTTCTGCTATCGTCGCAATCCTTCCGTCGCGTTGTTCAAACAACTTATCGAAGAAGGTCGAATCGGTCGTCCGTTCCATTATACGGCGACGTACAATCAAGATTACACGATCAGCGGCAAAGTCCCGGCGTTATGGCGTCTCAAGGGCGACGTCGCGGGCAGCGGCGTTACCGGCGACTTGCTCGCGCATTCGATCGACTGCGCCGAATGGCTGAACGGACCGATCGCGAAAGTTTGCGCGCATACGGAAATTTTCGTCAAGGAACGCAAAGACCCCGAAACGGGTGAAATCGTCCCCATCACGATCGACGACGCCTGTATGTTCCTAGCGCTCTTCGCCAACGGTTCGCTTGGAACCTTCACAAGCACGCGTTACGCGCGCGGACGCAAAAACTACAATTCGATCGAATTAAACGGCGAAAAGGGCGCTTGTTTCTTCGACCTCGAAAAGCCGGAATATCTCCAATTCTTCCGTTACGCCGACCCCGAAACCGGGCGTAAAATCGAAGACCACTTGACCGGCTGGCAAGAAATTCTCACGACCAATTCGGAACATCCGTATATGGATCATTACTGGGTTCCCGGCACGGTAATCGGTTACGAACACTACTTCATTAATCAGCTGGCGGACTTCCTCAAGCAAACTTTCGAAAAGACGACCGACAGTTTCGCTCCGTCGATTAAAGACAATCTCGTCCCGTCGATTAAGCAAGCGGCGCGCACGCAACTTGTCTGCGACGCGGTGATTCAAAGCGCGAAAGAAGAACGCTGGGTCGAAATTCCCGCGATATAATTGTTCGCGTTTCTTCGTCTCGAATCGTCGCGTTTGGCGCGCGACGCCTCCGGGGGTTCTTTTTTGCGAATCCCCGTTCTTTCGGTTTTTCTAAAAGATTTGCCTCGCAAGGTTCCAATATGCTCAAAAAAACGACTTTTTTTCTCTTGTTTGCGCTCTTCGCGGCGTTCTCCGCAGTTGCGGACGAAGACCGCTCGCAAGAGTTGATTCTTGTCAATCCGTCCTTTGAAACCGCAGGTTCAAACGGTTTGCCCGAAGGTTGGCGAGGCGCGCCAAGCTGTTTTTCCATAACGACCGACGAGAGTCGCTCGGGAAACGCTTGCTTGCGCTGGGTCGGCGACGGTAAATCCTACGAACTTTGCACGCAATCGACGCGTCTCACGGCCGGCGCCTACGTCGAATTTTCCGTCTGGGTCAAAACGAAAGACGTCGGTAGCGGTCGCGCGACGATCTGCATCGAATGGAACAGGAAAAACGGCGAATGGTACGGGGGCGCATACGCGCACGGCGTCAACGGAACTTCCGACTGGACCAAAGTAACTTGCCGAACAAAGATTCCCGACGACGCCGTTTCGCCTCACGTTACCTGTTACGTTTCGGAAAAAGGTTCAAACGGAACGGCTTGGTTTGACGACGTGGAAATCAAATCTTATTATCCGCCCCTTCTCGAGGCAATCACGACGAATCTTTACCGCGCGCAAACGACCGGCGGAATCGTCGACGTCTACGTCGGATACGAACGAACGACCAATGATTTTGACTTCGCCAAACTCGAGCCGAGTTTGGAAATGGTCGACGCCGAAGGCGACGTAGTTTCCGCCGAAACGGTCGGGCTCAAACTTACCGAAAGAACCGACGAATATTGGCGTTTCTCCTTCGATTCGACGTCCCTGAACGTCGGCAAACACCGTCTAATTTGTTCTGCGGTCGATCCTGCGAGCGGCAAGGAGCAAAAGATCGAAACGACGTTGACGCGACTGGAACAATTCCCCGCGCGCGTAAGTTATATTGACGAGCATAGACGCTTGATTCACGAAGGCAAGCCGTTCTTTCCACTTGGTCTTTACCTAAGCGGCGCGTCGGAAAAAGACGTCGAACTTATCGGCGACTCGGCTTTCAACTGCGTTATGCCTTACGCGGCGATTCCGCGCAAGACGGTCGAGGCGTTATGCGAACGAGGCGTCAAAACGATTTACAGCGTCAAAGACAATTTCCCCGGTCTCAACGCGACGACTATGGAAGAAGCCGACAAACGCACGGAAAAAACGGTCGAGGCGATGAAAGACTGTCCCGGAATCTTGGCGTGGTATATTAACGACGAACTCCCGGCGACAATGGTCAAAGATTTGACCGCAAGGCGCGATCAAATGGAAAGGCTCGATCCCGCCCGACCGACTTGGGTCGTCCTGTATCAAGTCGAGGAAATTCGCTCGTATCTCCCGACCTTCGACGTCATAGGTTCCGATCCCTATCCTATCCCGAGTAAACCGGCGTCGACCGCCGCCGAATGGACGCGGAAAACGTTCGACGCGGGCTTTGGAACTCGCGCCGTCTGGCAAGTTCCGCAAATTTTCAACTGGGCGTCCTACAAGAAGACAGACGCGGAAAAGAAAGAATATCGCGCGCCGACCTTTGAGGAAATGCGCGGTATGTCGTGGATGTGCGTTGCCGAAGGCGCCAACGGACTGATTTATTACAGCTTTTTCGGCCTCCAACGTATGGACAAGGAGACAAGCGCCGGCGGTCGCGCGCTAACGCCGGAACCGTTCGACGAACGCTGGGCGCAAGTCAAACAAATCGCCGCCGAAATAGCCGAGCAGTTCCCGATTCTGACGTCCGTCGGAAAAAAAATCGACGTCAAACCGACCGAAGAAACGACGGACGGCGTTTCTTATCGATTATTCGGAACGGACGAAGGAACGTGGATTCTTGTCGTCAATCAGACTTCCGAAGAACGCGTTGTAAAATTCAACCTTCCGCAGGACGTCAAAGACGTCGAAACGCGTCTTGGAACCAAGGGAACGTTGGAAGACGACGTCCTAAGCGTCAAACTAGGCGCCCTTGAACCGCGCTTAATTTTGGTAAAGTAATCTTCGCTTCAAAACGACGATTTGAATAATCGGTTGAACGTAGCGGGACGTCGGACGTAAAGTCGGCGTCCTCGCATCCACTTGCTCTAATAACTCCTAATAACGACATTTCCAAAATCTTTGTTGTTTTTAGCTTAACACGTCAATCTAACCAAACGTTCCTGCCATATCGTTCTAAACGTTTTTTTCAGCATTCTATCTTACAAAATACCTATTTTATTTGCTTTTTCCTTCGCTATTCCACTTTTTTCTGTTAAAATAGAAAAGCGACATAGGTTAGTTCATATACTCCTCGTCTTTGAATTTTTCCGTCTCGGCAAGGCGGAAGCCCCTTTACGTCCCGTCGGTCGGTCGGCAAGGTCTGGAAAATTCAAGGGCAAGTAATATTTTTTGCCGTTTACCCCCCAAAAACAACGAGGCGCGCCGTGAACAAGCGACTTCATCAACGACCAACGAACCGCGTATTTCGACGCGCGCGGCTCGTGATCGAACCGATTATTACGTCGTTTCTTTCCGTATTGCTTTGCGTTCCCTGCGCGTCGTTCGGTCAGAACTCGCCGTCTAATCTTAACGCGCTTCGCGTCGAGCCGTCGAACTCGAACGAACGAACGACCTTTTGGCTTTTGAACGAAGACGGTTCGTGGCGCGTTCCTTTGCCTAATTGGACGGTCGACGAAGTAGCTCAAATCGTGGAATCGCGCGAGGAAAACGCCAACGCGGCGCCCTATTCGATTCGTAGCGTCGACGCGTTTGGAGCAATTAAGGACGACTTGGCGCGTTTAACGATCCAAATAGAAATCAACGTAAACGACGACGTTGTCCGCGTTCCTCTTGGTTTGCAAGAAGGCGTTTACATTCCGACGCCGGAAGAAGAAGCGTCGGGCAAGGCGCTTACTGGAGGTTTTTCGTATGAGGGACCGGGATATTGTTCTCTTGACGTCGATCCTAAGACGGGCGGGTACGTCGCGACGATTCAGACGCCTCGTTCCTCGCGTCGTCGACCTGGCGCAAGGCGCAATTTAAACGCCGTTCCCTCGACAAATTCCGAAGCGTCGCAATCAGACGCTACGAATTTAACCGAAACGAATTCTGCAACGCCTCGTCTCGACGTCGCAAATTCGACCGGCGATCCTGAAGAAGCAAACTCCGCAACGCCTCAGTCGGACGTTGCGCCTCAGTCGGACGTTACGAATCCGACCGTCGTCCCAACCGAAACGAATTCCGAAACCGTTTCTTCCCCAGAAACCGAATCGAACCCAAACGTTCCAGACGCGTCCTCGGACGCGAATCAAGACGGCGCGGATTCGTCCGAATCCGCGCCCCAGTCTGAAGAAAAAGAGCCGACCTCCGACGCGTCTTCAACTCCGGCGGCGGCGGTTCTTGCCTCGACGAACGAACGATACGCGGCGCAAGTCGTCGCTGAAGAAGAACCGTCGGCGCCGTTAAACGCGACGCGATCGGCGTCGTATCGTCTCACGCTGGAACTTTGTTTTACCGTTGAGTCCTTCGGCGACGAATACCGTTTTGCCGCGACGTTTCCTCCTTCCGCCGGGTCGCAAATGCGTCTTGAGGTTCCTCTTTCCGATCTTCAACTTGGTTCCGTTTCCGGCGCCGTGGCGTTGGCGCCCTCTCCGTTTAGCGAATCTTCCACGGAAATTAAGTTGCGCGGACTTGGACGTTCAGGCGAAAAAACAGTCGCGTCGTGGCGTAAGTCGAGCGTAAAAACGGTTGAAACGCAAGTCGTTTATCAGGTGGAAAACGCGTCGATTCGCGTTGAACTCTCTCCGCGTGAAACTTTTTACGACGTCGCGTTGCCAATACGCGTTTTCGGCGGCGAAACGGACGTCTTTTACGTCGTTCTCCCACCCGACGCTATGTTAATTCCAGACGAAATTTACGCCGTCGACGAAAACGGCGCCTCGTTGGATTTACTCGGCGTACGAACGCTGAACGGCGACGATCCGTCGATCGGTTCCGAACTTCGTTTCGACGCGGAAGAAATCGATGCGAGCGCCAAAATTGTCGAAGCGCGCCTCGTCAAATCGATCGCGTTTGCGTCCCTTCGTTTAAAAGCGCGCGTTTCTTTACGAGAACCAACGGACTCTTCCAAAGAATCAAACTCAAACGCGTTTCGCTCGACGCGTTCGATCTCCGGCTTCTCCCTTTTAGGAGCGGCGAAACAATACGGAACGATTCGAACGACAAATACGCAAGAACTCGATTTTAGCGTTGTTGCATCGTATGGCGCGGCGCCTTCGAACGAAGAGACGGCGACGGAAGGCGAAGAGAGTTTTCGTTTGTTTAGTCAGCCTTTTGAACTTCAGGCGCAAGCCTACGAACGCAAGGGCGTGGTCAACGTAAAGCCCGAATACCAAATTCTTATCGGAACTCGAACGGCAAAGTTGCGCGCTCGTTTTCAATACGCGGTCTACGGCGAAAAAATTAAAGAAGTAAGGGTCGATTTGCGCGACTGGATACTTACGACCGTAGAAACGACCGACCTTGTAAATCTCGACAATCTAACGATCGACAAAACGACCGGCGAGACAATCCTGTCTCTCAAGACGCCCAGCGACGGAGAAATCGTCGTCGATTTAACGGCAAGTCGCGGTTTAGACGGAACGGACGAATCCGAAATTTCGTTGGAAATTCCCAATCCAGTCGGCGACTGGGTCGAGTCGGCCATAGTCGTCGTCGCCTCGGACGACAACGTACAAAACGTTCCGATTCCTGAAAGTTGCGTCGGTTTAACGTCTAAATTGGCGCGTTCGATCACGCCGACTTTGGAAACGCCCCAAACGACGCAAAAACCGTATTATTACCTTGCGCGTCAGCGTTTCGTCAAGGTCGACGAGGAAGACGCGGAGTCGAAGTACGTTGCAAAAATTAAGCGTTTAAAGCAAGAAATCGACGTTAAGGTCGACGTTGAAACGACTATTTCCACAAAAGGTGAAACAAAAGTTCGTCAGACTTTTATTTACGACGTCAAATACGAACCGCTCGATTCCCTCTCGATACGAACGCCGAGTCGACTATTGGAATTGTCCGGTTCGCGACGCGCGCTCAATTTGAAGTATTTTCTTGACGGAAAGCCCGTGCCCCCTCAAAACTTACAGTCGTCCACGGACGACGACAATTCGGTTACGCGGCGCGTTATATTTGACTCGCCCAAAATTGGCGCGTGCGAATTGACCGTTCAATACGAATACGCGCCCTTAGACGTCCGTTCGGGCTCGACAAGCCGCATCGACTTAGACCTGATGCAACCCGAGGAAGGAAAACTACTCTCGAACGATTTAACGATCGTTTCGCCCGTCGGAGTTGAATTGACGTATCAAGAAATTGAAGGGCGCGCTTGGAAATTGTCGGAAACGACGCAAGAAAACGACGGAACGACAAAGCAAACGCGTTTCAATTCCGTCAAGTTCGAAACAGGCGCGCGTTTTACCGCCACGCTCAAGTTAAAAGAAGGTTTGAATTCGACGATCGTCGAACGAGCGTGGATACAATCTTGGCTTGCCGACGGAAAGCGCGTCGATCGCGCCGCGTATCGTATTTTCTGCGATCTAGACTTCGTTGAAATATGTTTGCCGCTCCAAGCCGACTTAGATCGAATCGTCTTCGCCGTCGACGGTAAAACGATCGGAATCAACGCTAACGCGCAAGATAGTTTGATCGATAAAAAGAACCGCGTTTTACGCGTTCCAGTTCCGAAAGGCAAGGAATCGAAAGAATTCACGCTGGAACTGTCTTACGTCGCGTCAAACGCTCTTGGTTCGTATGGGAGACGAAACGTCCAATTTCCAACGTTCGTCGATCCGTCGGTCTGGATTCAACGCGTTTACTGGCAAGTATTGACGCCGTTTAATCTGCATATCGTGTCGAATCCGCAAAATTGGACTCCAGAATTTTTCCTAAAGCAGTCTGGCATAGGAATATATAATCGAATCGAATCGATCTCGCAAGACGAATTATGCGAATGGATCGGAGTCGAAAGTCGACGTCCAATTCCAGACGAAGTAAATTCGTATTTGTTTAGCTGTTTTGACGAAAAGGAAAGCGCGCGCTTTTATTTGGTCGATCGTGCCGTATTGATTCTGATAGGCAGCGGAACGACGCTAATTTTGGGATTAGGATTGATCTATTTTCCGATCGTTCGTTCTCGAATCGCTTTGTTGCTGATTGGAACCGTCTTATTGGCGTTGGGAGCGTTTCGTCCTACGCTTGCCGCAATTTTCCTTCAGACGACCGCTTTCGGCGTTGGACTCGTTTTGTTTGTTCTCGTCTTAACGTCGCTGGCTTCGTTTAGAGAAAACATTAAGAAAAAGGGCGCCGTCCCCTCGACGACCGCTCGCGACGTCAAGGACTGACGCAAATATCGACCTCGCGAGAAAACTTTGTCCGTGCGCGTAAAACCAAAGGTCTTTGCAATGACGACGAATAGAAAGTATAACGAATTATCGACGACGCGACGCGTTTTAATCGCCGTCGCGTCTCTAGTCGCTTTTTCTCTTGTCGTCTCGTCGGCGCGCGCCGCAAATTATTCTCAGCAAAACGAAGAGATAGACGCGGAGAAAACTACGAGAGAAACGGAGTCTGCCGTCAACGTTCCGCAAAACGATCTCGGCGAGACGCCTTGGTTCAGATTTTGGAAAGCCCCCGAAGAATCAATGGCGCGCTGGCCGTGGGGAAACGGCGCTTATTATCCCATTTCAATCTCCTCTTTTAACGAGTGGCTTCAGTTACTTGAGGCGCCTAAACGCGAGTCGACGGACAAAGACGTCGCTCAAACTTGGGTTGGAATCCCTTCGTTGCGCCTTGAGGCTTCTTTTGACGGTACTTGTTTGGAAGGACGCGGCGTTTTTACAACGTCAAATTCCGCGCGACAAAACGACTCCGCCGCCTTGCATCCGCCCTTTAAAACTCGAGATTTTTCTTTAGCGTTCTCCTTTTCTTCAAACGAAGAAATAGCGCCGATCGATCGTCTTGGTTTTTATCCAGACGCGAAATTTTACTGGCCGACGTCGGAAAAAAAAGCTCGCGCCTTTCGTTGGAGTCGACGCGCCGATATTAACGCGCGAGGAGACGCGACTTTCGATTTGGCGTTTCCTTCTTCTTTCCATACGGAACTCGTATTGGACGTTCCGCAAGAATTTTCAGTCGCGACGTCGGAAGGGTTAGTTCGAGAGGCGAGCGACGCTTCGTCGGAAGATTCGAACGACGTCAAACGCTGGAAGATATTCTTCGGGGCGCGTTCCGGCGCGAAAATACGTATTTTTCGAACGAAGTCTCTTCTCGTTTCGTCCGAATCTCGAACGCCGTGTTATCGCCGCGAAACGACCTTCGACGTCTCGCAAGAGGGACTCGAAGTCGTCGCGCAGTTTGATTTTGACGCAAATTCGCCGCCCGAAATTGTTCCGACGCTATATTTTCCCAAGCCGCTGGTTCCGACTTCTTTCGAATGGAACGGCGTCGACGCTTCGCGGCATATCCTCGAACGTACGGATACGACGCGCGGAACGTCCTTTAAAATTGGCGTTCCTGCGGTCGAAGGAGACGTTCCGCGTCGTTCGTTAAAAGTCGTCGCTTTTTGTCCTCTGGCTCCGAATTTCGAGGGCGCCTTGCCCGACGTCGTTTTGGAATCGGACAATTTTTTCTGGCGCGAAACTCTTTGTCGCGTTCAGGTCGCGTCTCCCCTTGTCGCCTCTTCGATTATTCCGCAAGACGCCGTCCAAACGCGCGACACGGCGCGAGCGGATCGATCGGATAGGGAGTCGTTTTTTTTCAAGTACGTAAAGGCGAACGGAGAAATCGCTTTGCGATTGCGTTCGCTGAAACGCGAGCCCAAATTCGACAGCGCCACCGACTGCCTCGTTTTGCCGACCGAAGCGATCGCTAAAACGACGGCGCTTGTCGATTTTGAGGAAACGACTTCGCGACAAATTAAAATTCCCGTCGCGCAAGATTGGGAAATCGAATCCGTTCTAACGTCGGCGGAAGAACCGATCATTTGGAATATTCAAGAGAAATCTCAACAGGACGCGTCAAATTCGCGCGTTCTTTTCGTGTCCTTCAAAAAACCGCCCGTAGCCAAACAACCGACGCGTTTGACGATTTCGGGGCGCCTTCCTTGTTCTTTTGAGAAGAACGTCGAGGTCGACCGCTTGTGTCCCGTCGATCTTTCCGAAACTCTCTATGGCGCTCATCTTATTTCGTTAAGGTCGGAAGCTCAAAGCCAAGTGAAAATCTCGTCTCGTTTCGGTCGTCCTTTCGTCGGTCGTAGCGCGAATCCTAATTTCGTTTTCAGCGAATCGCAACTTCGCGAGACGCTTGTTTCTACGCCCGGCGCCGTAAGACTCTATTTTGGCGAGCAAACGGTCGACGCCGTCGCGAAGCTCGAAAACTTACGTTCAAATTATTCCGTCGGAGTCTCCTGTCGCGCGCGTCTGCTCGCAAATCGTTTTGAAGAAAAATGGAACTTGCGTTTCACGCCGTCCTCGGGCGCGCGCGTCGACTCCGTCGTCTTTTTCGTCTCCGATTCTACGCAAGAAAACGCGCAAACCAATCGTTGGTTTTGGTCGACCCCTTCGGAACCGAATAAAACCTACGAGGCGGAACGTCTGAACGCGCCCGACGTCGTCGCGCGCGCGCCCAAAGGCGCCGTTCCGTATGAAATTAAATTGTCGACTTCGCGAACCGTTCCCTTTGAATTGAACGTTTGTTATTCCGCAAGCGTCTCCGACGTCGTTCAAGCGCCTTTGCTTTTTTTCGACGAAGAGACGGAAAAAAAGACGTCCGAAATCGTTGTCGATTCCCCGACAAGCGTTCCGTTTTGGACGGAAAGCGAGTCGATGACGGCGACGTCGGCGCCCGTCGTTCCGCAAGGTCAATACGAATCGCTAAAACGCGCGTTTCGTTACGAGGCTTCGATCGATTCGCTACGTTCGAAAAACGTTCCTAAACTAGAAATATCCTTCTCGTCGTTCGGCGTTCGTTCCAATCCTCGCGACGTTCTTGCTTCTAGTCTTTGGTGTTGGTTTGAAAATTACGATTCGTTTTACGAATCGAACGGTTTTTCATACGAACGCGTCGCGTACTTTATAGAAAACCGCGGTTCTTCGCTTTTTCAAGTTACCTTGCCTTCGGAACTTGGCGTTGATTCGTTGCGAAGCGTTTGGCTTGACGGCAAGCGAATATCCGTTTCGAAAACGAAGGACGACGACAAAGAAAACGTTCTTCAAATCGATTTACCCGCCGAACGCCGATTCGTCTGCGTCTCGTTTGAATGTTATGTGAAAAACGTTCGTAAGTTTGGCGATTTTCGACGAAAACCTTTTCGTTTTGAATGCAACGCGCCCGTTCTATCGGGGTCTTGGAACGCTTGGACGTCGTCGCAATACCAACCTTTGACGTTCCGTTCGTCGCGCGCCAACTCCTACTGGTCGCGTTTGCAAGACCGTATAATTTCACGATTCGTTCAAACGAAGAAGTCGACGGAAATCGCCGATCGTTTGGCGACGCGTCTCGGTTCTTTGGAAACGTTGCGCAGTATCGTGGAAACGACGCGATCTTTCGAACAGGACGGCGCTAACGACGCGCTTACATGGGGCGACGTCTTCGGATCGGAACAGGTCGTCGAAGCGCTCTGCGCGTCGGAAACGCTCAAGGACGTCGCGGATATTTCGCAAGGAAAGAACGACGAATCGATTACATCTTTGAAAAACGACGGCGCTCGCAATAATTTGCAAAAGGACGGAAAAAAAGAGGAAAAAGCGACGAACGAACAGGACGGCGACAATGAAGCCGACGCGTCGAAGACGAATAAAAGAGAAATTCGTTTTTGTATTGATCTCGTCGCGTTGGCAAGGATTGGTCTAACGCCCCGAACGCCTCTTCGTTCCGTCAAGGGCGGCGACGCGCTGAAGCGCGCGGAGAACCTACTTGATTCCGCCGGCTTAATCGTTCTGTTTCTCAAAAGCGATTTTGCGGTTCTAACGACGTATGAAGCGGCGTCGCGTTACAATTTGTCAAGCGTTCCGTTGCGCGATTGCTCAAGCGTTCGATCGGTCAAAAACGAGTATGATTCCATAGAAGCTCAGACGCGCGTCTTAAATTCGTTCGGCTGGAGATTCGTGGAACCTTCCGCGTGGTTGAAGGCGGACGAATTGATCAGTCCTTGGCACGAAAATCGTTTTGACGACGCTACGCCCGACTGGGAACGCGTCTCGCTTCCGTTATGCGGCGCGAATAAAGGCGCCTGTTTCATTCATCGCCATTTCCTGTCTGGACTTGGATTTTTCAGTTTCATTGCATATGTCGCGCTAACTTGGAACTTCAAAGCGTTTAGTTTTCGATTTTTCCTTGGAACAACGGGGGTTTGTCTCGCTTTATTGTGTCTCGTACCGTTGGTTCTCGCCGTCGTCGTGGAAGGCGTCGCCTTAGGCGCGTGTTGTCTGCTCGCGCTATGTTGCCTGCAACGAAACGACGAGTCTTCGAACAAATCGGCGGAGAAAAAACTCGAGTCGAACGAAGAATCGGCAGACTCCGAAGAAGACGCGCGCGACAATGAAACGACTTGCGGTTTTGTCGACCTCAAGCGTCTTTCTCCTGAAGAGTACGCGCTTGTACAAGGCGCTCAAACGCCTTCGCCGCAAGAACAATCGGCGCGCGCGCCTAACGCTTCTCGTTCTGGTTCTTCCTCAATGGGAACGCTCGTTTGTTTGGCTCTAATTTGCGTCGTGTTTGCGGCTTCCGGCGCTTCTAGCCGTCGAACGGACGACGAATCCACGTCTGCTGGAACC
>JAZUGM010000418.1:0-5042 GCA_045641205.1 Thermoguttaceae bacterium
GCATTTGATCGAGCCCGAGCGTAGAACGTTGCTGATCGAGATTTGCGAAGAATTGTTCGACAATTTCTTCTTTACGTTTGTCAAGAACGTTTCGTTCTCGTTAGGCGTTACGGAGAAACGAGAGATTGAATTGCGATTCGCATATCGCGGCAAAGAAGTCAATCCGCTTGTCGCCGACGACACGCATAGCGCTTTTGCGCGTCCGATTATTTTGAAGAATTCGATCGATCAGACCTTTGAACGCGAAGGCGATCTCAACGTCTTGGAGTTTACGATCCCTAATTGACGATCAAGCGCGAGGGGGCGCCGATGGAACGAAACGTTTTTTCTGATTTCAAAAACGAACTTAAGCGAAGTCTGCTCCTGTACGCGGTTACGGATCGGAACTGGACGGGCGAGCGAACCCTGTTAGAACAGATAGAATCCGCTCTTGTCGGAGGCGCTACCGCCGTTCAGTTGCGCGAAAAATTTCTGTCGAAAGCGGAACTTGTCCAAGAGGCGCGCGCGGTTAAGGAACTTTGCGCGCGTTTCGACGTTCCTCTTTTTATCAACGATTTTGTCGACGTCGCGAATCTTGTCGACGCCGACGGCGCGCACGTCGGTCAGAGCGACGCGGAAACGAGCGAAGCGCGCGCAAGTTTAGGAAACGCGCGCATTTTGGGCGTCTCGGTTCAGACCGTCGAACAAGCTCTTTTGGCGGAGTCGAGGGGCGCCGATTATCTCGGAGTCGGCGCCGTCTTCTCAACTCAAACGAAAGCGGACGCCGCAAAAGTCGAGACGTCGACGCTTCGCGCGATTTGCGACGCGGCGTCAATTCCCGTCGTTGCTATCGGAGGGATTACTCTCGAGAATATGGATCTGCTCGCCGATACCGGCGTTTCAGGCGTCGCGGTCGTTTCGGCGATTTTCGCGCAGTCCGACGTCGAATTGGCGACTTGGCGCTTGCGCGAACGCGCCGACGCGTTATTTGGCGCCGACGTCTGATTTTTAGCGAGAAAGGAAAGTTCGATGGTTTTAGCGAAAGGTCAACCCCCCAAGCGAATCACGGGCGCGATATTCGATCTTGACGGCACGATTTTGGACACTATGGTTCAATGGGACACGTTGGGACTGCGTTATTTGCAAGAGTTGGGAATCGAACCGAAACAGGACTTCCTTGATCGCATTGGGACAATGTCGTTGCGCGAGAGCGCGCAGGTTTTTCACGACGAATACGGCGTCAAGCTCGACATCGCGGAGATTATTCGCGAGCTGGTCGCGCGTCTTCGCAAACTCTACGCGGACGAAGCGCGACTCAAGCCGGGCGCGCTCGACTCTTTGCGTCTTCTCAAACGAAACGGCGTGGAAATTGCGCTTGCGACGGCGACTTCGAACGAACTTGCTTGCGCCGGTCTAATGCGCAACGGCGCGCTAAAATTTTTCGACGGCGTCTTTTCTTGCCGCGATCCTGAAATCAAAGAGAGCAAGTCGAGTCCGAAAATATTCGACGTCGCACGGAAGTTTTTGGGCTCGTCTCTCGACGAAACGATCGTCGTGGAAGACGCGCTCTACGCGATTCAAACCGCCAAACGCGCCGGGTATTTCGTCGTCGCGATCGAAGACGAGTCCGAACGAACCCGCAAAGACGAAATTATCAAAACGGCGGACGTTTATGCGGAGAATCACGCCGCCCTGTGCGACTGGTTGCGCGAAAGGCTGAACGAAGAATAAACGTTCCGCGAACGTTTGCACTCATTCGATTTGCCGGTCGGATTTCTTTTCGTCGGCGATATAGATTAAAAGCGGCGAAGTCGGGTCGAACTGTAACGAAAAGGACTCGCCTAGCGCTTCGTTTAACGTCGCGGTATGCCAACGAGGCGCCTTTAGACTCCGAAGCGGATATTTTAGTCCCTGCGACGTAATTTCTTGATTGGGATCGAAGGAAAAAATTGAAATCTGCGCGCCGGGTCGAGTTTGTACTTCGCTCGGTTTGGTCAGGGCGAGGAATCGCCCGCAGTCCGTCTCCATACTTATCGAATCGACAAGGGGCGCGAAATCGGCGAGTAGCGCGATATTTCCGAGCGCGTGGTCTTCGCGCTTGCCCGTCGCTCCGAGAACAACCAGATTGCGCCAGTTTTGGCGGAGGCAATATCGAAAAGCCTTCGAAAGATCGTTCGTTTCCTGTTCGTCGACTTGAACGATTTTATCGCGTAATTTTTCCTTGAGGTCTTGGGGTAGCGAGTCGAGATCGCCGACTACGACGTCTGGAACGCGTCCGGCTTCGAGCGCGCGTTTGGCGGCGCCGTCGCAACAGACGAGAACGTCTGCTTTTTCAAAATATTGACGCGCGCGCCCCCCTTGAGGAAAGGCGCCGTTTGCAAGGATTGCGACGAGAGACGAAGATTTGGACATTGGACGTTTTTGGTCGAGCAGGAGAAGAAAAAGGACGTTTGCGGAAACAAGTTCAAGCGAAACGTCCTAAGAAATCGAGACGCGCTCGAATCGACGAGACGCGTCGTTTTACGAATTAACGCGAGCGGCGAATTACCACTTGACCGATTCAAGGAACTTCAAACTTTGCGGGACTTGTTCGACGACGCGCGGAGACTCGTCTTCGATGAAGTAGTACTTAACGCCGACTTCTTGCGCGGCTTTCAAAACTTCCGCGTAGGGGACTTGTCCGGAGCCGAGCGCCACGTCGTTGTTGACGTCGGTTCCGCCGGAATTATTGCCTTCGACGCCTTTCTTGAGGTCTTTCAAATGGAAGAGAGACCAACGATCGGGATACTTGCGCAACAAAGCGGCCGCGTCTTGACCGGGGAAAATCGTCCACATCACGTCCATTTGGAAGGAGACGTATTTCGGATCGGTACGTTCGACCAGCAAATCGAAGCAGGTCTTGCCGTTTCCAGCCGGAAGAAATTCGTAACCGTGGTTGTGATAATAGAAGCCGAGCCCGTATTCGGCAAGGACTTTGCCCGCGTTGTTGAAGACTTCCGCCGCCGCGTTCACGTCCGCTTCGTCAAAGTCGCCGTTATGGGGAATCCATGCGACGCCCGCGTATTTCAGTCCGAGAGCCTTCGCTTCTTTGGCGACTTGCTCGGGATTGGTTTTGAAGAGGTTGTAATCCCAGTGACCGGCGATCGGCGTTAGGTTGTGTTCCTTCAATTTGGCGACCATCTGCTTGGCGTCCATACCGTAAGTTCCGGCAAGTTCGACGTATCCGAACCCAAAGCCTTCGGCGGTCTGGAATCCTTTTTCGACGTCTTTCGCGAACGTGTCGCGCAAGCTGTACATTTGAAGACCGACGGGACCTTTGAAAACGTCGTTCGAACCGACCTTAAAACGCGCGGCGTCGTCTTGGGCGAAGACGGCGGAAGCGCAAACCAACAGCGCGGCGCACGAGAGCAAAATCTTTTTCATTTTCATTCCTTAATTATTGCGCCGAAGGACGCCGCGCGCTTGTCGGGCGTCGATTCGGCTTGTTTGCGATAAAAAACTATCGGAACATTGTACTTTGCCAAACTTCGAAAGTCAAGTTTTTTTATCGAAATTATCGATTTGTCGACTCATTCTTGCGCAGGCGCTTCCAACGTGAACATCTCGCCGTTTGGCATTTCGTAACCGTGCGTTTTTCCTTGGCGGAAGTTCAACTTTTTCTCCGACTTAATCGCGTTGAAGAGAACCATTTCGCCGGAGGGCGGGCAGACGTAATCGCCAAGTCCGGCGTAAATATTGACCTTGCCTTTAATGCGTTTAGCATGGTTGGTCGTGTCGAAATAGCCGAGTCCGTCGACCCAGCCGGGCATAAACCAACTGTCGACGCGCGCGCTTCTTTCGGCGCCCGATACGTCGCAGAACCAAGGAACGACCGCTTCGACGTTCGTAACGTCGGGATCGAGCCCCGCGACCGTCAAGCATTGCATTCCGCCTTGACTTCCGCCGCTGGTCGTCAAATTCACGCCGTCCCATTCGGGCAACGTCTTGACGTATTGGACGGCGCGCAACGCGCGCATCATCATACCGCACCAGTAGCAAGAATCGGGATTCTTGTTTTGTTCGGCGGAGAATCCGTATCCGGCTAAGAACGTTTGTTGCAACGTTTGGTAATATTCTTGACTTTGACCGTTGAGCATGCCGTGACAGTTGATCGTGAAGACGATATTCGAGCGTCCTCCGTTGACGTCCGGACCAACGGGGGCGACCGAGTATCCTTGATATTGAACTCTCGCGGGCAAAGATTTCTCTTTGGCGTCTTTCGGCATCGTCAGATAGCCGGAGACGGGCGCCAAGCCGGAGCAGTCGACTTTGACGTCGTAAACGAGAACGTTTTCGTCGCTCGAATCGACGGGCGTAAGCGTCGCTTTGATTGGAACTTGCGCGAGAATCGCCTTTTGACGATCCCAGAACGCGTCAAAATCTTCCGGCTCGGGAATACCGACGATTTGGTCGAGCAAGACCCCGGCGCCGCCGTTGAATTGAACGTTTTCTTGATGCTCGGCGCAAATCATAGCTCCGTCGGCGTCAAAAGGGAAGACTTGAATTCGAACAAAGCCGGGCTTTTCAAGGGACGTGTCGATTTTCAAAGGTTCGTCCGCCTTCGAAACGGCGGTTCCCTCGACGACTTTGCCATCGTCGCCGGTGCGTTTCCACGAAAGTTTACGTCCGTCGACCGGCTTGCCGTCTTCGAGACATTGAACGGAAAAGACCATCGTTTCGCCCGGCTTGTATTCGAGCGGGTTTTTATCGGTCGACCCGGTAAAAGTTACGTTCTGTCCTAAGGCGAAAGTCGCCGATAAGACCGACGCGATAAAAAACGCAAAAATGTTTCGTTTCATTGAAATCGCTTTCGTTTTAAAAAGTGGAAAGTTTCGGTCGCGACGACGAATTCAAATAACGCCGTCGACCTGTCGCGTTGGCATACGTTTGTGGAAAGCCGCGTATCAACGATACGCGGACTGTTTCGACTTGTGAAAGCGCAAAATCGAAGACGTCGGTTCGACGCTCTTGAATCAAAACAACGCGTTTTTGGTAATTCAAGGAATCCGCGTATCGTTGATACG
>JAZUGM010000419.1:0-4959 GCA_045641205.1 Thermoguttaceae bacterium
GCTTATAAAATGATCGTTTGTAAGCGTTCACGGAAAAAGCGCTCGGTAAGCCGCCGAATATAATTCGGCGGTTGGAATTACCAAAAAAACGGCGATTTCAGAACAAACTAACTCAAGGGGTCTACGCGTTTGTAAGCGTCACGCAATATTCTAAACAGGGATTACGTTTGAATCGCGCCGTAAGGCGGACGATAAGCCGCCGAAAACGCGTCCATTATAAAAGCGACATTATCAGCCGCCCCCAAATTCCCATTTGCGACGAACCAGACGTATCGGAAGAATTGGAGTCTGAAGGTTCTTGCGAAAAACGATGAAACTTTCAGACGACGCGGTTATTGGAAAAAAAGTAAGCGTTCACAGAAAACAAGCCCGGTAAGCAACCGAATTTAATTCGGCGGTTGGCGTTGAATAACCAAAAAACGAACGATTTCAGAAAACAACCTCCGCGCTCGTATTTGAGACCGCGTTTCATTATTCAACCTCAACCGGCGCATTAAATGCGGCGGCTTACCGTGAACGCTTATAAAACGATCGTTTTTTTGTCGACTCCTCGTCGTCGTCGCGCGGACGTTTCGAGTCGACCAATAAATTTTTTGACGCGACGCTACGAAAGGCGAAAACGTGACGTCTTCAGAACAAGAACCGACATTCGACGAACAACGCAACGAAGTCTCGAACGGGGACGTTCCCACGCGGGAAGAACTCGCGTTAGAGTACCTCGACCAGTTGCCTTACGCGCCCTATCCGTTCCAAGAAGAGGCGATTCTCTCGTGGTTCGACTCGCGCCAAGGCGTCTTGGTCTGCGCGCCGACCGGCATGGGCAAGACGCTAATCGCCGAAGCGGGTCTTTACGAAGCGTTGAGGACGGGCAAACGCGCGTATTACACGACGCCTCTCATCGCGTTGACGGAACAAAAATTCGCGGAACTTCAAGCGACGGTTGAACGTTGGGGCTTCGATCGTTCCGACGTCGGTCTTATTACGGGCAATCGTCGCGAAAACGTCGACGCCAAAATACTTGTGGTCGTCGCGGAAATTTTGTTCAATCGGCTTCTTTCGTCGGACGCGTTCGAACAATTTTCGGGTCAAACGACTCCTATGGAACGCGTCGCCGAAAACGATCGAGAGGCGTCGACGAACCAAGCGTCCGAGGCGCCCAAAATAACGGCGGCGTCCCTTAACGCCAAGCGTTCCCTTTCGATTTCGTGGGAGGAAATGGAAAAAGGGCGTTCCGTCGCGCCGCCGACCGAAGAAAAACCTAAATTGCCGGAAGTCCCCGTCAATCCGGAAGATTTCGAAGACGACGACGATTTCAAGGGCGGACGTTCGTATTTCTCCTTTGAAGACGTTTCCGTCGTCGTAATGGACGAATTCCATCAATTCGCCGATCCTGAGCGAGGCGTCGTCTGGGAATTTACTTTGGGTCTGCTCCCCGCGCATATTCGAACGTTGCTAATCTCCGCGACGGTCGGAAACGCTTATGAATTTGTAAGTTGGCTACGAACGACCGCGAATCGATCGCTCGATTTGGTGCAGTCGTCCGAACGAAAAGTCCCGCTCGTCTATCAATGGGTCGAAGACAAGCTCTTGCCCGAACAACTGGAAGCGATGTGCGTTGGAACGGAAGAGGAACGACTTTCGCCCGCGCTCGTTTTCTGTTTCAATCGAGACGAATGTTGGGACGTCGCGGAAGTCGCCAAGGGAAAGAACGTTACCGACGGAGCGCGTCAAAAGGCGATCGAAGAAGAACTTGGCGCTTACGATATGAAGTCCGGCGCCGGACCAAAGTTGCGTCAGTTGTTGTTGCGCGGAATCGGCGTTCACCACGCGGGCGTTTTGCCTAAATACCGTCGAATCGTCGAGGCTCTTTTTCAAAAGAAACTGCTGTCTTTCTGCGTTTGTACGGAAACGCTCGCGGCCGGCATTAATTTGCCGGCGCGTTCGGTCGTCCTGCCGACCTTGCTCAAAGGACCTTCGGGAGATAAAAAATTAGTCGAATCCAGCTCCGCGCAACAGATTTTCGGACGCGCCGGTCGTCCTCAATTCGACTCTCGCGGCTACGTTTTCGCGCTGGCGCACGAAGACGACGTTAAGACGGCGCGTCTGCGTCAAAAGTACGACGAAATTCCCGAAGACGTCAAAGATCCCGGCTTGCGCGACGCGAAGAAAAAGCTCAAGAAGAAGATCGCGGCGATTCGTCGCGGGAACGAACAGTATTGGACCGAAAAGCAGTTCGAACAGTTGCGCGATTCCCCCGCCGGCAGATTGACGAGTCGCGGTCCTCTTCCTTGGCGTCTTCTCGCGCATATGGTCGAATCGAATTCGGACGTCAAGCCGATTCGTTCGCTTGTCTCGCGTCGTTTGACGAGCGCCAAGCGTCTCGAAGCGATGCAACGTTCGCTCGATCAGATGTTGTTGACGCTGTGGCGCGGCGGCTTCGCGCGACTTGCGCCAAACCCGACGAATTACGGAATCCCCGCGACGGCGGAAGCTCAAGCCGCGTTGCTTGCGCGTCGTCGCGAACTGAAAGAAAAAGAACGACGCGCGCGCCCCTTCGGCGCCGGCGTGTTCGACGACGCGACGTTAAACGATTACTCGATCGACGAAACGTTTAGCGCGGACGCGTTCGCCAAGGAGAAGGCGAAGATCGACGCGCCGATTCAAGCGCCAAAATTCGCGCCCGAATTAGGCGTCCCCGAAGGCTTCGACTTTTTCGGCGGAGACGACCTCTTCAATTTGGACGCGTTTGACGCCGACGCGCCAAACGCCCCGGTCGCTTCGGAAACTGCAGAAACGTCGGAACCGACGAAACCCGCGTCCGAGGCGTCGGAACCGTCCGAAAACGCGCGTCCTAAACTTGATATTGGATCGTTGAGCGAAGAAGCGCGCGACGCGTTGGCGTCCGCTTATCGCGCCGTTCGCGCCTATCCGACGGAAAAAATCAAGACGTTGACAAGTTTGCGCGGAGTCAATCCGATTTACGGCTCGTTCTTGCTCGAACAACTCGGACCTGCGGATCGCGCGGAGCGCATCCAAGCGTTTGAGAGTCTTTTAGAAACGCCGGCGACGGTGGCGCGTTATTTGCGCGTTCCGAAATACGACGAACTTCCGCCCGGCGCCTTGGCGACGTCGCGTCTCGACAAACAGCTTCTACAATTCGGTTTGGCTTCGTTGGAAGAACTCGTTCCGAAAACGGAAGAAGAAGAGCGCGAAGAGTGGGAAAAACGGCGCCGATTCGGCGGTATGATGGAAGAACGCGTCTATCTTCTGACGTTTGCGGAAAAACTACGTCGTCTCTTCGACTATCAATATCCCGGAGTCGCCTTGCGCGTGACGCCCGTTTGGGCGGCGGGCGAAATCTTGTTCGATTTTAAGGGCGATTTCAACAAATTTATTTTGTCGCGCAACTTGCAAAAACAAGAAGGCGTCGTCTTTAGGCACCTGTTAAGATTGATTTTGTTGTTGGAGGAATTCATTCCGCTCAAACCGCTCGACGTCAATCCGCTCGATTGGCGCGCCGATTTGGAGGACGTCGCGCAACAGCTGATCGACTGTTGCCGCAAAGTCGACCCGTCAAGCGTGGAAGAAACGTTAAGTTATTCGCAAAAGCCCGATTTACTGCAGAAAAGTTGAGCGTTAAGCGCGACGCGTTTGCGACGGAGACGCCGATTCGACGCTTAGGCAAGGAAGTTCAAACGTCGTCGAGCGATCGGCGCTTGTCGCGGCGTCCCAATCCGTAAACGAGCGCGTTTAATTGCCCGTTTTGCCAAGATAAATTCTTTTCACTCCTTGATTTTCTCCTTGATAGGCGTTAAAATGAACGACTGGAAAACTTTTTCCGATTTGCGACAAGGGAAAGGATGCGTCGGCAATGAGTTTTGAACTAGCGCTAACGGGGTTTCGTCGTATTCGACGCGACGATTTTTTTACTCGCGTCATACGTCGCCCGTCGCATAACAACGTCGTCGCTTGGGGGTTGCGCGATCGAATCGTCCTTTCGGACGTTATGCGCCTTTCGCTCGAGCCGCGTTTTTACGAGTCGCTCGACTGGGATCGAGTTCATATCGAAGAATCTGTTTTCGTCGATTCTAGCAATCGTCTTTCCCTCGACGACGCGCGTTTTTCCGTTCCTTATCGGGACGGAAGCGGAGTCCAGATTTTTTCCGAGGAACACAAAAGTAAGCCGGAACTTCGCGCCTTTCAACAGTTGTTGACTAGCGTTTGGCGCGACGCGGCGTTTTCGGGGCGACGCGCGCGGCAGTCTAAAGAGAGTCGTTCGTATTTGACGATTCCGTTTTTGTTTTACACGGGCAAGCCTCGTTGGATTTTTGACTCGCGCGCTCGTTCGTTGCGCGAGTTCTTTCTGATCAGTCCGGCGACTCGCCTTTTTAAGGAGTCTTGCGACGACCTGTTTTATAAATTTTCGGTAGTTCACTCGAATTGGCGCGACGAGAAACTCGATCCACGCACGTTTGTTTTCTTTGACTTACTTGAGCGAGTCGCGACGCGCGCGCCCAAAGTACGCAGTTGCGACTGGATCACGCCCTTACGAAACGTCAAAGGCGACGACGCGCTTGAAAAATTTAAATGCGTTTTAAGTTCTTATTGGGTTGATTCGCTTACGGCGATTAAAGGTCGCGCGTTGACGCAACGCGAGATTCTTGACGTCGTAGCGGAGCTAAAAGACGAAGGAGCTATGGAAACAATGAACGCTACGTTTGAATTGTTGAAAAAAGAAGGACGTAAAGAAGGACGTAAAGAGGGACGTAAAGAAGGCGATTATCTTGGAAAGAAGGCTACGATCGCTCGTAAACTGAACGCGCGATTTGGGGCTTATCCCGAATATTTAAGGAAACGAGTCGCAACCTGTCCGCAAAAATCGACGATTGAAATTCTTCTTGACGCCGCCTATGAGAGCGCGTCGTTGGAAGAATTTGAATCGGTGGTCGATTCTTGTTT